>DATKEU010000553.1:0-16677 GCA_035544495.1 Polyangia bacterium | reverse complement strand
GGTGGCGGCGGTGGCCGACGCGGGCGGCGGTGAAGCCGATCGCTGGGCCGACGCGCTGGCGCCGGTGGCGGCGGGGCGCCTCGTGGCCCTGATGCAAGACGTGCCCGACAACGCCGACAACCGCGCCGTCGAGGATCGGCTGCTGGCGCTGCCGCGGGATCAGCTCCCCTGGACGGCCCAGCTGGAGCTGGCGCGCCTCGGCGATCGGGCGGCCCGCCGGCGCCGCGATCCGGAGCTGCTGGCGCGAGCCGCCGAGACCGCCGGGTGCGCGCGCCAGGTTTTCCAGGCCGGCGCCGTCGGCCGCTTGCCGCACGTAGATCTCGACCGAGCGGACTCCGCCCCGGCGGCCCCGCCGTCGTGGCGCGCGGCGACGGCGGCCGGATGCCGCCTGTCGCTGTCGTCGTGGGACGGCAACGCGGGCGTGCAGACCGTGCGGGCGGCCATCGACGTCGACGGCGGCGGCACCTTTGATCTGGTGCTGGACTTTGCCGGCGAGGCGCGCCTTCGCGTCGACGGCGGAGCCTGGCAGCGCCACGGGTCGGAGCTGGGTAACGGTCCGACGGTGACGGCGACCGGGCTGGGACTGGCCCAGGGCCGCCACACCATCGAGCTGCGTGTCGGGCTCGCGGGCCTCGAGGCCGAGCTGTCGCTGCTGGTGTTGCGGGCGCACGGTGGTCCCGCCGTCCACTTCATCGATCCCCGCCCGGCGGCGGCGCCCGCGTCCGTGGCCACGGTCCTGGGGTCCCGGCCCGCGTTCGTGCCGCCGCCCGTTTCACCGGCCGGCGCGCCCGTCGCGTCCCTGCTGACCGCGTACGCGCAGGCATTCGTCGCCGACCGCGTGGGTGACGCCGACACCGCCGCCGTCGCCGCCGAACGCCTCGGTCGCTCTCCGCGCTTCGCCGTCGGGCTGGCGCTGGCGGGCGCCATCGCGGAGGAGGACCCGACGCGCCCGCCCAGCTTCGCGCGCGACGCCGCCCGGGCCTTCCTGCGCCGCGCGGTCACCGTCGATGCGCAGATGGCGCGCGCTTTTGCCGCGCTGGCCGCGCTGGAGCTGGAAGATGACCGCCCGCGCGAGGCCATCGCGGACGCCCGCGCCGCCCTGCGCGCCGCGCCCGACTGGAGCGCTCCGGAGCTGACGCTGGCGGCGGCCCTCAACGCCCGCGGCCTGGAGCTGGACGCCGACCAGGCCCTGGATCGCGCGGCGGAGAAGGCGCTGGCGCGCGGGCGTGACGCCTGCGCCGTCGGGGAGGCGCTGTTCCGGCGCGCCGAGCAGCGCCGCGATCTGCGCGCCCGCGACGCCGCTGTCGGGCGCCTCTCCGGCTGCGATTCGGAGATCGATGGGCGCGCCGATCGCCTGCGCGCGCGCGGCGATCGCGCGGGCGCTCTGGCCTGGCTGCGCGGGTCGGTGCCGCTGACCGCGCGCGCCGATGACCTTCGCGCGCAGATCGCCGCTCTGCTGGTCGCCGCTGGCGACGCCCGCGCCGCCGTCGCCGAGCTGACGGAGCTGACCGCGCGGGCCCCGCGCGACGCGCGCCTGCGCATCCAGCTCGGCGACGCGCTGATGGCGGCGGGGCAGGGGGACGCCGCTCGCCAGACGCTGGCCGATCTCGCCGCGCGACACCCCAGCGCCGAGGAGGTCCGGCGCGCCGCCCGCGCCGCCGGCGTGGCGCTGCCGCTCGACGCCTACCGCCTGGACGGCGCCGCGGTCATCGCCGGGTTTCGCCAGTCCGGGCGCCGCTACGACGCGCCCGCGGTGGTGATCCTGGATCGCAGCGTGGCCCGCGTCCTGCCGAGCGGCGAGCAGATGACGCTGACCCACACCATCGTGCTCCTGCAAAGCAAGGAGGCGATCGATCACTGGGGCGAGGTCAACGTCCCCGCCGACGCCGAGGTCCTGCTCCTGCGCACGCACAAGCCCGACGGCAGCACGCGCGACGCCGAGGTGGTTGCCGGCAAGGAGTCGATCTCGGCGGCCGATCTCGCCATCGGCGACTTCCTCGAGTGGGAGACGCTGGAGAGCAAGCCCGCGTCGGACGCGTTCCCGGGCGGTTTTCTCGGCGATCGCTTCTATTTCCAGTCGTTCGACGCGCCGCTGGATCGCAGCGAGCTCATCCTCGTCACGCCGCCGGCGCTGGCCCTGGAGATCGATCGGCGCGCCGGCGCGCCGGCTGGCCAGCCCGGCGCCGGCCCCGGCGGTTCCGTGGTGACGACGTTCCGGGCCGAGCAGGTGCCGCAGCTGTTCGCCGAGCGCGCGTCGGTGCCGCCCATCGAATACGTCCCGTCGGTGCGCGTCTCGAGCGGCGTGTCCTGGCAGGCGTGGGCGCGCTTCCTGCGCGAGCAGACCTACGGAACGACGCGCGCGTCTCCGGCGCTGCGCGCGCTGGCCGCCACGCTGGCGTCGGCGATCGCCCGATCAGGCGACGGGCCGCGCGTCCGCGCCGCCGCCATCGTCGCCTGGGTCACCAGCCACATCGAATCGGCGGAGGATCTGCGCGACGCCGCCCCGCTGGCGCTGGCGCGCGGGCGCGGCAACCGCCTGGGCCTGGTCCTGGCGCTCGCGCGCGAGCTGGGCGTGCCCGCCCACGCGGTCCTGGCGCGCTCGCTTTTGACCGGCGACGCGCGCGCCCAGCCGGCGGCGCCCGAGCTGGAGGACTTCGCGGATCCCCTGGTGGCGTTCGACATCTCCGCCGGCGGCGGGAGCGGCGTGCCCGGCGGCGGCGCACCGGCGATCTTCGCCGATGTTCGTCTCAAGCACGCCTCTTTCGGGTATCTTCCCCCGCACCTGGACGGCGCCTTCACGGTGTCGCTCGCGACCGGCACGCTGGGTCGCGCCGAGAGCCACGGCGTCCCCGACCAGCGGATCATCGACATGACCGTTCGCCTCGACGAAGACGGCAGCGCGCAGGCGCTGGCCACGGAACAGCTGACCGGCTGGCCCGCGCTGGAGTGGGCGGAGCTCGTCGACCGCATGGGCGCCGATCGCGGCAAGCTGCGCCAGGACTTCGAGCAGCGCTGGCTGGGCGCCAACTTCCCCGGCGCGCGCCTGCAAGAGCTGGAGGTCGATTTCCTGGGCGCGGGCGGGGCCAGCGACCGGGACCACGACGCGCGGGCGCCGGTGACGTCGGGCGCGCCGCCGGCGGCCGAGACGGGCGGCGTGCGCGTGCGCTACTCGTTCGTCAGCGCCAACTTCGGGCTGCGCGGCGATCGCGAGCTGACGCTGGCGCCGACGTTCTTCCGCTCGCAGCCCGGGCGGCGTTTCGCCGTCGAGCCCAGCCGCCACACCACCCTCCTGATGGGCTTCGACGTTCCGTTTCGTTTGACGGCGACCGTGCAGCTGCCGCGCGCCGCGACCGTGGACGCGCCGCCGGTCGAAGGCGCCGCCGGAGTGGTGGCGCGCAAGGGCGGCTATCGCTTCGTCGAGGAACGGAGCGCGCGCCCCGGCTCGCCCGAGGTGCTGATCTTGCGGCGCGAGGCCGCCGTTCCCATCATGCGCGTCTCGCCCGACGATTACGGGGGCGTCGCCGCCGACCTGCGGCGCGTGGACGGGCTCGAGCAGCGCGAGATCCGCATCCGCCTGCCGCCGCGGCGCGGAGGCTCGCCGCCATGAAGGCGCGGGCGACCGCCACGACCGCGACGCGCGCCCTGGCCGTGCTGGGCGGTCTTCTCGCCGGGGCCACGGGTGGCTGTCAGGACATGCTCCCCTTCGGACAGCCGGCGCCGACCCAGTCCGCCGATCGTCTGGTGGTGGCGCGTCCGGCCGATGCCGTGAACCTGGATCCGGCGCGCGCCACCGACATCGAATCGCTGGAGGTGGCGGAGCAGGTCTTCGGCCGCCTGGTGCGTTTCACCGCCGGCCGACTGGAACCCGAGCCCGACCTGGCGACGTCCTGGTCCATCAGCGAGAGCGGGACCGCCTGGACGTTCGAGCTGCGCCCCAACGTCACCTTCCAGGACGGGACACCATTCGACGCCGACGCCGTCGTCTTCTCGTTCGAACGCCAGATCGTCCCCGATCATCCGGCGCACGAGGCCGACTTCGCCTGGACGCGGGTCTTCCACAACATCCGCCGCGTCGTCGCGCTGGCCCCGCTGCGCGTGCAGTTCCAGATCGATCGCCCGTACGCGCCTTTCCTGGCCAACCTGGCCCTCGGCCCGGCGGCCATCGTCTCGCCGACGGCGGTGCGGCGCCTGGGCGCGAATTTCGGCCGCCACCCGGTCGGCACCGGCGCCTATCGCTTCGTCGAATGGATCCCCGGCGATCGCATCACGCTGGAACGCAACCCGACCTACTGGGATCGGCCGGCGCGCATTCAATACCTGGTCCTGCTGGCGATGCCCGACGTCCGGCAGCGCATGCAGGCGCTGGAGTCGTCCGCCGCCGACGTCATCCAGCAGCTGGATCCCGACGATCTCCCGATCGTGCGCCTTCACCCGGCGCTGCGCCTCGAGACCGCGCCTGCCGCGCTGGTCTCGTACCTGGCGATGAACACCCAGCGGCGCCCGCTGAACGACGGCCGCCTGCGCCGCGCGATCGCCCACGCCATCCGGCGCGAGGCGCTGGTCAAGCTGGTGTATCAAGAGCTGGGGATCCCCGCCGTCGGGCCGCTGCCGCCCAACGTCTGGGGCGCGCGATCGGACGTCATTGCCTATCCCTATGATCCGGCGCGGGCGCGCAAGATCATCGGCGAGGTGTTCAACGGCGGCTATCACGGCCCGCCGCTGCGCCTGTTCGCGCCGTCGGCGCCGCGCCCGTACATGCCGGCGCCCGACCGGGTGGCGATGATCATCAAGACGTGCCTGCAGGAGGTGGGCCTGCCCGTCGAGGTCATCCTGGCCGATCCCGCCGAGCACCAGCGCGCCCTGTGGGCGGGCGAGCACGACCTGGCCCTGGACGGCTGGTTCAACGAGAACGGCGATCCGGATAATGTTCTTTACAGCTTGCTCGACTCCGACAACACCACCGGCCAGCGCCCATCGAACATCGCGTTTTACAGCAGCGCCTGGTTTCACGACGTCATCGGGGTCGCCCAGCGGACCACCGATCGAACCGAACGCGAGCGGCTTTACTGGCAGGCCCAGGCGATCCTGGCGGCCGACGTTCCCTGGGTGCCGCTGGCGCATTCGAAGGTGGTCTTCGCCGTGCGCAGCGCGATCAGCGGCCTGGTGGTGCAGCCATCGGCGATGGGCCTCTACCGCTTCGCGGAGCGGGCGCGATGAAGACCGAGCGCAAGGACGGCCCGCGCGAGGGCGACGACGGTCGCGCCCGCGCGGCCGGCTCAGGCCCGGACCAGCCGGACGCGCCGTCGAATCCCCTCGAGAAACAGACGGATCGCACGCTGAGCCCGCTGGTCGGCCTGGCGGATCAAGGCCGGGACACGTTGCGCGACATCAGCCCCGTCATCGGCACGGCGGCCGATCGCGGACGCGCCCGGACGCCGGTCGCCCGCGCCCAGGTCGAGGGCAGCAAGCCGGGACGGTCCAGCCCCAATCTGCGCGCGTCGGGCCTGTATCGCCTCTCCGGGATCTTCCTGCCGGTGCGCGCCACGTCCTCGTCGTCGTCGCTGGCGGCGCTGGCGCCCATGCGCCGCCACGGCCTGCGCCGGCGCATCACCACGATCCTGGTGGTCGCGACGCTGGCGCCGGTGATCGCCGTCTCGGCGGTGGCCATCGCGCTCATCTTCGCCAGCGTCGAGCAGGGCGTCGCCTTCGAGGCGCTGCGCGGCCTGCAAGTGGCGCGCGGGCTGTTCCTGCAGCAGGTGCAGACGGTGGCGCGCCGGGCCGCCGACGTGGCCGCCGATGCCCCGCTGCTGCGCGCGCTGGCGGGCAAGCCGGCCGACGTGCGCGAGCGGCTGGCCTCGCTGTCCGGCGGCGCCGTTCCCGTGCAGGTGGACCTGACCGACGCCGTCGGGCGCGTGGTGGCGCGCTGCTCGGCCGGGACGTGCGCCGACGCCGCCGCCGCCGAGACCTCACGCAAGAGCGCGCCGCCCGCGCCCGGCGCGCCGCTGATCGTGCGCGCGCTGGCCTACGAGCGCACCGTCAGCGTCGAGCCGGTGGGCCCGAGCGGCGCCGAGCTGGTGGTGCGCGCGGCGGAGCCGATGGTCGATCCCGCGCTGCGCATCCTGGGCGCGGCGGTGGTCTCGATGCGCGTCGACGGGCCGCTGGCCGATCGCCTGAAGGCGGCGCTGGGCGCCGGGCGCGAGGTGATCATGTACCGCGACGGCGAGCCCAGCGCGTCGACCTTCATGGCGTCAACCGGCGCCCGCCTGTCGCCGCCGCAGGCGCCGCCCGAGGTGCTGGGCAAGGATCTCTCGGTGACCATGCCGGTGCTGCCGGTGGACATCGGCGGGCATTCCTATTCGGTGGCCTTCGGGCAGCTGCAGGACGCCAGCGGCCAGCGCGTGGGCTTGCTGGCCGTGGCGGTCGATCGCGAGCCGCTGGCGTCGGCGCGCCGGCGCGCCGCCACCACGCTGTTCCTGGGCGCGATCTCGGCGCTGCTGCTGGCCATCGGCCTCGGGGCCGAGCTGGCGCGGCGCCTGACCCGGCCGCTGCAGAACCTGCACGCCGGCGCGCTGTCGGTGGCGCGTGGCGATCTCGACACCCGGATCGCCGTCGACAGCGACGACGAGATCGGCGACGTCGCGGAGGCGTTCCGGGTGATGACCCGCAGCCTGAAAGAGAACCAGGAGGGCCTGGCGGCCCGCGTGCGCGAGCTGGTCACCGTGCACCAGGTCGGGCGTGCCATCAGCTCGGTCGTCGATCTCGACAAGGTGCTGCGCTCCGTGGTCAGCGAGGCCCTGGCAGTGCTGAGGGGAAAGACCGCCGCGCTGGCCCTGGCCATCGACGGTCCGAAGAAGAAGTTCGTCGTGCGCGCCGTGGCCGGCGAGACGGTCGGACGCCTGGTGGCGCCGCTGGCCGACGTGGTGGCGGCGCTGGGTCATCCGCGGCGGACGCCGTCGGTGGGGGCCGATCCCCAGCTGATGGAGGTGGCGAACGCGGCGGGCCTCTACGGCCCGCTGATCGCGGCGCCGCTGGCGCTCAAGGAGCGCATCGTCGGCGTGCTGATGGTGGGCCGCCTCGACGACGAGCCGTTCGGCGAGGCCGACCTGCGCCTCCTGGTGACGTTCGCCGACCAGACCGCGTCGGCGATCGAGAACGCCCGGCTCTACTCCGAGGTGCGCGCGTTCAGCGACAACCTCGAACGCAAGGTCCGCGAGCGGACGGCGCAGCTCGAGACCGCGAAGGAGGAGATCGAGCGGACCTTGCAGGCGCTGGGGACGGCGCAGGGCCAGCTGATCCACTCCGAGCGGATGGCCGGCCTGGGCATGCTGGTGGCCGGCATCGCGCACGAGGTGAACTCGCCGGCGGCCGCGGTCCAGGGTCTGGTCGACGCGCTGTCGGAGACGGTGAAACGCCTCGGCCATTGCGCGGCCGCGCTGTACAAGCTGAAGCTGTCGCCGGCGGCGATGAAGGGTTACTTCGACATCATCGACGGCCTGCTGCCGGCCATGGAGACCGCGCCCCTGTCGTCGACGCTGGAGTCGCGCCAGCGCGTGCGCCGCCTGAAGGTGGTGCTGGCTGGGCGCGAGGGCGCCGACGCGGCGGCGACGATGCTGGGCGAGATGGGCGAGATGGGCGAGAACCTGGCCGAGCACCTGGTCGAGCTGGCCGAGGACAAGGATCTGGCGCCGCTCGGCGCCTATCTGCGCGAGGTGGCGTTTCTCGCGCGCACGTCGGGGACGATCCGCACGGCGATCGGCGCCATCCGCCGCATCGTCGGCGCCCTCAAACGCTACTCGCGCCTCGACGAGGCGCCGCTGGAGCGCGTCGACGTTCACGCGGGCATCGAGGATACTCTCGTGATCCTCGCTCACCAGTTGAAGTCCGGCGAGAACGGGATTAATGTAAAGCGCTCTTACGGAAAAATTCCGCAGATATCCGCATATGTCGGTGAACTGAATCAGGTGTGGACAAACCTTATCCACAACTCGGTTCAGGCCATGGGTGACAGCGGGGAGCTGGTGATCGAGACGACGGTCGAGGACGGGGAAGTGAAAGTGGCGATACAGGATTCCGGGCCGGGGATTCCACACGAGATGTTGTCGCGAATCTTCGAGCCTTTTTTCACAACCAAAGGCAAGGGTGAGGGCACGGGCCTCGGCCTGTCGATCGCCGCGCGCATCGTCGAGAAGCACGGCGGGCGCATCAGCGTGACCAGCCGGCCGGGAACAACGCGCTTCGAAGTGCGTCTCCCCATTGATGGACCGATCGCGACCCCCGCGCCCATCGTCATGACGCTCGATACGCCGCCGCTCGGAACGCCGCCCTCGCCAAAGCCCACCACCGGGGACAAGGCTTGACGACGTCGGTCCTGCGCGAGCACATCCTGTGCGTCGACGACGAGGAGGGCATCCTGGCGGCCCTGCGCCAGCAGCTGTCCGCGCGTTTCGGCGGCGAGTGCGACATCGCCGTGGCCAAGAACGCGCGCGAGGCGCTGGAGCTGATCGAGGACCTGCAGCACGAGGGCGAGCAGGTCGCGGTGGTGATCGCCGATCAGATCATGCCCGGCATGAAGGGCGTCGAGCTTCTGGAGGAGGTTCATCGGCGCAGCCCGAAGACGGTGAAGATCCTGCTGACCGGACAGGCCGGCCTCGACGCCGTGGTCTACGCCATCAACCGCGCCGGCCTGGACCAGTACATCCCCAAGCCGTGGGACGAGCCCGACCTGCGCCTGACCATCCAGAACCTGCTGTCACGCTTCCGCCTGGAGCGCGAGCGGCAGGAGCTGCTGCTGGAGCTGCGGAGCAAGAACGAAGAGCTGGCCACGCTGAACGAATCGCTGGAAGCGAAGGTCGCCGCCCGCACGCGGGAGCTGGAGGCGGTGAACACGCGCCTGTCGGAGCTGGCCATCACCGACGGCCTGACCGGCATCTACAACCACCGGCACCTGCGCGACCGCCTGTCGCTGGAGATGGAGCGCAGCAACCGCACCGGGCTGCCGCTGTCGGTGCTGATGATCGACGTCGATCACTTCAAGATCTACAACGATCGCCACGGGCACCTGGCCGGCGACAACGCGCTTCGCGGCGTCTCGAAGATCCTGCAGCACGGCCGGCGCGCCAACGACGTCGTCGCCCGCTACGGCGGCGAGGAGTTCGCGATCATCCTGCTGGACGTCGGCAAGGCCGCGGCCCGCGAGGTCGCGGAGCGGATCTGCGCCCACGTCGCCGAGTTCCCCTTCGAGTTCGGAAACACGCAGCCGGCCGGCAGGCTGACGATCTCCCTCGGCGTCGCCTCCTTTCCCGACGACGGCGCCGATCCCGCCGTCGTCCTCGCCGCCGCCGACCGCGCCCTCTTCGCCGCCAAGAACGCCGGCCGCAACACCGTCCGCGTCGCCGAATAGCGCTTGCGCTAATCACCACCTGCGCGGCCGGGGCGAGCGTAGCCCAGCTTCGCTGGGCGCAGCGAGGGGGGGCCGGGGGCGTGTGAGCGGCAGCGAACCACGCCCCCGTCAGATCGACGGCAGCCTTGCGAGAGCGGATGCGGCATAGTCAGCGCCGATGAAGATCGCGGTCCTCGGGGGCGGAGCGTGGGGGTCGGTGCTGGCGTCGCTGCTGTCCGACGCCGGCTACGACATGGCGTTGTGGGAGGCCGATCGAGCCGCCGCCGAGGCGCTGGCGCGCGATCGCCGCGCGGCCCGCAGCCTGCCCGGCCACGTCTTGCCGCCCGCGATCCGCGTGACGGCCGACCTCACGGAGGCCGTGGTCGGCCGCGCGCTCGTCGTCGTCGCCATCCCCTCCGAGACCGTGCGCGCGGCGCTGGCGTCGGCGCGCGCCGCGCTCGAACCGTCGGCCGTCGTGGTCTGCGCCGCGAAGGGCCTGGAACCCGGCACCGGCCACACCATGGATCGCGTGATCGCGGACGCCGCGCCCGGCACGCCCGTCGTGCTGCTATCGGGGCCGACGTTCGCGCAGGAGATCGCGCGCGGCCTGCCCGCCGCCGCGGTGGCGGCGTCGCGCGACGCCCGCGCCGCCGAGCTGGTGCAGGCGTGCCTGGGTAGCGAGCGCCTTCGCATCTACACCAGCGACGACGTCACCGGCGTCGCCGTGGGCGGCGCGCTCAAGAACGTCATCGCCATCGCGGTCGGTTGCTGCGACGGGTTCGGCTTCGGCAATAACGCGCGCGCCGCGCTGATCACGCGCGGCCTGGCCGAGATGGGGCGGCTGGCGGCGCGCCTCGGCGCTCATCCCCTGACGCTGTCCGGTCTGGCGGGCCTGGGCGACCTGGTCCTCACCTGCACCGGCGAGCTGTCGCGCAACCGTCAGGTCGGCCTGGCGCTGGCGCGCGGCGAGGCGCTGGGGGCGATCACCGCCAACCTGGGCCACGTCGCGGAAGGGATCGGCACGGCGCAGACGGCCCGCGCGCTGGCCGAGCGCCTGGGCGTCGACATGCCGATCACGTGCCTGACGGCCGCCGTCCTTCACGACGGCAAGCCCGCGCGCGACGGGGTCGGCGAGCTTCTGGCCCGGGGCGCCGGCGCCGAGCGCCGCTGACTCGCGCCGGCCGACGATCAGGCGCGCCGCCGGCAAAGCGCGGTGGCGGCGGTGACGGCGGCGATCGCGAACAGGGCCGCGACGCCGAGGTCGACCGCCGCCGACGAAGTCGCCGGCAGAACGCCGGCGGCGATCGCGCCACCGGCGCAGGCGCGCCGGACCGCGGAGACGGCGTACGTCATCGGATCGGCGATCATCAGGGCCCGCAGCCAGCCGCTGTCGGGCGCCGGTGGAAACATGGCGCCCGAGAGCATCCACAGCGGGATCAGCGCCACGCTCATCACGGCGTGGTACCCCTGCGTTGAATCGATCCACCAGGCCATCGCGAACCCCAGCGCGCAGAAGCCGATCGCCGCCAGCGCCAGCGCGCCCAGGACCTGCGGCCAGTCGATCACCGCCAGCTGAAACCCGGCCAGCGGCGCCAGCAGCAGCAGCACCAGCCCCTGCAGCAGCGCGATGGCGACGCCGCCCAGTGTCTTGCCGAGGACCAGCGCCGCGCGCGACACCGGCGCGACCAGCACGGCCTGCAGAAATCCGTGGTGGCGATCGTCGATCACCGAGATGGTCGAGAAGATCGCGGTGAAAAGCACGGTGAGGACGATGATGCCCGGATAAAAGTACGACAGGTACGAGACCTCACCGCAGCCGGCCAGGCGGAAGCTGCCGGACATTCCCGCGCCCAGGACCACCCACAGGATCAGCGGCTGCGCGACCGAGCCCACCACGCGGCTCGGCTGGCGGAAGAACCGGCGCAGGTCGCGGCCGACCAGCGCGGCGACGATTCTCCCGGGAAACCTGGGTGCGTTCGCGGACCCTCCCGCGACGGACTCCGCTCGGGCCAGGCCCGCGCTCCCTCCATGCGGTGGCGTGGGCACCGGCGATTCCTCGGCGGTCACGGCTGCAACCCTCGGCCGGTCAGCTTGGCGAAGACGTCGGCCAGCGTCGGGCGCGCGGTGGCGATGCTGGTCAGGCGCCCGGGTGGAAACAGCTCGGCGATGCGCGGGATGATCTCCGGTCCGCGCGGCGCCTCGACGACGGCGCCGGCGTCCACCACGCGCGCCGGCAGGTGCAGGCGCTGCTGGATGGCGGCGGCGATCTCCGCCGGATCGTCGCCACGCACGGTGACGACGTCGCCCGCCACCTGGCCGCGCAGCTCGTCGGGCGTGCCGGCGGCGCGGATGACCCCCTCGTCGAGCAGCGCGATGCGATCGCAGCGCTCGGCTTCTTCGGGCTGGTGAGTCGTCACGATCAGGCTGGCCCCGCGCGACTGCTTCAGCGCCGCCAGCTGATCCCAGATGCGGCGCAACGCCTCGGGATCGACGCCGCGCCCCGGCTCGTCGAGCAGCAGCAGTGCAGGGTCGTGCAGCAGCACGCGCGCGATCTCGATGCGCCGGCGCATCCCGCCCGAATAGCGCTGCGCCGGCTCGTCGGCGCGGTCGCCGAGCGCCATCAACGCCAGCGCCTCGTCGATCCGGCGCGCCGCCAGCGCCCCCGGCAGACCGTACAGCGCGGCGCCCAGGCGCAGGTTCTCGCGCCCGGTCAACTTGAGGTCGATGCTGGGCTCCTGAAACACGACGCCGAGGCGGGCGCGGTAGGCGCGGCTCTCCGGCGACACCGGCTGTCCGTCCCACAGGAACGTCCCCGCGTCGGCGGGGATCAGGCCCGACAGCAGTCGAAAGGCCGTGGTCTTGCCTGCGCCGTTGGGCCCGAGCAGGCCGAAGACCTCGCCCGGCCGCACGTCGAAGCTGACGCCCGCCAGCGCCATGCGCGCGCCGAAGCTGCGGCGCAGGTCGCGCACGCGCAGGCGCGGTTCGGCGGCGACGGCGCCAGCGGACAACGGGGCCGACGCCGAGGTGGACATCGACATGGTCACGCCACGGTGCGATCGACGATCAACGCCACGAACAGCAACGTCAGGTAGACGATCGACATCAGGAACAGCGACCGCGCCCAGCGGGCCGCAGCGGCGCGCCGGAGTCCCGCCACGGCCCAGCCGATGAACACCGCCCCCAGCAGCGCGGCCGCCACCTCGTACGTCACGCCGGCGACGTGCATGGGCAGAAGCAGGATCGTCGCCACCACCAGCCCGACGGAGAAGGTGATGATGTGCAGCCGCGTCCCGAACGCCGAGATGGCCAGCGGCAGCACCTTGAACCCCGCCTGCTGGTAGTCACGCGACCGGTAGATGGCGATGGCCAGAAAATGCGGGATCTGCCACAGGAACAGGATCGCGAACAGCACCAGCCCCGGCGCGTCCAGGTGTCCCGTGGCCGCCGTCCACCCCATGAGCGGCGGGATGGCCCCCGGCACGGCGCCCACGAACAGCGCCACCGCCGACGTCCGCTTCATCGGCGTGTAGATCCAGACGTACGACAGCAACGCCACCGCGGCCAGAAGCCCGGTCAGCGCGTTGCCCGCCAGGAACAGCAAGGGCAGGCCGGCCGACGCCAGCAGCACGCCGGCGGCCAGCGCGGTCTCCGGCGAGAGGCGCTTTTCGGGCAGCGCGCGCCCGCGCGTGCGATCCATCAGGCTGTCGGCGTCGCGCTCGAGGTACATGTTCAGCGTGTTCGACGCCGACACCACCAGCGCCGTCCCGATCAGCGTCATGACGATGCGCCAGGCGGGCAGGGTGCCCGGCGCCAGCCACATGCCGCCGGCGAACGTCGCCACCACCAGCCCGGTGATGCGCGGCTTGGTCAAGCTGACGACGTCGGCGAACCAGCGCAGGCGCACCGGCTGCGGCACGGCCTCGGGCCGGCCCAGAAGAACGATCGACGCCTGCGTGGCCAGCAACGCCGTCGCCACCGCCAGGTGCGCCTCGACGGTCGCCAGATCCAGAAACGTCTGCACCGCCCGCACGCCGAGGCCGATCTGGATCAGCACCAGCAGCGGCGCGCAGAGCGCCAGCCCGCGCACCAGCGGGCGGCGCGCCGCCCGCGCTGTCACGACGGAAGACGCCACCACCAGCGCGGCGACGACGACCGCGTTCAGCCGGTGCAGCACGTGGATCAGCACCGTCGGGTGCGCGTCGGGCCAGATGGACCCGCGGCAGAGCGGCAGGTCGACGCACGCCAGGGCCGCGCCCGAGTGCCGGACCAGGCCGCCCAGCACCATCTGGACGTACACCGCCACCGCCGATGCCAGAGCCAGCCGCACGGCGGTCGCCGGCAGCTCGGGCGGCGGCGTCTCCGCGGCCCGCGGCGGACGCGAACGGATCGCCAGGTACAGCGTCGTCAGGAAAAACAGCAGCGACGTCGCCGTGTGCGCCGTCGACACCGGCGTCGGCAGGCGCAACAGCACGGTCACGCCCCCCAGCACCGCCTGCACGATCACCAGCCCGAACGCCAGCCACCCGTACGGGCGCAGCGCCCGCTGCCGGGGCGCCCGGGCGAACGAAAGGGCGATGGCCAGCGCCAGCGTCAGGATCACCACCGTGCCGGCGGCCAGGCGGTGGCTGTGCTCGACCAGCACGCCGCCCTCCATCCTGGGCATCAGCGTGCCGTAGCAGGTGGGCCAGTCCGGGCAGGCCAGGCTGGATCCGGTGCCGTGCACCAACCCGCCGATCAGGATCAGCAGATAGGTCGCGACCGCCGTCGCGATGGCGAGACCATGAGCCAGCACGGGCGTGTTTATAGCCTGAATTCGCGCGGCGGGCGCGCGCCGCCACAACCAGGGTGCGTCGCGCGCGGCGGGCTCATTTCGCGTCGAAGGTGAAGCTGGTCTCGGTTGGTTTGTCGGCCGCCACGGTGATCTCCACCGTCTTGCTGCCGTACCGCTCGTGCCAGGCTTCCAGCGTGTACGTGCCGGGAGGCACCTTGCCGATGCTGAACGTCCCGTCGTCTCCCGTGACGGCGAAGAACGGATGGTTGGTCACCGATACGAACCCGGTCATCCAGGGATGGACGTCGCACTTGAACTTGATGATGTCGCCGCTGTCGTTGAACTTCTTGCCCATGGGCGGCAGCCCCGGCACCTGCGCCTGGTTGAAGATCGTCGACGGCCCCTTGTAGCTGTGCACGTTGTGCAGCGTCTGGTCGCCGTTCTTGATGACCAGGGTCTGCCCCGCCATGATGCCCTGCACGCGCGGCCGGTACATGCAGTCCAGCTGGTCCAGCGTGGCGTCCTGCGCCGGCGGATCGTAGTGACCGGTGACGCCCTTCGAGATCCGCACGATGACGTTCTTCAGCGCGCCACCGGCGCCGACCAGGACGTCCTCCTCGTTCATCTGCTTGCGCGCGCAGTAAGGGTCGGTCTCGCGCTTGATCGGCTTTGCCGCGGGTGGGGTCCCGTTCAGCTTCACGACGCCTTTGATCGTGCCGGTGCCGGCGGCGGTGGTCGGCGCGGCGCCCGGCGCGGGCGCGGCGGGCGCAGGGGCGGTCGCGGACGCGGGCGGGGCCGGTGCTTCCTCGCGCTTCGTGCACGCAGCCGCCGCCAGGGCCAGCCCGGCCGCCAGGATCAACGCGTTTGCTCTGCTCATCGACGTCGTCTCCTCGTTCGTTCGGGCCCCGCGGCGGCCGAAGGGCGAAATCCAGGCGTCCGTATAGTCAGAGGCCCCCGCAGCGTCAAGCACTGTTGATCACCTGACCGATCGCCTCCATCAGCTGATCGATCCCCTCTGGCGTGGCTGGGAAATAGCCGCGAATGCGCAGCTGGCGATCCACCAGCACCAGGTGCTCGCCGTGGACGATCTCCCAGAAGGAAGGCGCGCCGCCCGCGTCCGCCGCGCCCGGCGCGCGATGGCGATCGAGGCCGATCTTGAACCCGTCGACGACGGCGGTCTGAATGACGTCCATGGGCCCGGTCAGGAACGACCACTTCTGCGGGTTGGCGCCAAAGCGCGCGCCGTACTCCGCCAGCCTCTCCGGCGTGTCGCGATCGGGATCCACCGTCATCGACACCAGGTGAAAGTCGGGGCCAAGGTGCCGCGCCCGGCGCATCACGTCCCCCATCCGCTGGGTCATCAGCGGGCACGCTTCCGGGCACGCGGTGAAGATGAAATCGGCCACCCAGACCTTGCCGCGTAACTGTTCGGTGCCAAAGGGCCGCCCGGTCTGATCGGTCAGCGTGAACGCCGGCACCGCGCCCAGCACCGGCGCCGCCGGCGGCACCCGGCGAAACAGCGAGCGCCCGAGCGGCACGCCGAAAAGCACCGCCATGGCGACGACCCAGAACGCCGGACGGGCCAGCAGGCGTCCCGGCCGTCCGGGCGCGGGCGCCGGCGCGTCGTCATGAAGCTCGAGGGAAGGACCGGCCATCGTCGTCGGGGCTGTAATCTCCTCGGTCTTTCCCGGCTGTCAAGACCGGCGGTGCGTGTTATCCGTAACGATGACGATGATGCGATCCGCTGAACAGAGCGTCGCGCTGCCCCCCCGCGGCCTGCTCGGGATGTGGATCTTCCTCGGGACCGACGCGGCCGGATTCGGCGGCTTGATGATCGCATACGGCGCCTTGCGGGCGCGCGCCGTCGTCTGGCCCGACCCGTACCAGCGCTTCTCGCTGGCGCTGGCCGCGGCGATGACCTTCGCGCTGCTGGCGTCCAGCTTGACGGTGGCGCTGGCCGTCTCGGCCGCCCAGCGCGGCAACCGGCGGGCGGCGCTCGCGTGGCTGGCGGCGACGGTGCTGGCCGGGCTGGCGTTTCTCGTCGGGGCGGAGGTCGAATACACGCACCTGCTGTCGGCGGTGCCTCGGATCGGCCTTTCGACCGATCTGCCAGCGTCGGTCTTCTACGTCATCACGGGCTTTCACGGCGCGCACGTGGTCGCGGGCCTGGTGTACCTGGGCGCGCTGCTGATCGGGCAGGCGCGCGCGCCCCGCCTTTCGCCCGCGACCTGGGAGGTGGCGGCGCTGTTCTGGCACTTCGTCGACTTCGCCTGGGTCGCGATCTTCTTCGCGCTGTACCTGCTGCCGGCGGCGTGATGGCGCGATGACGACCACGCCCGCCTCCGCCGCCTCGGCTCCCCGGCTGCTGCTGCTGTTCGCCGCGCTGGCGTCGCTGACGGCGCTGGAGCTGGGCGCGACGACGCTGTCCGTGCCGCGCGCGCCCCGGGTGACCGTGCTGGCGGGCCTGGCGATCATCAAGGCCGCGCTGGTCCTCTGGTACTTCATGCGGCTTTACAGGCAACCTCGC
>DATKEU010000552.1:0-4358 GCA_035544495.1 Polyangia bacterium | reverse complement strand
GCCGATGTCTATGACATGCTGGGCGTCATCTATCACCAGCAGGGGCGGCTCTCGGACGCCGAGGCGATGTTCCAGGAGGCGCTGCGCATCAACCCGGCCTATACCGAGGCGGCTCTGAACCTGGCGGTGACGTACAACGATCTCGGGAAGTACCGCGAGGCCAAGGACGTCTACCAGTCGGCGATGGCGGCGTCGCGCAACGCGCCCCGCAGCCTGGATCCCTTCGCCAAGGGGAAGATCGCCAACATGCACGCCGATGTCGGCAGCGCGTACCACGGCGTCGGCCTGTACGAGGACGCCGTGCGCGAGTACCAGCGCGCGCTGACGTTGTGCCCGGGGTTCGTCGACATCCGCACGCGCCTCGGCAGCACGTACCGCGAGATCGGTGATCTAGAGGCGGCCGTGCGCGAGTTCGAGCGCGTGCGCGCCGAGAATCCCGGCTTCGCCACGGGACGGCTGCACCTTGGGCTCTCGTACTATGCGCTCGGGCGACTGGCCGAGGCGGCGCAGGAGTGGGAGCAGGTGCTAGCGCTGGCGCCGCACAACCGGTCGGCGCAGATGTACCTGGCGATGATCAACGCGCGCGGCGACGAAGGCGGCGGCGGCGGTGGCGGCGGCGCGACCGGCGGGTCGCGCGGCGGCGGCGCGACCGGCGGGTCGTCGCCCTGATTGGCGCCGTGGCGCTGACCTTCGTCCCGTCGGTCGAGCGGTTCGTCGTCGAGGAGATCGCCGCCTATGAACCGTCCGGCGACGGCGAGCACACGTATCTGTGGATCGAGAAGCGCGACCTGACGACGATGGAGGCCGTTCGCCGGCTGGCGGCGCTGCTGGATGTCGGCGGGCGCGACGTCGGCTACGCCGGCCAGAAGGATCGCCACGCCACCACGCGCCAGTGGATCAGCGTCCCGCGCGTCGACCCGGAGCGCGCGCTGGCCATCGCCACGCCGGAGCTGCGCGTTCTGGCGGCGCGGCGCCACGGCAACAAGCTGCGCGTCGGGCACCTGCGCGGCAACCAATTCGAGGTCGTGCTGACCGGCCCGGCGGCGCCCGGCGCGCGCGCCGCGCTCGCCGCGGGACTGGCGCGTGCCGCGAGCGACGGCGTGCCGAACCTGTTCGGCGAGCAGCGCTTCGGCGCCGCCGGTGACAACGCGGCGGTGGGGCTGGCCCTGCTGCGCGGCCAGCGGCGCGAGCGCGACCACCGCAAGCGCGCGCTGCTGCTGTCGGCGGCGCAGTCGGCCGTGTTCAACCGCTATCTCGCCCTGCGCGCGGCCGACGGGCCGCTGCTGCGCGTGCGCGCCGGCGACGTGCTGCAAAAGACCGACAGCGGCGGCCAGTTCGTCAGCGCCGATCCCGACGGCGATCAGGCGCGCGTCGACGCCGGCGCCGTCGTGCCCACCGGGCCGATGCCCGGCGGGCGGGCGATGGAGCCGCCGCCCGACAGTCCGGCCCGGGCGCTCGAGGATCGCGCCATCGCCGACGCCGGCGCCACGCGCGACGACTTCGCGCGCGCCGGGCGCGATCTGCCCGGCACGCGGCGGCCCGTCATCCTGCGCGTCACGCCGGGCGAACCGCCCGTCGCCGACGACGATCCGCCCGCGCCCGGCGAGATGGCGCTGCGCCTGCGCTTCGCGCTGCCCGCCGGCGGATATGCGACGGTCGTCGTAGCCGCGCTTCTGCGCGGGGCCGCGCCACCAGGTGAGGACGCGCGGTGATGTGCTAGTTTTCTCGGATCGCATGCGCCTGACAGAACGGATCCTCAGCTTCACGCTCCTCGGGTCGGAGTGGGTTCTCTGGGTGCTGATCGCGCTGTCGATCATCTCGGTGGCGGTGATGGTGGAACGGGCGATCTTCCTGTCGTCGCGCGGGATCGACTTCGACGATCTCGCCAAGCAGCTGGGTCAGTTCCTGAAGGCCGGCGACGTGGCCGGCGCGCGCCTGATGCTGGCGGGCCTGCGCGGCGCCGAATCGCGCGTGGCGGTGGCGGGCCTCGAGCAGGCGGCCCGCGGCAGCGAGGCGATCAGCGAGGCGATGGCCGCCGCCAAGTCGCGCGCCCGTCTGGACATGGAGCGCAACCTGGGCGTGCTGGGAACGCTGGGAAACAACGCGCCCTTCATCGGCCTGTTCGGGACGGTGCTGGGGATCATCAAGGCGTTCGCGGATCTCTCGCACAACCAGGCGGGCGGCGCTGCGGCGGTGATGTCGGGGATCTCCGAGGCGCTGGTGGCGACGGCGGTGGGCTTGATGGTGGCCATCCCGGCCGTCGTGGCGTTCAATTTCTTTCAGGGCAAGGTGCGCACCGCGCTGGGACGGGTCGACGCCATGGCCCACCTGATCCTGTCGGCGACGGCGGCCGGCACGCCCGTCACGCCATCGGCCGCGAGCACGTCGGGCCCGAAGGCGGAGCGCTAGGAGCTCGCCAGATGCCGGGCGCCAATCCCTTCGGCGGCGACGACGAACCGGGGCGGATGATCGTCGACATCAACGTCACGCCGCTGGTCGACATCACGCTGGTCCTGCTGATCATCTTCATGGTCACAGCGTCGTACATCGTCAGCCCGGCCATCAAGGTGGATCTGCCGAAGGCCGCCTCGGGCAGCGCGGAGACCAAGAGCACGCTTTCGCTGACGCTGATGAAGGACGGGGCGCTGTTCCTGAACGGCGAGCGATCGAACGACGACCAGGTGACCAGGTTCATCGGCGACACGCTGCCGAAGACGCCCGACCTGCAGGCGGTGATCGCCGCCGACAAGGTCGTGCCCCATGGCGACGTCGTCCACGTCATCGATCTCGTCAAGCGGGCGGGCGTGCGTCGCTTTGCCATCAACGTCGACCCCGGTGTTGCCGCCGATCGGAAACCGTAGATGGGGATGTAACGCTTGGCGGTGGTGTCTGAGCGCGGCGCGCGCCTGGTCGCCGTCGTGACGGCGCTGGCGGTGCACGGCGGCGCCGCGGCCGTCCTGCTGAAGGTCGACCCGGCTCGCCTCGCCGCGCGCGAGAGGACGCTCGAGGTGGAGGTCGTCGAGCCCCCGCCCCCGCCGCCGCCCGCGGCGGCCGAACTTCCCCCGCCCCCGCCGCCGCCGAAGCCGGCGCTGCGGCGAGTGGCCATCGCGACGCCCACGCCGGCGCCGCCGCCCCCGCCCGCCGCCGAACCGCCGCCGCCCAATCGAGAGCCGCCGCCGAACACGCCCCCCGCCCCGCCGGTCTTCGGCGTGACGCTGAACTCGACGGTGACGGGCGACAGCGCGATGGCCGCGCCCGTCGGGAACACCGTGGCCACGAACGACCGTACGCCCGCGCCACCCGGCGCGCCGGCGCGCCCCACCGCCAGCGCCGGGCCACCGACCTTCACGCCCGTGCCCGACGTCTACATCAGCGAGCAGGCCTCGCCTCTGGTCGACATCAACAGCGCGGACATCTACCCGAGCGACGCCAAGCGGATGGGGATCGAGGGGACGGTCGACATGCGCGTCGGCGTCGACGAGCACGGCGACGTCAAGGAGGTGAAAGTGGTGAGCGCCAGGCCGGCCGGATACGAGTTCGACACGGCGGCCGCCGCGGCGATGCGCCGGTGCAAGTTCCGTCCCGCGCGCACCAGCGACGGAAAAGCCGTGCCCTCGCGGATCACCTATCGCTACCGCTTCACTCTCGGGCAGTGATGGACATCCCCGCGAATCAAGAGATACTCTGCCGGCTGCGCCGCATCGCCACCATCCCCGACGGGCCCCCCGGATGCCACCCCAGCCACCCGCGCTTCGCCTCGCCAGACCGGTGGCCGTCACCGTGCTGGCGCTGGCGTTCTCCGAATCGCGCGCGCGGGCGCAAAGCGCGGCGGCGGCGCCGCAGGCCGACCGGTCGGTCGACGTGAACCTGTTCCAGCCCGCCATCGGGCCCCGCAACTATCTCACCGTCGACAGCCCCGACGTGGCCGGCCACAAGCAACTGGCCCTGGGCCTGCTGCTGCAGTTCCAGGACCGGCCTTACGTCCTTTATACGACGGGCGCGCAGGCCCAGGACAGCGCCGTCGTGAAGAGCCAGCTGGGCGGCCAGCTGGCGCTCGCCTTCGGCCTGCTCGACCGGGCTCAGCTGGGCCTGGCGGTGCCGTTCACGATGTCGATCAAGGGCGACGTCGTCGACCAGTCCGGCACGCCGACGGGCGACAAGCTGGACACCTATGGTCTCGGCGATCTGCGCCTGGAGCTGAAGTCCCGCCTCGCGAGCGCCGGCGACCACGACCAGGTCGCCTTCGCCGCGCTGGGCGGCGCCACGCTGCCGACCGGCAAGGACAGCGCGTATCTGGGCGACAAGACGGTCACCGGGCGCCTGAAAGTGATCGGGGCCTATCAGGTCGGGCACGCGCG
>DATKEU010000551.1:0-3823 GCA_035544495.1 Polyangia bacterium | reverse complement strand
CGCCGTCCCCGGCGTCATGCGCACCAGGCCCGCGTCGACGGCCGCCGCCAGGCGCGGCCCGGGGCGGAAGTGAATGAGCTGGATGCCCGGGCGCGGCCCCGCGTCCCACTCGTTCGGGCGATCGATGCGCAGGCACAGCCGGCGGATGGCGTCGGTGGTCAGGTCCAACGCATCGGCCATGGCGGCGAAGAACGGGGCGAAGCGCTCGACGCCGCCCACGGTTTGCACGAGGCGCGCGCGCACCTCGGACGACGGTGGCACCGGCGGAAGGCCGGCGCCGATCTCTCCCGCCAGCTCTTCGGTGATGGCGTCGACGGCCGCCTGCAGCGATGGCGACGCGGTGACCGCCCGCGCGACCCGCTCCATCTCGTCCGCCGGCAGGTTGCCGAGGGCAAACTCGGGCAGCAGGTCCATCACGTTCGCGTTCATGACACGTCTCCGTTGTTGCGTCGGCCGGGGACGATGAGGTCCTTCAGCATGGCCACCGCGCGCGCCGTGCGCGACTTCACCGTGCCGATGGGGATGCTCAGCCGCTCGGCGATCTCCGCGCAGGTCAACCCCTCGAAGTAGGCCAGGCCGATGACGGCGTTCAGCTCGTCGGGCAGCGACACCACCAGGCGCCGCACCCGCTCGCGATCGCCGCCCGCCGCCTCGGCCGGCGCGCTGGCGGCGGGCGTCTCGTCGGCGGCGCTCTTCAGGATGCGCGCGCTGCGGGCGCCGGCGTTGCGGCGATCCAGCGCGCGCGATCGCATGCGCGTGACCAGCCAGGCGCGCACCGTGCCGCGCGTGGGATCGAACGCGGCGGCCTGGTGCCAGGCCTCCAGGAACACGTCATGCAACAGGTCCTCGGCCTGGGCGCGATCGCCGACGATGCGCATCCCGACCGCCAGCAGCACGCCCGAGTGCCGGTCGTAGAGATCGGCCAGCGCCGCGCGATCGCCGCGCACCACCGCCGCCATCAGCAGGCTGTCGCCCTCCAACCCCGGCGCGGGCGCCAGGCTCGGGGTCAAGCCATCCCCTTGCATCGAGCTACGGTAACAGCGCCCCCATCCGCTTGCCAATGCCCTGCGCGCTCTTCGCCTCCGCAGCCGACACGAGGGGTCGTTTCTAGAAGACGAAGAGGCAGGAAATGGCTTCCCAGGACGGCGCGCAAGCGACGGCGGGCGGTTTGGCCGCCGGGTCGGACGTGGCGCTGCGCGCCCAGAGGACGACGCCGGTGATCCCCAGGCCAAGAGCGCCGATGCCCAGCGCGTACGTCGCCGCCTGGAATCCGTTGCGCTGGGTCGTCAGCGCGTCCTTGTTCCGGCAATTGGCGAGGTTCATGGTGCACTTGTCCAGCTCGCTTGCGTCCGAGTGCCAGATCACCCCCGTCACGATGGCGCCTGCCGCCAGGACGCCGCCGCCCGCCAGCCACCAGCCGTAGGTGGAGCGATGCGGTTCCGCGTCGGGCGCGGGGGGCGCCGCCGGGGGCGTCTCGCCGGTGGGATTTGGCGTCAGCGGCGGCTCGATCAGGCGCAGCTGAAACGCCAGATCGCGATTCTCGCCGCCGAAGACATGCAGCTCGCGCAGCTCGCCGATGCGGCCAACGGCGTCGACGGCGATGGTGTGGCGGCCGAGGCCCAGCGTCACCCGACCGTCCTGCTCGATCACCGGAGCGTCGCCGTCGATGCGCACGGTCGCGTCGAGCGGGATCGTGCGCAGCGCGAAGTGTCCGGTGAACGCCTTCGTCCGTTCCAGCAGCGCCTCGACCTGGCGTCGTTGATCGGGTGTCAGGGGCTTGCGCTTCTCGGCCAGCGCCCCCTGCAGCGCGCGATACGCCTCGACATAGTCGCGCAGCTCGAACGACGCCATGCCGATCCCGCGCAGC
Source organism: Polyangia bacterium (assembly GCA_035544495.1). Taxonomy (GTDB): domain Bacteria; phylum Myxococcota_A; class Polyangia; order Fen-1088; family Fen-1088; genus DATKEU01. The sequence goes on along the minus strand of DATKEU010000551.1, from coordinate 1,956 downwards.
GTGCGCGCGTTCGGCGACATATCGTTGGCGCGCCTGAACAACGCGCGCGCCTCGTCGAAGCGGTGGGCGTCGTACTCCGAGACCGCGTCGGCCAGCAGGCTGCGGTACTGCGCCGGCTCGGGCGGCTCGGCGGCACGGGCCACCACCGACGAGAAAAGCAAAGCACCAATGGCGAAAAGTGAAAGACGGCGGCTGTTAGAAGTCATCGATCGTGATGCGGCCGGCGCGCGAAGGGGGGGCCGGCGTCTGAGGGGAGGAGGGGCGGGCGGGAGGCTGCGAAGGCGACGGTGATGGCGCGGGCGGCGCTGACGCCGTCGGAGGAAGGGGGGCATCATCGCTCTTGAGAGGACGTCCGAGGCGCGTGGCCGGGTGGGGCTTGTGGCCGCCGCCATGCATGGCAGTCTCAGCCGCCGCCGCCGCTGCTGCTGGTGTTGGCGCTGTTGTCACCGGCGGTGCGGTTGCCGGCGCCGCGGGCGCCTCGTGCGCGGCGGCCGGCAGCGCGCCGGCGGCCGGCGTGATCGCCAGCGGCGCCGTCTCGTGCGGGGCGGTCGCGGTCACCGACGGGTGCGCGTGTTCGGGCAGGGGATAGCGGGCGTCGATGATGAACTTGGTCGCCAGCAACAGGCCGGCGCCGGCGAACGCGATGGCCAGTCGCCGCGGCCAGCGGGAACGCGACGGCATCAGCTTGACCGTGCGATCCGAAGTCGCGGGGGCGGGGACGGGCACCGGGCCGCTGAGCGGATTCTCCGCGCGCAGGAACGATTCCAGGGCGGCGATGAAGCTGGAGACGTCCGGGAAGCGCTGCTCGACGTCGCGTGCCATCGCCCGGTGAACGATCCGCTCCAGCTCGACGGGGATCTCGGGACGCAACGAGCGCAGCCGCGGCGGATCCGTGGTGGCGATGGCGACCATCAACGCCGAGTAGACCTCGCCCTGATAGGGGGGGCGCCCCGTCAACATCTGGTACAGGACACAGCCGAGCGTGTAGAGATCCGTCCGCTGATCGATCTCCTTGCCGCCGCGCACCTGCTCGGGCGCCATGTAGATGGGGGTGCCGACCAGGCCGCCGGTGGCGGTGATGCTGACGTCCTCGATGCCATCGGTGGCCAGCTTGGACACGCCGAAGTCCAGCACCTTGGCCTCGCCGCGCTGGTTGTCGCCCACCCGGCAGAGAAAGATGTTGTCCGGTTTCAGATCGCGGTGCACGACGCCGTGGGCGTGCGCCGCCGCCACCCCACGCAGCGCCGGGATCAGCACGGTGATCGCGACCTCCGGCGACAGGACCTTGGTTCGCAGCAGAAGTTGCGAGAGGGTCTCGCCCTCCAGGAGCTCCATCACCAGACAGGTGGCGCCCTGATGCTCGACGACGTCGAACACCGTGACGACGTTCGGATGGTTGATGCGCCCGGCAGCCAGCGCCTCGCGTTTGAACCTGGCGCGCGCCTCGTCGGTGGCCGCCAGGGCGGGGTTTATCCGCTTGAGCGCCACGCGCTTGCCAGTGCGCACGTTCACGGCGGCGAAGACCTCGGCCATGCCGCCTTTGCCGATCAGTCGTTCGATCTGATACTTGCCGGCAATCAGGCCAGGTTGTCCGGGGCCGATCACGACCATCGTCCCGCTTCCCCGTGACCTGGAAGGATCCACGCGACGTTATTGAAGCGCACCTGTCTGTCCGCTGCAAGGCTGGGCGACATAATCGAGATCGCGGACGCAAGTGTTGCAGATTACTTGGGAACAGATCCACCACTGGTTGCGGTTGGCCGGCGGCGGATCACTCAATAGCGGCCCTGTCGGAAATGGTGCGCTGCGTGTGGGTTGAAGTCGGCCATGCTGCGTTGAACGTTGGACCCGAAAAAACCCAGTATGTCCGTTTACGGCCCGCGCACCGATGATACGATTCGGCCTCCGAACGAATGACTTCACCCGGGGTGAATGCTCGGCTGGTGGCGTGTCGGC
>DATKEU010000550.1:0-10613 GCA_035544495.1 Polyangia bacterium | reverse complement strand
TCGAGGTACGACGCCTTCGAATCCTCCCAGTACAGCTCCGCCAGCTTGTACAGCGCCTCGGCCTGCTCGCGCGAGTGCGCGCTGTCGCGCAGATAGGCTTCGAGCAGGCCGATGGCCTCGCGGCGCGCGGCCACGACCTGCTTCTCCTTCTCGACGATCGCCTGCTCGATCACCGGGGGCAGCGGTTTGTCCTCGCTGCCCGGCGTGGGGGGCGTGGCCGGCGCGCCCGCCGCCGGGGCGGCGCGGGCGATCACCAGCGCCAGGGCGACAGCAAAGAAGCCGCCGCGGGCGCCGTTATTTGTAGTTCGAATACTCATCCGACCAGTACTCACCCTCGAACGGCCAGTACTCCTCGTCGTCGCCCATCAAGCCCTCGAGCTGCAGCTTGGCGAACATCTCGGGCGGGTAGCGGCCGTCGCGCAGGTTGGAGATCTCGATCTCCAGCTTCTTCTTCTTGCCGATGACCGCGTCGATCAACGTCAGGCGCGCCTGGCGCAGCAGCCGGCGCAGGCGCGTGTCCAGGTCGACCAGCGCCGCCTCGGCGATGCCGGCCGCCGCGGCGACCAGGCGCGCGCGCAGCTCCTTGACCTGGCCGCCCAGGCGCTGCACGGTCTCCGCCTCGGCGGCGAAGGGCCCGCGCGTGCTGACCGGGCGGGCCGCGCGCTCGGCCTCGCGCAGCAGGCTCGTCACCTCGCCCTCCAGCGCGGGATCGCCGGACGCCAGCGGGCGCAGCTCGGCGATCTGCTGCGCCAGCTGCACCGCCTCCGTCGCCTCGCTGCCGCGCGCTTGACCCGTTCGCTGGGCGGTCAGCTCGTCCCAGACCGCGACCTGTCCCGGCAGCGCGCCCGCGTCGCGATCCAGGGCAACGATCTGGTTGTAATAGCGATAGAACCGGCTGTCGATCTTCAGGAGATCGACGACGCGATCGCCTTCGCGCCCGATGCGATCCTTCGCCAGCAGCCGGCGATAGACCGCGCGCCGCCGCCCCGGGTCCTTGATCATCGCCGCCACCTCGGCGGCGATCGGCACGTACGTCTTCACCAGCGCGTCCAGCTCGACCCGCACCTTGTCGAACGCGCACGACTTGAGATCGATCATCGCGTGCAGCAGCAGCACGTCGGGCGCCAGCGGCGACTGCGGAAACACCCGATCGAACTGATCGATGAAGGCGCCGGCCGCCTCGTACTCGCCCTTCTGGAACATCGACCACGACGCCTCGAACAGCGCGTCCGGCAGGCGATCGGAGTCCTCGGGCACGCGAAAGTAAAAGTAATAGGCGTCGTCGTACTTCTGCTGCTCGTGGGCGATGCGGCCCAGCGCCAGGTACGCCAGGTCCTTGATGGCGTAATAGCGCCCGTCGATGAAGAAGGTGAAGCGATCGTTGTCGATCGGCTCGACGATGGCGCACAGGTTGCGGCGCGCGCTGGCATAGTGCCCCTGGCGCGCGGCGATGAGTCCGCGGAAGTACAGCGCCGAGGCGGCGAAGCGCGACTGCCGATCGACGGCGGCGAACGCGCCGTCGGCCGCCGTCAGGTCGCCACCCTCGTAGCGGACCTTGCCGCGCAGGTATTCGTGCTCGTACCGGCTGTCGGCGGGCAGGTCGCCGCCCGGCAGCGCGTCCAGCGCCGCCAGCACGCCCGCCTGATCGCGCGACTCCAGCGCCACGTCCAGCATGGCGCGGTACGCGGGAACGAAGCTCGGCTGCTTGGCCCCCCGGCGCAGGATGCGCATCAGGTACGCGCGCGCCGAACCGTACGAGCCCGACCGCACCAGCGCGCGCGCCAGCGTGAACTCCGCGTTCTGGTACTCGGGCGAATACGACAGGCTTTGCCAGGCCGGCGATTCGATGATGCGGTAAAGGCGCGTGGCCGCCACCTGCGGGTTGCCGGTCACCAGGTCGGTCTCGGCGGCGACCAGCGCTTGTTTGATCTTCTCGACGGAGGGAGAGGCTTCTGGCGCCAGCACGCCGCTCTTTTCCAGATCCGCCAGGTACTGGCCGACCGGATCGGTCCGGCCTGGGCCGGCGGGATCGCCCGCCTGCAGCAGCAGGAAAAGAAGCGCGCCGTTCATTTCTCGGTCTCGATCTCCACGTCCAGGTTGGGCTCGTACTCGGGCGGATCGCCGTCCTCGTCGGCGGTGATCGCGACGCGCGTCTTCACCTTGTCGCGCGCGATCACGGCGAAGGTGTGCTCGGAGACGTACCCCAGCGTCTCGGCGTCCTTGGTCTTCTTTCCGGGACGAACCTCCAGGCGCACGGTCAGGGCGTGAGGTCCGGGCTTGACGGCGCGCTCGGCGACGCTGATCAGCTCGTCGCTGACCGGCTTGCCGCCCGAGTCCCAGACTTCGGCGCCGTCCAGGCGGATCTGGGCGTGGCGGACCAGCTGATTGGCGCCGCCCTTCCAGCGCAGAGTCGCTGACAGTCGAGACGGGTACGTCGCCTCGGCGACCACCTGGGCCCGGGCGCGGGCGCGAAACAGCTCTTCGCGCAGACGTTCGAAGTCGGCGCGCAGCTTTTCCAGATCCATCGACGTCGCCGGCGCGGCCGCCGCGGGGGCCGGCGCTGGGGCTGGCACCGGCGCTGGCGCTGGCGCCGCCGTCGCCGCCGCCGCCGCCGTCGATTTGCCCCCACTGTCGCTCGGCGGCAGCGGCGCATCGGCGCCGGCGCGGGCCCTGTCCGCCGGCTGAGCGCCGGCCGGCGCGGCGACGAACGACGATGCCATCAGCAACACCAGAGATCGGCGCATCGCTCACTCTCCCAGAGGCAGATAGACGCTCAGGCCCAGCATGGTCGACAGATCGTTGACCAAAACTTTGCGCGCCAGCAATTGCTGTCGGTAAATGTGGTCTTTCAGATCCAGGCGAATGGCCACCGCCTTGCCCACGAAGAACTTGAGACCGATTGCCGCGTTGCCGGCGATGTCGCTGGACAGAACGGAGTCGACCACGCCGCCGCCCGCCGCCAGGAACGGATCGAAGTGGACGATCGCGCCGCCCACGCGCAGCTTGCCGTGCGCCGGCGCCCACACCAGATCGGCGTCGAACAGCAGGGCCCGCCGGCTCTTGTTCTGCAGAAGCACGAACGCGCGTTCCAGCTCCGACCCGGCCGCCGAGGCCAGCCGCGTGTAGGCGCCCGACGCTTCCAGCGCCAGGTCCTCGGTCATGTGATACGCGTAAGCGGCGCCGGCGACGTACGTCCCGTCCAGCAGATCGGAGACGTAGTAACCGCCCCGCACCGTCAGCTCGTGCCGGTTGGTCTGCTGGAACAGCCGATCGCGCGTCCCGCGCATGCGCCGCTTGGCGAAGAGATCGGCCTTCACTGTCTCGTCGACGCACGCGTCGCCGCCCGCCTCCGGGGCGGCCGCCTTGTCGTCGCCGCTGGCGGGCGCCGCGACGGTGAGCGCCGGCGCCGCCCCCAGGCCCAGCGTGGTGAGCGCCGCCACGGCGATGGCCGCCGCGCGCGCCTTCGTCACAGCAGCCACAGGCTGACCCCGGCCAGGATGGTGACGTTGTTGGTGACGCGGGCTTGCCCCAGCACCTCCTGCGGCAGCAGGAAGTCCCGCACGTCGACGCGCAGGGTGACCAGGCGCGAGAGGTAGAGCTTGATGCCGCCCCCCACCGCCCAGGTCACGCCCTGCACGCTCTCGTGCATCGTGCGCCCGGCGCCGGCGACCAGAAAAAGATCGCCGTGAACGATGTTGTCGTCGGAGAAACGCAGCTTGGCGTGGATCGGCGACCACAGCATCGACGCGATCCCTTGCCAGGCCACGCCGGGGGGAAAGTGCGTCTCCTTGTCGAAGGCGCTGAAGGGCTCCTCCAGGCGAAATCGCACCGGCGAGCGTGTCACCATGAGCTCGAGGCCGAAGTCCTCCGACGGGAAGAACGACAGCGCGCCGCCGTAGCTGTACGTCGACGAGAGCGTGTCCGACGCGTAAAAGCCGCCCATGCCGGACAGCTCGAAGCGATGGCGCTTGAGGAAGTCGCGCCGCTGAACGCCCTTGCGCCGTCCGGCGCCGGCGGCGTCGCCCTCCAGACAGGTGAGCGCGTGTAAGGTGGAGGGGGTCGACTCTTCGCCCTCCTCGTCGTCCGCGCCGCCGGGCTCCTCAGCGCCGCTGGCGTCGTCGTCGCCGTCGCTGTCGTCTCCGAATGGATTCCCGCCACCTCCCGACCGCGGCGGAACCGGGACTGCCGGTCCGGCGGCCGGCGCCGCCGCGGCGGGCGCCGGCATCGCCACCGCCAGCGCCCCCGCGATGGTCAGGGCAGCGGCGGCACCAGCGACGGAGAGGGCACGAAGCACCGTGCCTAGCGTAGGCCCGGACAAAGCGCCTTGGCAAGAGTGCCGGACAGTCTTTTTTCGTGATTTTCTCGACGAGAAGGTGCGATCGTCGCGGGTGAAGGACACGGGCGAGATGGCCAGCGGTAACGCAACCGGAGCGCTCGCTGTGGCGCAACCGCGCGCGGTCGTTGTGGCGCAACCGCGGACCGCGCGACGGCGCGCGCGCCGCGCCGGCGAGCGATCGATGACCTTGCTGATCGGGGCGGTGGCCGCCGCCTTCTGCCTGGCTGGCGCCGGCTGCACGGCGGCGGCCGAAGGCCCGGGCGACGACGCCGGCGATGCGGGCTCCGGCGGCGACGGCGCGACGGTCCCGGCCTGCACGGGGACGCGCGTCTGCGACGGCGATCGCGTGCGCGCCTGTGATGGCGCGACGGTGGGCGCGCTGCTGCAGGTCTGCGACGAAGGGCAGCTCTGCAGCGCCGGGAGCTGCATCACCGAGAGCTGCGCCGCCGCCGCGCGCGCCCAGTCGCTCTCGGGCTGTCTCTTCTACGGCGCGCTGGCCGACAACATCGATCGCGACGACGCCATGACGTCGTCGCTGATCCTGGTCAATCCGGGCGGCGTCCCCGCCAACGCCACGCTGCTGTCGCACGCCGACGGCAGCGGCTGGTCGATCATCCAGTCGGCGATGGTTCCCGTGCTGGGCGCGGAACGGTTCATCGTCCCCAACCTCCACCAGGAAGACGTCGGCGTGGCGCGCGGGCTCGGCTTTCGCCTGGAGAGCGACCAGCCGATCTTCGCCACCCTGATCGAGAGCGACGACAGCACGGAGATGTCCGAGAGCAGCGGCGGCACCATGCTGCTGCCCAACCACGCCCTCGGCACCGAGTACATGGTGATGACGTATCCGCAGCTGCCGCTGCCGGCGATCTCCGCCGCCGCCGGCAGCCACGACGGCGCCGGGGAGGTGACGATCGTGGCCACCGCCGACGGCACCGAGGTGACCGTCCGCCTGTCGTCGACGGCGTCGATGGCGGCCGGCGGGGTGGTGCCCGATCTCGGCCCGGGCCAGATGTTCAGCGCCGTCCTCGACGACGGCGACGTGCTGGCGCTGCGCAGCCGCGACGACGCCACGGACCTCAGCGGCACGGTCATCGACACCAACCAGCCGGTTGTGGTGATCGCCGGGAACGTCTACACGACGTACGGGCGGGCGGCGCCGGGGATCAACTCGCCCGACCTGGCGATGGAGGAGATGCTGCCAGTGGCCAACTGGGGCCAGTCGTACGTGGCGGCGCGCCTCGGCCCCCAGAAGGACACCTGCGATTCGCTGTTCGGCGGCGGGTCGTCGCTGTGGCGCATCCTGGCCGCCGGCGACGATACGCACGTGACGTTCGAGGCGCCGCTGGGGCTGGGCGGCGGATTGCCGTCGGGCGAGCTGGTGCTGGCCGCGGGCGAGGTGCGCGAGATCCTGGTCACCAGCGCCGGCAGCTTTCACATCAAGGCGACCAAGCCGATCCTCGCCACTCAGGGCATGGACTGCGAGGCGACACTGTCGGCCGGCGTCTCGACCAGTTCATTGTGGCACGACTTCATTTTCGCGCTGCCCGCCAATTTCGATCATGAACTATTGGTGATTCGCCCCGACACTGGAACCATTTCATTGGACGGAAAGCCGATTGACGAGGCTCTCTTTCAGCCGGCGGGGGGCGTCTATGAGGCGGCGCGCATCTCCATCCCGCCCTGCGTGGGCCATCCTCGCAATTGCCTGCATCACCTGGAAGGGACCTTTGGGCTCACCTGGCGCGGCATGGACGTGGTGTGCGGCTATGCGCTGACGCCGTTCACCTGGACCCGCTGCATGCCCGGCGACCCGGACTGCATCCCCTGAGGCGCGGTGGTTGGCCGCCCCGCCGGACCGGACCGACCACTGTCGCCGCGCCCGAGCTCGCGCGGAACTCGGGCGGAACATGATAAGGTCGCGCCTCGTTTCCAAGGCCCCCGCTGATGCGGGGAAGGGGCGCCAATGGGCAACAATGACAGACCGGTCCGGAAGTATTTCGCTGCGTTCATTACGACAGTCGCGCTGGTGACTTTGACGGCCCACGCGCCGTCCTTGCAAGCCGCCGACAGGAAATGCACGCCCGGCAAGACGAAGAAGATCGCCTTCCTGCAGAAGCAGTCGACCGCCTTCCGCTACCTGCACGCCGACGGCCCGTTCTTCGTCAAGACCGCCGAGGCCGGCGGTTACAAGGTCATCATGCAGTCGGCGGAGAACGACGCCCTCAAGCAGGTGGCCCAGGCCGAGAACGTCATCACCCAGGGCGTCGACGTCATCGTCATCAACCCCGTCGATTTCCACGTGGCGGCGACGATCGCCAAGAAGGCGGCCGCCGCCGGCATCCCGCTGGCTTCGTACAACGATCTCATCGTGGGCGCCAAGCACGACGCCTTCATCGGCCGCGACAACCGCGAGGGGGGCGTGGTCGCCGCCCAGGCGATGGTCAAGGTGGTGCCGAAGGGCAACTATGCCCTCATCGGCGGCGATCCGGGCCAGACCGGCGCCACCGAGATGCAAGAGGGTTATCACCTGATCCTCGATCCGTTCGTCAAGGCCGGCCAGATCAAGATCGTCATGGATCAGCTGGCCAAGGGCTGGAAGACGGAGCCGGCGCAGGCCTTCGCCGAGAACGCGCTCACCGCCACCAACAACAAGGTGGACGCCTTCCTGGTCTCCTACGACGGCGAATCGGTGGGCGTCATGCAAGCGATCAAGGGCGCCGGCCTCAAGCCCGGCTCCATCCCGGTGACCGGCCAGGACATGGAGCTGGCGGCCATTCAGGCCATCATCGAAGGGCGCATGTTCGGCAGCGTCTGGCCGGCGCCCGACGACATGGGCGCCGCCGGGGCGAGGGTGGCGATGGCGCTGGCCCAGTGCAAGGACACCGGTGCCAAGGACACCATCGACACCGGCGCCGGCAAGATCCCCTGGGTGAAGACGCCCATCACCTTCGTCGGCGCCGAGGACATCGCCAGGTTCGTGTGCACCCACCCCCACTGGATCGACATCAACGAAGCGTACAAGAACGCGCCCGGCAAGAAGCCGAAGTGCTGAGCGCCGCGCGGCCCGTTCACTTGACGGGCGCGAAGCGTTTTTCGAGCGAGAGCGACTCCAGCCGGTCGCGCTGCTGCAGCGTCACCATCCAGCCCGGATACTCGGGCGGCAGCGCGCTGGCCTGATCCAGCTGCGCGCGCTCATCGGGCGTCAGCTTCAGCTCGGGCGCCGCCAGGTTGTCGCGCAGCTGGGCCTCGTCGCGCGCGCCGACGACGACGCTGGTGGTGACGGGCTGGTGCAGCAGCCACGCCAGCGCGACCCGCGCCACCGACGCCTCCCGCTTGCGCGCGACCTCCGCCAGCGCGTCCAGAACGGCCCAGCCGCGCGTCTCGTCGATCGGTGGAAAGTTGAACTGCGCCCGCCGCGTCTCGCCCGGCTTGCGCTGGTCGCGCGTGAACTTCCCGCCCAGGAAGCCGCCCGCCAGCGGGCTCCACACCAGCAAGCCCACGCCTTCGGATTGCATCAACGGCACCAGCTCGCGCTCGAGGTCGCGCCCCACGATCGAGTAGTAGGACTGGATCGTCTGGAAGCGCTCCAGGTGATCGCGCTCGGAGATGCCCAGCGCCTTCATGAGCTGCCAGGCCGCCAGGTTCGAGGCGCCGAGGTAGCGGACCTTGCCGGCGCGCACCAGGTCGTCCAGCGCTCGCAGCGTCTCCTCCCAGGGCGTGAGCGCGTCGAAGCCATGGATCTGATAGAGGTCTACATAGTCGGTGCCCAGGCGCTTCAGGCTGGCGTCGATGCCGTCCATGATGTGCCCGCGTGACAGGCCCACGGCGTTCGGCCCCGTGCCGACCCGGCCCCGCACTTTCGTCGCCAGCACGATCTCCTTGCGCCGCGCGCCCAGCGCCTTGCCCAGGATCTGTTCGGCGCGTCCCATCGAGTAGGTGTCGGCCGTGTCGAAGAAGTTGATGCCCGCGTCCAGGCACAAGCCGACCAGGCGATCGCCGTCCGCCTGCTCGGTGGTTCCGATCGCCTTGTAGACGCCCTCGCCGCCGAAGGTCATCGTGCCGAAGCACAGTTCGGACACGCGCAGCCCCGTTCGGCCCAATGATCTGTAGTTCATCGCTCTCCCTCCGACTGCGGAGCCTGTCCGACGAGAGGCGGCGCGGCAACGTCCGCGCGAGCGCGACCGCGCGACGGCCGCTGGCCCTGGCGCCGAGAGGCTACGTCGACTCTCGCGGCGCTTTCGCCCGGGCGACGAAGGCTTCCACCAGCCAGGGGGCGTGGCGATACATCCAGACCCCCAGCTTGCCGTGGGCGGTGATGACGGCCTCGCGCTTGCGCGCCGCGATCGCGCGGACCATCTGGCGCGCCGCCTTGTCCGCCGGCATGCGGATCCAGGGCGGGGCGGCGAGCATGTCCTTTTCGCGCCGGTTGCCCTGGTTGTCGATGAAGCCGATCTCGCTGACCACGTAACCGGGCGTCAGCACCGTCACCGAGACGCCCTCGCGCACCAGCTCGTCGCGGATGCTCTGGGCGAAGCCGCGCAGGGCGAACTTGCTGGCGCAGTAAGGCGACAGGCGCGGCGTCGGGAGGTGGCCGCTGACGCTGCCCATGAAGGCCAGGCGGCCGCGCGTGCGGCGCAGCTCGGGCAAGGCGGCGTAGGCCGTGCGCAGGGCGCCGAAGAAGTTCGTCTCCAGCTGGCGGCGATAATCGGCCAGGCTCAGGCGGGCGAAGCTGCCGACGACGCCGAAGCCGGCGTTGGCGATGGCGCCGTCCAGCTGTCCGAAGGCGGCCACGCCGGCGGCCACGGCGGCCTCGATCTCGCCGTCGACGGTGACGTCGGCGCGCGCGCAAACGGTGGTGCCGGCCGGCAGCGCGGCGGCCAGCTGTCGCAGTCTGTCCGTGCGCCGCGCGGCCAGCACCAGCCGCGCCCCGCGCGCCGCCAGCTCGCGGGCCAGCGCCGCGCCGATGCCCGCTGACGCGCCGGTGATGAGAAAGACTTTCCCGTCGAGGGCGTCCATCGCGCCGCGGCCCCGCCTACGCGGCGCTCGGGGCGCGCAGCGCCGCCAGATCGGCGCGCAGGCGATCCTGCGTGAAACCGTCGCGGGTGCGGCGCAGATCGAAGTACAGCAGCACGGCGCCCATGATCGGAACCGGCATCAGCACCATCGTGAACAGATCGGCGAACAGCGATCGGAAGAACAGCGCGCGCTGCGGGATGAAGACGTCGACGGCGCCGTTCGCCACCCACCGCACAAGGGCAAAGACGATCAGCACCACCGCCAGCCGCGGCCAGTCGCGCCGCGCCAGCTCGACGCTGCGCCTCAGCGCCTCGCGCCCGGTGAGCCCCTCGATCAGGACCACCGGCGCCACGAAGGCGAAGGCCGAAGCGGCGATGACGCCCGCCACCTTCAGCACCGCGAATCCCAGCGCCACCACCAGCCCCGCCGGAAGCAACGCCGGCAGCAGCCGGCCCAGGCGGCGGAACAGCGTCCTCCAGACTTGCCCCCAGCCGGCGTCGCCGCCCAGGATCCGATCGGCCACGCTGATGGTCAGCGCGCCGCCGGTCAGGGGGATCATCAAGCCGAAGAAGGCGAACGCCTGCACCAGCGTGGCCAGGAAGTCCAGCAGCGACACCCGGAAGCGGCTGGGCACCGCGCCCGACGCGACCGCGTTGCTGCGCCCCAGCTCTTCCAGGTTGCGCGCGCTCTGGCGCGTGAACTCGTCGACGACCTTGGGGTCCAGCTTGCCGTCGCGCACGCCGTCGGCCAGGGCGCGGCGGGACGCCTCGGTGGCCTTCTCACCCAGCGCCGCCGTCTGCCTCATGTAATCGCTGGCGACCAGCGTCGGCGCCAGGATGGCCGACAGCGCGAACGACTTGGCGATGGTCAGGGGCACGAACAGGATCGCGCAGGTGGCCAGCAGCGTCCTGGCGTGCAATCGATAGAGGGCGAACGATTCCCGCAGCAGCGTGAAGACCGACTTGCCGATCTCGGCGCTGGCGGTCTCGCTGGTCGGTGGCGCGGCGCCGCCGTCGCCCGCTGCGGTGTCCATCGCCGCGAGCATAGCGCAAGCCATGGTAAAAGGTCGCCGTGTCGAGCCGCGGTCGCAGGCCCTGGCCACCGACGCGCGGGCGCGCGTGGGCGTGTTGCGCGGCGGCGCTGCTGCTCTCCCCGGCGGCGCGCGCCGCCGGTCCGACCATCGTCGCCGAGCCGCCGCCGCCGGTCGCCGCGCCGCCGCCGGTCGCCGCGCCGCCGCCGCTGGCGCCGCTGGTTGCGCCGC
>DATKEU010000549.1:0-4030 GCA_035544495.1 Polyangia bacterium | reverse complement strand
CGCCACCGAGGCGCCGCCCGGCACGGCGTCGGTCGTGGCGACGCTGGATCACGTCTGGACCGACGATGCGTGGATGCGCGGTCGCCGCGCCCGCAACGCGCTCAGCGCGCCCATCTCGATCTACGAGCTCCACCTCGGCTCGTGGCTGCGCGACCCGGCGCGCCCGACAGAGCTGCTGTCGTACCGCGCGATCGCCCCGCGCCTGGTCGAGCACGTGCGCCGCGCCGGCTTCTCGCACGTCGAGCTGATGCCGCTGGCCGAGCATCCGTTCTACGGCTCGTGGGGTTACCAGGTGACGGCCTTCTTCGCGCCCACCGCCCGTTACGGCCCGCCGCGGGACCTGATGTGGTTCATCGAGACGCTGCACGAAAATGGCATCGGCGTGCTCTTCGACTGGACGCCCGCCCACTTTCCCTCGGACGAGCACGGCCTGGTCTTCTTCGACGGCACGCACCTTTACGAGCACGCCGATCCGCGCCAGGGGCGCCACCCCGAATGGGGCAGCGTGGTGTTCAACTATGGCCGCAACGAGGTGCGCAGCTTTCTGCTCTCGAACGCGCTGTTCTGGCTGGATCGCTATCACGCCGACGGGCTGCGCGTCGACGCCGTGGCGTCGATGCTGTACCTCGACTATGGCCGGCGCGCCGGCGAATGGGTGCCGAACGAAACCGGCGGACGCGAGAATCGCGCCGCCGTCACGCTTTTTCGCGCGGTCAACGGCGCCGTCGCGACCCAGTTCCCGGACGCGCTGACCATCGCCGAGGAGTCGACGGCGTGGCCGCTGGTCACGCACCCCGCCGAGGTGGGCGGCCTCGGCTTCTCGCTGAAGTGGGACATGGGCTGGATGCACGACACGCTGAAATATTTCTCCCTGGATCCGCTGCATCGCCGCCATCACCACAACGACCTGACCTTCCGGGGCCTGTACGCCTTCAGCGAGCGCTTCGTGCTGCCGCTGTCGCACGACGAGGTGGTGTACGGCAAGCGATCGCTGCTGGAGAAGTTCCCCGGCGACGACTGGCAGAAGTTCGCGACGCTGCGCCTGTTGCTGGCGATGATGTGGGCCCAGCCGGGCAAGAAGCTGCTCTTCGCCGGCGGGGAGTTCGCGCAGCGGAACGAGTGGAATCACGACCGCAGCCTGGACTGGCACCTCCTGGCGCAATCGCCCCGCCACGGCCAGGTGCAGCTGCTGGTGGGCGCGCTCAACCGCCTGTACGCCGGCGAGCGCGCGCTGCACGAGCTGGACACCGAGCCCGGCGGCTTCGACTGGATCGCCGCCGACGACGCCGAGAACAGCGTCTACGCTTTTCTGCGGCTCGGGCGGCACGGCGCCCGCCCGCTGCTGGCAATCTTCAACTGCACGCCGGTGCCGCGCGGCAGCTATCGCGTGGGCGTTCCGGCCGGCGGCTTCTGGTCCGAGGCGCTGAACACCGACGGCGCCAGCTTCGGCGGCAGCAATCAGGGCAACTTCGGCGCCGTCGAGGCGGCGCCCGTGCCGGCCCACGGCCGGCCCTTCTCCCTGAACCTGACGCTGCCGCCGCTGGCGGCGCTTTACCTCGTGCCAGCGGCGTGAAGGGCGCCGCCTTCCAGGAATCCTGGAGGCGCCTACAACGCGGAAATTCCAGGCTCAATCGGCGCCGCTGATCTGTCGATGGGCGCTCGACAGTGAACGAGGGTCTGGCAGTGGAGACAGGGCCGGAGAGCGGCCATCAGCTCCGACGGGGTGTCACCATCGGCCGGTACGTGGTGCTGGGCCTGGTGGGCCGCGGCGCCATGGGCGACGTCTACAGCGCTTACGATCCCGATCTGGATCGCAAGGTCGCCATCAAGCTCCTGCGCGTGAAGAAGGGCGGCAGCACGGGCGGCCTCGACGGCAAGACGCGCCTTCTGCGTGAGGCGCAGGCCACCGCCCGGCTCTCGCACCCCAACGTGGTCGTCGTCCACGACGTGGGCACCTACAAGGACGGCGTGTTCATCGCCATGGAGTTCATCGAAGGGGGCACGCTGACCTTCTGGTTGAATGCCCAGCCGCGGGAATGGCGCGAGATCCTCCGCACCTTCCTGGCCGCCGGCCGCGGCCTGCAGCACGCGCACGAGGGCAACCTGGTTCACCGCGATTTCAAGCCGGACAACGTGATGGTCCGCCAGGACGGCGAGGTCCGCGTCATGGACTTTGGACTGGTCCGTTACATCGACCTCAACGTGGATGGGCAGACGTCCGCGGCGGCCGAGACCCCGCCGGCACCTCCCCTCGACGCGACGATGGAGCTGGCGCGTCCGCCCGCGCCGCTCGCCCCGGCGCAGGCGGTGACCAAGCTGACGCAGACGGGGGCCATGCTGGGCACGCCCGCCTACATGGCGCCCGAGCAGTTCGTGGGCCAGACCGTCGACGCGCGCTCCGATCAGTTCAGCTTTTGCGTGGCGCTGTACGAGGCGCTGTTCGGCGCGCGTCCGTTCGACGGCACCACCATGGCCGAGCTGACCGGCAACGTCGTCCAGGGGCACGTCAAGCCGCTGCCCCAGCGAAGCCCGATCCCGGTGACGGTCTGGCGCACCCTGCGACGGGGGCTGTCGGTCGCGCCCGGTGATCGCTTTCCGTCCATGGCCGAGCTGCTGGCCGACCTGGGCCGGCACGCCCACCCGCCGCGCACCGGCCTGGTGACGTCGGCGGTGGTCGCCGCGGCGGTGGTCATCGCCCTGGTGGGCGGCCTCGTGCTGAAGGGCGCCGGCCCGCATCCTCTCTGCGCCGCCCCCACCGACCGCTTCGAGGGCGTCTGGGAGAGCTCGCCCCGGGTCGGGTCGCGGCGCGCCTCGATCGAGTTCGCGTTTCGCTCCGGCGCGTCGGACGGCGTCTCCGTGGCCAGCACCGGGCGTTCGACGTCGTGGGCCTGGAGCAACATGAAGAGCCGCGCCAGCTTCCACCAGGTGTCTCAGATGCTGGACAAATACGTCGCCGATTGGCTGGCCACTTACAAAGAGGCGTGCGAGGCCACCCATTATCGGCGCGATCAATCGACGCACGTGCTCGATTTGCGCATGTCCTGTCTGAACGATCGCTTTGGCGAGCTGCGCGCTCTGTCGGAAGCGCTGGTGATGCCCACCTCGGAAATAATCGAGGACGCCAGCCAGGCCGTCGCCTCGCTCGGCTCTCTCAATCTTTGTTCCAGCGTCGCCGTCCTGGGCAGCGCGCCTGCTCGCTCCGCCCTGCGCTGACGGCATCAAACTGCGCCAACATTCTCCAATGATCTTAGGCGCATTGTCTTGATTTCTATAACAATCATCACTAGCATGCCGCCGTGGCGGACTTGTCACTGGTCGAGCTCGGCAAACAGGTCGCGGAAAATCAGCGGATGATCTTGAGCGGCCAGACGGCGCTCAACATCGTCTGGACGCTGGTGACCGGGTTTCTGGTGATGTTCATGCAGGCGGGTTTCGCCCTGGTGGAGACCGGCTTCACCCGGGCGAAGAACGTCGGTCACACCATGGGGATGAATTTCCTTGTTTATTCGCTGGGCATCATTGGCTATTGGGCTTTTGGTTTCGCCCTGCAAATGGGCGGTGTCGGCACCCTGGCGACTTTCGGCAACGACGCAACGTTGAGCAGCGAGTTCGTTGTCACCATCGCCGGCAAGGACTTTGGACTGTTCGGCATGCGCGGGTTCTTCTTGACCCCCGAGGTCTTCACCTCGCCGGTGGCGGCTCTGTTCCTGTTTCAAATGGTCTTCATGGACACCGCCGCCACCATCCCCACCGGCGCCATGGCCGAACGCTGGAAGTTCACGTCTTTCGTCATTTTCAGCCTGGTGATCTCGTCTTTCACTTATCCGATCTACGGGAACTGGGTCTGGGGGGGCGGCTGGCTTTCGCAGCTGGGGCACAACTTTCAACTGGGCCACGGCCACGTCGACTTCGCCGGCAGCTCGGTCGTGCACATGGTGGGCGGCGTGGCGGCGCTGGTGGGGGCCAAGATGCTGGGCCCGCGCATCGGCAAGTACGACGCCGCCGGCAACGCCCGCCCCATCCCCGGCCA
>DATKEU010000548.1:0-4986 GCA_035544495.1 Polyangia bacterium | reverse complement strand
CCCGCGCCCGATGCGGGCGCGCGGGTGCGGCCGGCGATCTCCGACGACGATCAGCTGAGCTTGTCCAACCGGACGTTCGAGGAGATCGAGAAGGCGGTGCTGACCTGGGCTTTGCGCCGGAACGCCGGCAGCCGGCGGCGGGCCGCCAAATCCCTGGCCGTGGCGCGGTCCACGTTCTGCGACAAGGTGAAAAAGTACGGGCTGGCAGGCTGAAGGCGAGGACCAGGCCGCGGGCGAGCGCTACCTCGTCTGATCCGGCTCGCCCTCGGGCTGCGAAGGCGGAGTCGCTTCCGGCTCGGCGGGCGGAGGGGGCGGCGGCGGCGGGGTGCCGCGGATGGCTTCGGGTTCCGGCGGCGGCGGCGGCGGCGGGGGCGGCGCGGGGGGCGGCGTGGGGATCGTCTCGTTGGTGACGTAGGACTCCGTGGTGGGAACAGGGGGCGGCGCGGGCGCGGGCGCGGCGACCGCCGCGGAGGGCCGCGGCGGGGCCGAGGGGGCGATGCTGGGCCGCGCGCCGGGGCGGGTCGCCGGAAGGCCGCTGGAGCCGAACTGCGACGTCGGCGAGAAGACGGGCGGCGACATCATCGCGAACGATCCGCCCAGGCGGACACCGTAGCCGCCATCGGGGCGCTTGCCCGCCCCGCCCGCCATTTGCAGGATGGTCGCCAGCTTGTCGGCGTTCTTCAGCAGGATGTCGCTGAACTTGAAGCGCAGGTAGGCGTTGATGCTCGAGGCGCCGAGCGGATCGCGCAGCTGCGATTCCCCCTCGATCGACAGCTCACCGTCAGGGGACTTCGCCTCCACGCCCTGCAGCTTGGCCAGACCCTTCTCGATCGCCACGCGCCCGTTCAACGTCCCCAGGCGCACGCGCGGCAGCGTGAGGCCCCCGGCCAGGAACGGGTTGCCTTCCACGCGCAGGGGCGTGCGGCCGTCGCCCAGCACGCACGATTCGCAGCGGAAGCTGATCTGGCCGGCGGCGTCGGCGAAACGGCCGCTCGACGAGGCGATGTCCATGTCGAACGCCAGCGTCCCGGCGAGCGGCAGGTTGATCGTCTCGCGCACGCCCGGCAGCTCGGCCAGGTTGACCGACGAGAGCTTGACCCCGATGGAGAAGGGCCCCTTCTTCACCGACTTCTGCGCAAGGACGATCTCGCCGCCGAAGGCAGTGGCGTCGATCTCGACGGCGGGCGCCGAACCGAGCAGCGACAGCGGCGACACCGTCACCCGGGCGCGCTCGACGAGAAAGCGCGTCGGCTTGCCGCTGGGCGGGCGCGTGCGCACGACGATGTCCCGGAAGGTCACGCCGAAGCCGAACGCCCGCCCGACCGAGCCGATCTCGACGTCCAGGCCCTGCGCCGCCGCCATCGCCACCGCCACGTCCTTGGCCCGTTCGTACGGAAACCAGATGTAAAGGCCGACGATGAAGACGAGCAGGCCGAAGCCGCTCTGCAGGGCCGACCGGCGCAGCACGCGCTTTCTCTCCGGCGTCAGCGTCCAGAAGGCCACTAGATGTCCTTCCCCTCGGCCTTGTCCTTGCCGTTGCCGTTGTTCTTGTCCTTGCCTTCCGGCTTCTTCTTCGCCTTGTCCTCGCGCAGCTTCTCGAAGGCGGTGGCGGTGGCCTCGACGTCCAGATTCTCGGCCTCGGAGTAGCGGCGCTTGATCGACAGGCGCGAAAAGTAGATCAGGCGCGGGCCGGTCTCGACCCGGCGCAGGAAACCGGCCAGCGACTTGAGGTCGATGTCGCGCAATTTCAGATCGACGTCGTGCTGGAGGTAGCGGCGGCCGGCGGGCGTGGTCGGGCGCTCGTTGGACTCGGCGATCTGCACCCCCTCCTCGCGCGCCGCCGCCTCGAGATCGCTGGTCAGCTGGGGCGGATCGTTGCCGATGCGCGCCTCCTGCGCCTGGCTGCGCGACTTCGCCTCCAGGTAGACGTCGCGGTTCTTGGCGATCTCGGCCAGGGCCTCGCGGATCTTGGCGTTGCCCTCCTCGAGATCGCCGATGCGGCTGAAGACGAAGTAGATCGACAGCAGCACCGCCACGACGACGACGGCGACGATCAGCGCGGCCACCGACCGGCGCTCGCGCGGGGCCAGGCGATCCCACTCGGCGCCGACGTACGCGAATGGCCGCCCGAGCGCGCGGCCCGCTGACTCCTTGACAGAAGAAAAGATGCTCATCGCCGGCTCGCCATCCTCACGGGCACTTCGCGGTGACGTTCAACGAGAATTGCTTGCCACCGCCGGAGACCTCCGAGATGGCGCCCTTGGTGACCTCCTCGTAGCAGTCGATCTCCTTCAGCTTGGCGGCGATGTCGTCGACGGCGGACGCGGAGTCGACGGTCCCCTTGGCGAACGTCTTCTTGGGGCGGATGTCCAGCTCCATGATGTCGAGCTTGATCCTCTCGGCGGAGGGGATCTTGCGCGAGATCTGATCCAGCAGGTCGTACGCCGTGGCCTTGGGCAGCGGCGCCAGCTCCTCGCGGAAGCCCTTGCGCAGAAGCTGCGTCACGGCCTCGGCGTCGTCGCGCGGCTGGCCGAACAGCTCCTGCGTGGCGGTCTTGAGCTGCTTGTCCAGCTCGCGCCGATCGGCGCCCAGGTTCGACAGCGCGGCGCCCACGTCGATGCCGCCCGCGACCACCAGCGCCGCCAGCAACCCGCCGAGGTGCCACCCCTTCTGGCGCAGCACCGAGAAGCTGGCCCGGTAGACGTAAGGCCCGCGGCGCAGATCGATCTCTTTCGACCCGCGGCTGCCCGCGAGCGCGATCGCCGCGGCCAGCGCGTACGAGCTCGCCTCGGGCGCCTCCTCGACGAGGAGCGCGCCATCCGCCGTCTCCTCGTCGGCGTCGGCGTCGGCATCGGCGGCGACGGCGGCGCGGCGCACGCGCGGCGCGCCCAGGGCGTCCAGCGTCTCCTTCACCGGCAGGATCCGCGCGGGCATTCCAAGCTCGTCCTCGAGGAATTCCAGCAGGCCGGGCAGGCGGCCGGTGCCGCCCGTGATCAGCAGAGCGTCGACCACGGACTTCGACGTGGCCCGGAAGCTGGCCAGCGTCTGGCGGATGTCGCGCACCAGCGGGGCCAGCGCCTCGCGCAGCACGGCGTCGAGGCGCGTCTCGAGCGGTGTGCGAGGCGGGTGATCGGGCGTGAGCAGGCGCGCCTCCTCGCGCTTCGCCTGCTCGGCGCGCTCGATCGGCGCGGCGAAGGCCTGGGCGATGGCGCTGGTCAGCTGCAGGCCGCCGCGCATGATCGTGCGCGCGGCCAGCACGCGCCCGTCGCGCATGATGCAGACGTTGGTGCGCGCGTGGCCGATGTCCAGGATCGCCTCGCACGGGCCGACCGTCTCGTCGTCGCCTGCCGCCGCGGTCGGCGCCTGCGCCAGCTGGCGGTAGACCACGGGCGCGGCGTAGAGGGCGCGCGGGTGCACGCCCTCGGCCTCCAGCGTGGCGATGGCGTTCGCGACGTCGTCGCGCTTGGTCGCCACCGCCAGCACCGTCGACGCCGCGTCCGTCGAGGCGACGACCAGGTGATCGAAGACCACGTCTTCCAGCGCGTGGACGATTTGCCCTTCCAGCTCGTACCCGACCACCTGCTCGATCTTGCGCGCCTCCGTGAACGGCAGCTCGAGCAGCCGGATCGACAGCTGATCGCCCGGCATGGCCAGGTACGGCATCGGCTCGCCGGCGATCTCGGCCAGGCCGGCGCGCACGGCCTGCGCCTGACGTTCGGCGAGCGGCGCCTCGCCCGCCGGCACCGCGGTCTCCAGCATCCCGCGCAAGCGCGTGGCACGGAAGCTGACCTCCAGCAGGACCAGCTTGATCGAGTAGCTGCCGAGATCGATGCCGCAGATGGTGTGCGCCATTCTTCCTATTCCTCGCGCCAGTATTGCAGAACGCCGGCCGCCTTCTCGGAGGCGACGTTTAACGTCATCGGGTGGTCCAGGTTGCGCCGGGTGTCGACGATGGCGGTGATCTTGCGCTTGACCCGCCCCGCCTCGCCGGTGGCGACGATGCGGTACACGCGCGGCGGCCCGACGAAGGCCACGTTGCCCAGCGCGCCGCTGTTGACGGTGAGCGGCTGCGACCCCTGCAGGAGCTTGTAGCGCGGATCGTCGGGGATGACCGCGGACTGCGGCGCCTGCAGCGTCTTGACGATGGTGTCCAGGCTGTCGAATCCGGCGGCCGACGCCCGGTCGCACAGCACGCTGGCGATGGGGTACAGCCGCCGGTCGTCGAGGAGGGGGGCGTCGGTGGCCTGGGGCTTGGTCGGATCGACGGTGGCGCGGATGACCGCCATCAGGATGGGCGTGCAGTCGCCGCCGTTCTTGTTGCTGATGGCGCCCAGGTTCACCTTGCACGCCTGCTGGGCCTGCAGATTGGGATAGATGGTCAGGTACGGCTGGAACGCCTCCATGAACGCGTCACTGACGCCGCGAACCTGCTTGATCTCCTCGATGGTGTCGTATCGGTTGTCGTGGGCGCGGTACTTGTCGGCGCGGGCGTCATAGCGATAGTCCTCCGAGCCGGTGCCGGTGCCGTCGGGCGTGAACATGCGGTCGTCGGCGTCGGCCCAGTCGATGAGGGCGCGCGCCACGTCCTGGCGCGTGACGAACTGGCCGGTCGAATCGGCCTCGCTGAAGAGGCGATCGAAGCGCGGCGAGAGCATGAGCGCCATCAGCAGGCGATACGTCTGCTGCTGGCGCGGGGCCTCGCCCAGGCCGGCGCCGCAGTTGAGATCGATCTTGCCGTCCTCGGCGGTGATCTCGGCGTCGAAGTGGCCGGACGACATGCCCAGGCCCTTGACCGCGCTGGTGTCGATGCCGATCAGGCTGCCCAGGCCGGCCACCTCTTCCTTCGAACCGACGAAGAAGCCCATCAGCGGACCGGCGTAGTCGGTGACGCGCAGGCTGATGCCCAGGCCCCCCATGGGCGACGAACTGGCCCCGCCGCCCGTGCCGCCGGTGCCCGACTGCGCGCCCATCAGCTTGGACACCATC
>DATKEU010000547.1:0-3270 GCA_035544495.1 Polyangia bacterium | reverse complement strand
TTCGCACGGCCTTTACCGCGGCGTCGACGTCAGCCCGGTGTTTCACGGGGATCCCGACGATCCGGTGGTGATCACCACGCGTCCGCCAGCCCAGATGACCGCCGAGCTGAAGCTGGGAATGGCGATGGCGCTGGCGCTGATCCTCGGCGCCCTGGCCCTGTTCGGCCACTCGGCGGCGGCGGCGGCGATGGCCTGCGCCCACGTCGCCTGACGGCGGCGCGCGCCCTCACATCGCCAGCGGATCCTGCCCGGGCCGGGTCATGCCGCGCAGGGAGGCGCGCATGGTGGTGACGAAGCGCCCGCCGTCCTGCACCGAGGCCTCGACAGAGATAGGGCCGGTGCCGGGGGCAAACGTCGTCCGCACGATGCGCGTCGGCTCGGATCGCGTCTCCTCCACGACGATGCAGTTCTTGAACGTCCCGGCCAGGACCGTCGCCGGCTGGCCCAGCGACACCACCTGGGCCTTGCCCTGCGCCAGCGACCAGGTCGCGCCCGGCGACAGCGGGTCCTTGATCAGGAAATCACCGATGACGCCGCCCTCCTTGCGGGCGATCCCCAGCGGCGTGACGGCGTAGCTCAGCTGTTCGTCGCCCGCTTGCACGATCGCGGTGTCGCCGCTGCGGCTGACGACGGCATAGAACGCCAGGATATGCTGGCCGTCCTTCTCGATGTCGTACGACCATTTCCAGCCGGGCTGCAGCGGGTAATACTCAGCGGCGGCCAGCGGCACGGGCGGCGAGTCGGGCGCCACGGCGGTCGATCCGCCGGCGCACCCGGGCGGCGCCGCCGCCACCAGCATCGCGCCCAGCAGAAACAGCGGCCCCCGAGGCAGACACCGGCGACAATCCACGGACAGGTCCATGACGCCAGGATGCCAAAGGCTTCCGCCAGCCACAACAGCCGGACATCGGCGCACCCACAAAATCCACCCTCGTTTTCAGAAAACTGAGATGGTGTTTGACCGCGAGGGCCAATCCCCTGGGGTTGTGCCCAGGTCGCAGGTTCGGCCGCGTGGTACAACGGTTGCAGTCTTTCGCTGCGATCGCGAGCGAAGGGTGATGCATCTGCGAATTCACAGCCTGGGCCGCGCCACGATCCTGGCGGGCGTGCTGGTGACAGCGGCGCCCGGGTCCGGTCACGCCGCCTTCGCCGGTGACGAAGCGGCCGACGCGGCCAGCGCCAGCCTGCAGGCGGAACGGCGGAAGCTGGTGGCCGATCTGGCCCGCGCCAACGCCGAGATCGAGCAGCTGAAGAAGAAGGACCGCGGGGTTCGCGACGACTATCGCTTGCGCGCCCGGATGGCCGACGCCGAGGCAATCGCCCGCCGCCTGACCGATATCGACACCAAGATCGGTGCGACGATCGGCGCGGGCGCTCGGCCCGCGAGCCCCACGGGACCGCGACCAGCGGCGCCGATCGGCGAATCGGCGCCCACCGACGGGCCGGCCGAGTGGGAAGCGCGCGCCGACATCCTGACCGATCAGTCGCGCCGGCTGGAAGCGGAGGCGGCGGCCCTGAGCCAGCGCGTGGCCGGCGTGCGCAACCGCACCGAGCTGCGACGGCGCGCCGGCCAGCTGGAGGCAGATCCTTTTGCGCCCCTCGAGGGGTCCAAGCGACGGTTGATCGTCGGCTTGCCGTCGGCATCGCCGCAGGCACCCGGGCCCTCTGGCGCCGACACGGCGCCGAAGGCCGTCAGCGGCGGCGGCGCCACTGCCGCCACCGGCAACGGCGGGGGGAACAACGGCCTGGTCGCGCCCGGCACGATGAGCGCGGGCGCCGGCAGCGGCGCGACCGCGCCTACCAGCGTGTCTGGTGGGCAGCCGGCATCGAACTCGCCGCCGTCTGCTCCGGCCGCCGGGGCAGAGTCGGCCCCCGTGGGCGCCCAGGCGGGCGCCCGTTTGCCGGGGCCGACGCCGGTCGCGCCCGCGGGGACCGGACCGGGCGTCGCCGCCGACAACGCCTCCTCGCTGTCGGCGCAGCTGCGCGACGTTCTCGATCCCGCCGCGCTGGCCACCATCCGCAAGCTGGAAGCCGCCGGAACGCCCGGCGCCAGCGTCGAAGCGATGGAGCGCGCCGCGGCCGCCCTGCGCGAGCGCGCGCTGCGCCTGCAGGCGCAATCGAACGGCCTGCGCGAGCGCGCCAAGATCGCCCGCTAGGGTGCTCCCGCTGGCGGCTGCGGCCGCCCGCTGGGCGGCGGAGGGTCCTGGTACACTGCGCGCCGATGCGACGCCGCGCCTCGGCGCTGTTAGCGACGGCCTGTGCGGCCGCCACCAGTCTCGCCCTGGAGCCGTCGCCGTCGGCCGAGGGGACCGAGCGCCTGTTCCTGCGCGCGGAGCTGGGCGCGGAATACGACACCAACGCGCAGCGCACGGAGGTGGTGGGCAGCGGCGGACCACCGGTTGTCGCGTCGCCGCTGGCGCGGGCGGTGGTGACGGCGCAGCTGTCGGATCAAATCGCCCCTGGCCACGACATCGCGCTCGGCGCCATGGCGGGCGGCAAGCTGTTCACCAAGACCGACGCGCGCAGCGAGGACGTCGCGGTGGCGTCGACGTCGGCGCAGTACCGGGCCCGGCTGGGTGCGCGTGCCAGCGCGGGTCTGGCAGGTTTTTATTACGAAGCTTTCCAGCGCGGCGTCGACAACGTCACGTTGGCGGCGGCCGGCCAGCGCGCCGACTTCCGATCGCTGCTCCCGATGGCGCGCCTGGGCCACGCCCTGGGTGACGGCGGCGAGCTGGTGCTGACCGCGGGCTACCGCGCGGTGGTCTTCAAACCGAACCACGACTACAGCTTCGGCGCCCCGCTGGCGGCGCTGGATCTGCGCTGGCTGACCGAGAGCACCGACGCCACCGTCGACTGGGAGCTGGGCGCCGGCATCGGGTTCGAACCCCGCTTCTTCGATGGCGCCGCGCTGGTCGCCGGCACCTGCCAGGCCGGCATGCCGAACCAGACCTGCGCGCCAGTGCCGAACGACGCGGGGACCAAGCGCGCCGACCAGCTTTACACCGGCCACGCCGAGCTCACCCGCACGGGTACGATCTTGCTGGGCGCCGGGTACGCCGTGCAATGGAATCACTCGAACAGCGTCGGTGAGACGGTGCAACGGCACTTCATCTCGCTGCGCCTGACCGCGCCGCTGCCCCTCGGCTTCTACCTCGCGACCCGCGGCGATCTCCTGATCGCCCGCTACGCCGATCCGGTCGTCCTGGCCGCGATCGCGATGAACAGCTACTACCTCGACATCGATCGCGAGAACCGCAGCAGCGTCCGCGC
>DATKEU010000546.1:0-2760 GCA_035544495.1 Polyangia bacterium | reverse complement strand
GCCGACAGCGCCCAGTGTGTTCGCGGCATAGAGACCGGCGACGGACGACGTCGCGCCGCCGCCGGTCGCCGGGGCCAGCCGCTCCATCGCGGGCAGCGTCGCGCCCATCGCGGCGGTGGCGGGCAGCAACAGCAGAAACGTACCGGCGAAGGCGAGCAGCCACATCGTCGGGCCGAACGGTTGCGCGCCCATGAGGCGCGTCGCCGCGGCGCTGAAGCGCGGCAGCAGGACCATCAGGGCCAGGCTCCACAGCGCGATCGCCAGCTCGCAGCCCGCGTACCAGCGCCGCGCCCGACGGCTGCGCGCGATCCGCCCGCCCAGCGCCAGCGCGCCCGCCGCCAGCCCGCCGAAGAACGCCGCCACCACCGCCAGCACGGCGGCCATGTCCTGCCCCAGCCACAGCGTCGCCTGCTGCGTCCAGACGATCTGATAGCCGAGACCGGCGAATCCGGACGCCGCCATCAGGACGGGCGGCGCCCAGCGACGCCCATCAGCGGCGCGCGCGCTCACTCGCTCACCCGCTGAACCGGAGCGTGTAACCCCACGAGTCCAGCCGCGCCGGGATCGAGTTGAACGACAGCGTGATGCGGCGCTGGCCCTGGTTGGGCGGCACGGCGTGCAGCACGTAGCTGGGGAACAGCACCAGATCACCCGGCTGCGGCGCGGGGCTGATCCACTTGTCGGCCGAGAACTGGCCCGGCGTCATGCGCGCGTGATCGTTGCGAAACAGAAAATCCGTCCCGCCCGGTGACTTCATGAACACCGTCTGCGATCCGGGGTGCGTCGGCGTCAGGTACACGACGCCGGAAACGAAGCTGTTGGCGTGGTTGTGCATCGCCTGGTGCCCGCCGTGATCCAGCACGTTGACCCACACCTCTTTCAGAGCCCACGGCATCCGTTCGCCGAACAGGTGCACGCCATAGTCGACCAGCTTGGGCCCTATCAGCTGGGCGGCCTCGACCAGCAACGGGCTGTCGCTGGGCCGCAACATCTCGGTGTGCGCCAGGTTCGCGGACGAGTTGTTGTCCCGCGTGGCCTGCGCGCCGAAATGCGTGGCCAGCTTTGCGGTCAGCGCCTCCGGCAGCGTGGCCGGCGCGCGCATGAACGGAATGGGGAACAGCGCGAAGATCTCGTCCATCCGATCCTCACATCGCGCCCTGCGCGACGCGGCCGTCGATCGCGGGCGTCAGCGGCGTGTGGTTTTCGACATAGCTGATGAGCACGTCGAGATCGATCGGGCCGCCGATCTGGTTGGTGCCGGCCGTGAACTTGGTGAAGCCGTCGCCGCCGGTGGCCAGGAAGTTGTTGGTGGTGATGAGGTAGCTCGCCGCCGGATCAATCGGCGCGCCGCCGATCTGGATGCTGATGATCTTGCTGCCGGCCGGCGCGGCCGGATTCCACCGGTACGTCAGCCCCGAGATCTTGAGGATGCGCTGGACGGTCTGGCCGAAGGCGCCCGAGAACTGCTGTTCCAGCACGTCTTTGATCTGCGCGCCCGTCAAGTTCATGTTCACCATGGTGTTGCCGAACGGCTGGATGGTGAAAAGCTCGCCCCAGGTGATGTCTCCGGCGGCGAGATCGGCGCGGATGCCGCCCGGGTTCATGAACGACGCCACCGTCCCCTGCGCCTCGCGTTGCGCGTCGGCGATCAGGTCGCCCAGCGTCGACTCGCCGGCGGCGTTCTCGTCGCGGGTGAACGGCGCGGTGGCCGTGCCCACCACCCGGGTGACCAGCGGCGCCACCCGGCCGAAAGCGGCGGCGGTGATCGCCGCGGCCTGCGCGTCGGGCGTCAAACCCGGTCCGGCGTCGCCGTACGTGGTGACGATCTGCGCCGTCTTCGACACGACGTCGCGCGAGACAGGATCGATGAGCAGATCGATGTCGTCGTACGCCGTGCTGAACGCGAACGCTTGCGTGACCAGGATGGGCTTGCCGTGGGCGTTGGGAAGGAACGCGTTGGTGAACGCGTGCGTGTGGCCCGAGATGACGACGTCGATCTCGTCGTCCAGCCGGCTGACGATGTCGGTGATCTCCGGCCCGCTGGACAGCGCCGCCGTCGCCTTGGTGGGGCCGGTGTACGAGCTTTCGAAACCGCCCTGGTGGATGGTGACGATGATGGTGCGGATGCCGGCGGCCTTCAGCCCCGGCACGTAGCTGTTGATGGCGTCGGCCTCGTCCAGGAAGGTCAGGCCGGCGACGCCCGCCGGCGTGACGATGGTGGGCGTCTGCTTCAGGACCGCGCCGATGATCGCGATCGGCACGCCCTGGACCATCTTCACCACCAGCGGCGGCAGCAGCGTCGATCCGTCAGCGGTGTTGAGGACGTTGGCCGAGACGTACGGGAAGCGAGCGCCGCGCCACGGATCCTCGAGGAAGGGGCCGGTGGCGAAGTTGCCGCCGTCGATGAGGCGCAGAAGCTCGACCGTCCCCTCGTCGAACTCGTGGTTGCCGGCCGTGCCGACGATGTTGCAGCCGGGGTTCAGGCGGTCCTCGACGGAGCAGGCGCCGTTGGCCAGCAGGTTCAGCACCGAGATCGACGGCTCGTCCTGCAGCAGCGCCGAATCGGGCGGCGAGGCGCCGACCTGATCACCGGCGTGGATGATCAGCGTCTGCTTCTCGATGCCGGCCCGCGCGGCCTTGAGGTAGGAGATCAGCACGTCGGCGCCGCCCACCGGGCGCGTCCCGACCTTCTTGCCCTGATCGAGCTGGCCGTGGAAATCGTTGATCCCCAGCAGCTTGACGTGAAGGTTGCCGCCCGTG
>DATKEU010000545.1:0-6762 GCA_035544495.1 Polyangia bacterium | reverse complement strand
CCCAGCGTGTCGTTGTTGCCGATGGTCTTCTCGACCGGGCCGGCGGCCGCCTCGTCCGCGGCGGGCAATTCTTCGGGCGGGGCGAACGGAATCTGGATGAGCGGCGTCGGCACGCCGGCCGAGGTCGCGGCCGGCGCGGTGCTGGCCGCCGTGCTGGCCAGCGCCGCGGCGGTCCTGGCCGGTGCCGGTGCCGGTGAAGTCGGAGCCGGTGCCGGCGCCGCCGCCGACGACGACGCGACGGTCGTGGCCGCGCGCTCGCTGCGAGTGGGCAGCCGCAGCTTGCCGCGCGCGCCCTCGGCGTCCTTCTTCGCCACCTCCTGCTTCTGCGACTCGATTGTCTTCGACGTCGACTGCAGGTTCAGCACCTCGCGTGGAGCCGTGTGCCGATTGAAGAAGAAGACGTAGACGTTGACCCCGACCAGCGCGGCCAGAAGCGCGCCCAGGCGCAAGGAATTACGCAGCTCGACCGAGCGCCGCTTCCGTTTTCGCCTTGCCAATTCCGCCAAATCTCCGGGGGATTCCGCAGGCGTGGGCTGCGCGTCCCTTTTCTTTTCCAGGTAGCACGCGTCTTCTGACCGGTCAATTTCGTCACCAGTCGGCGCATCGCCCGTCGGACCGTCGCTTCCCGGATCCGGAGGCTCGCTCACGGGCGCGCCCGGCGCAGCATCTGGTTGGCGTGCGCCGTCGCCTCGTCCGACGGTGGGATCCCGCCCAGCATGCGCGCGATCTCGGCGGTGCGCTCCTTGCCGGTGACGGCCTCGATCGCCACGCGCGTGCGGCCCTTCTCGGCGAGCTTCACCACCCGGACGTGCGCGTCGGCGAAGGCGGCGATCTGCGCCAGGTGCGTGATGCACAGGACCTGACGGTCGCCGGCGATCTGCTTCAGCTTGCGCCCGATGGTCTCGGCGGCGCCGCCGCCCACGCCGGCGTCGACCTCGTCGAAGACGTACGTCAGCACCTCGTCGGTCCGGGCCAGCGCCTGCTTGACCGCCAGCATCACGCGCGACAGCTCGCCGCCGGAGGCGATCTTGGCCAGCGGGCGCGGCGGATCGCCGGGGTTCGGCGCGAACAGGAACTGCACCCTGTCGGCGCCGGTGGGACCGACGTCGGCGCGCGTCTCCAGCGCCACCGGCAAGCGCGCGTTGCCCAGCGCCAGCTCGCGCATCGTCGCGTTGACCTTCTTCTCGAGCCCCCCGGCCGCCTTCTGGCGCGACGCCGTCAGCGCCGCCGCCGCCGCGCGCGCCGCCGCCTCGGCGCGCGCCACCGCCGCGCGCCGCTCGGCCAGCCCTTCCTCGAACGAACCGATCTCGGCGAGCTCGCGCTGCATCGCCTGCCAGCGGTCGATCACGTCCGCCAGCGATCCACCGTGAGCGCCGCCGTGCTTGCGGCAAAGGCGCCCCAGCAAATAGAGACGCTCCTCGACCTCGGCCAGGCGCGCCGGATCGGAGCGGATCCCCGCCGCGTAACGCCCGAGCTCCCGCGCCACGTCATCGAGCGTCGCCTGCGCTTCCCGGAGACGCTCGCAGAGCGGCGCCAGCGTCGGATCCAGCGCGGCCAGCGGTTGCAGCTCGCGCGCCACCGCGCCCAGCTGGCCCACCGCCGCGCCCTCCTGCGCGTACAGAACCTCCTCGCCGCGGCTGGCGGCCGCGAAGAATTTCTCCGCGCCTTTGAGCCGCTCGCGCTCGGCGCGCAGCGCCTCGTCCTCGCCGGCCACCGGCCGCGCCGCCTCCAGCTCGCCCAGCTGGAAACGAAGCAGATCCTCGCGCTGGGCGCGCGTGCGCGCGTCGGCGTCGAAGGCCTCCAGCGCCGCGCGCGCCTCCGCCAAGGTGCGGTGCGCGCCCGTCATCTCTGCCCGCAGCGCCTCGTTCTCGGCGAAGGCGTCCAGGATCGCCAGTTGGCTCTCCGGATCGGTCAGCGACTGCTGATCGTGCTGCGAGGCGATGTCGATCAGGCGCCCGACCGTGGCCGTCAGATCGGCCGCCGTGGCCAGGCTGCCGCCCAGGTGCACGCGCCCGCGACCGGCTCGATTCAAGCTGCGGCGAACCACCAGACCGTCCGCCGCCTCTCGCCCCTCCGTCTCCAGGCGCGCGCGCACGTCGGATCGAGGCGGCAGCTCGATGATCGCCTCCACGCGCGCTTCGTCGGCGCCGGCGCGGATCAGCTCGGCGCTGGCGCGCCCGCCGCGCAGAAGGCCCACCGCCTCGACGATGATGCTCTTGCCGGCGCCGGTCTCGCCGGTGATGACGGTCAGCCCCGGCCCGAGCGGCAGCTCCAGCTCGTCGATCAGCGCGAACCCGGCGATGCGCAACAACGTCAGCACGTCTTTTCACCCCCTACCGTCATCGGTCGCCGCGGGTCGCGGTTGCCGGCCCGGCGCGCGCTCACGCCGGATGTTGCCCGCGCCGCTCGCCCCACGACAGCTTCTGGCGCAAGATCGCGAAGAACGACGTCGGCGCGCGGAACAGACGCAGCGGCCGCTCCGTCTTGCGCACCTCGATCGAGTCGCCGACGCCGAGCTCCCGCCCCCATTGCCCGTCGACGGTCAGGCGCACGGGCGCGTCCGACACGTTGGCCACGGTCACGCGCGCGTCGGCCCGCACCACGAGTGGTCGGTTGGTCAGCGTGTGCGGGCAGATGGGCGTCAGCACCAGCGCCTCGAGATCGGGCGCCAGGATCGGCCCGCCCGCCGCCAGCGTGTACGCCGTGGAGCCCGTCGGCGTTGAGATGATCAAGCCATCCGCCTTGTAAATCGCGATCGGCGCCCCGTCGAGGCGGGCGTCCAGATCCAGCAGGCGGGCCAGCGCTTGCGAGATGACGGCGTCGTTGACCGCGCTGCGCGAATCCCCTTCGCCGCCGGCGCTGTCGTGGATGGTGACCCGCAGGCGCATCCGTTCGTCGACGGGCAGGCGGCCGGCGCAGGCGTCCTGGATGGCGGCCTTGGCCTGGGCCCGGCTGTAATGGGTCATGAAGCCCAGGCTGCCCAGGTTCACGCCGAACAGTGGGACGCCGTGATCGGCCACCAGGCCGGCGCCATAAAGCAAGGTGCCGTCGCCGCCCAGGACCGCCAGGGCGTCGATCGACGCGCCCAGCGCCTCGGGCCGGACGACGCTGGCCTCGGGCAGCGCCGCCGCGTCGTCCTCCAGCACGACAAGGTCGCAGCCCCGCTGGCGCAGGGCGCGACCCAGCTCCGCCGCGATCTCCCGCGCCTCCGGCTTGCCGCGCTTGAGCAGAAAGCCGAAACGCATCGCCGCGAGGTTACTGAGTTTGCATCTCGTAGAAAATCGTAATCGTCAGGCAGTGAAATTCACTGTCCGAGCTTTGGGTCACAATCTTGTCGAGGATGCGCGCATTGGGATTGTCGCGAATCCACCTCGTCAGCATCTCGCCGAGCTCCTCACGATCTTTGGCCTTCGTTGCGGTGAAGACCTTCGCCCCCATTACCATTCTGCTGGCTCCTTTTTGCGCGGAAACACCCCGGTAAAACTACTTTATGTTCGCGCGGTTATCTGCCGCCCCCCACACGGCTCTACATACGCGATCGGGCTGCTGGTGTAAAGACGGGCCCGCCGTCGCTGCATTTGTTACGCTTGCGGTCGATTCTGCCCCGCCGGGCATCGGAGCGCACGCCGCTTCTTGACGGCGGCGCAGCGCTTGTGCTCAATTCCCCGTTCTTTCGAAGGGAGTCCGCTTGGAGACACTGCTCGGTCGGCCGCTGGAAGTCGAGGTCCGCGATTCCGTAGACAAGGCGCTCAAGATCCTCAAGCAAAAGATGTCGAAGGAAGGCATTCTGCAGGAGATCAAGCGGCGCCGATATTACGAGAAGCCGTCGGTCAAGCGGAAGCGCAAGATGCGCGAGGCCCGCAAGCGCCGCCGGCGCGAGGCCAAGCGGCGCGTGATCCGCTAGCGCGCGGAAGGGGGCTGTTAAGAGCGCGGAAGGGGGCTGCTGCCCCCTCCCGCGGGCCCTCCCCGGCGCGACGAGAGCCGGGCCCGGATCCTGATAGGCAGGCGGTGTCTCCGGCGGGCAAAGCCCGCCTCCGATCCGAGCCGGATGGTGAATGACGATGGCGAAGGAAATGAATGTGCGGATCGGGACGCAGGCGGTGCAGGTGGCGCGGGCGGCGCCGGCGCTGGGGCCGGCGGGGGAGAGCGCGCACAACCCGCCGCTTTACCAGACGACGAACTTCGCCTATCCGGACGCGGCGGCGGCGGATGCGGCGGCGGACGGGGCGGGGTTCTTGTATTCGCGGCACGGGAACCCGACGACGCGTGCGCTGGCGGAGGCGATCGCGGCGCTGGAAGGCGCGGAGGTCGGGATGGTGTTCGCGTCGGGGATGGCGGCGGTGGCGGCGACGGTGTTCGCGCACGCGGCGGGCGGCGAGGTGCTCGCCTCCGAGGGGCTTTACGGCGGGTCGATCGAGCTTCTGCGCGACATGGGCCCGCGCCACGGCGTCAGCACGCGGTTCGTGCCGGCGTGGGATCTGGCGGCGGTGCGCGCAGCCATCGGGCCGTCGACGCGGGCGCTGCTGGTCGAGACGCTGTCGAACCCGCTCCTGCGCGTGGCGGACGTTCCGGCGCTGGCGGCGCTGGCGCGCGAGCGCGGTGTCGCCCTGCTGGTCGACGGCACCTTCACGACGCCGTGCCTGTCGCAGCCTCTGGCGCAAGGGGCGAGGATCGTCATTCACA
This sequence comes from Polyangia bacterium, assembly GCA_035544495.1. GTDB lineage: Bacteria > Myxococcota_A > Polyangia > Fen-1088 > Fen-1088 > DATKEU01. The sequence goes on along the minus strand of DATKEU010000545.1, from coordinate 2,079 downwards.
GCGTGTCGAAGTACATCGGCGGACACGGCGATCTGATCGGCGGCGCGGTGGCCGGCGGGGCGGCGGCGATCGCGGCGCTGGAGCCCTATGGCCGCCTGTTCAGCGCCGTGCAGGATCCGTTCGCGGCCTGGCTGTGCCTGCGCGGTCTGCGCACGCTGCCCTTGCGCATGGAACGCGCCTGCGCCAGCGCCGCGCGACTGGCCGAGGTGCTGGGCGCGCTGCCGGCGGTGCGACGCGTGCACTATCCGGGGCGCGCCGATCATCCCGACCACGCCGTCGCCGCGCGCACGCTGGCGGCGGCAGGGGCGATGGTCTCGTTCGATCTCGGCGACGGAGCGGCGGCGCGGCGGGCGTACGATCGCGTGCGCATCATCGGGCGGGCGGCCAGCCTGGGCGAGGTGGCGTCGCTGCTGACCCATCCGGCGTCGTTCTCGCACAAGGGGATTCCGCGCCCGCGGCGCGAGGCGATGGGGATCGGCGAGGGGTTGCTGCGCCTCTCCGTCGGGATCGAGGACGTCGCCGACCTGGAGGCGGATCTGCGGCAGGCGCTGGCGTGAGCGACCGCGCCGCGCCCGACTGGATCGAGCTTCAGATCGACGCGCCCGCCGGCGCCACGGAGGTGCTGGCCGCGGCCGTGGGGGAGCTGGCGGGCGGGGTGGAGATCCGCGACGAGGGGACGCTGCTGAAGTCGGCGCCTGCGCGCACTGTGCTGGTGGCGCTTTGCCGGCCCGCCGACGTGGCCGCGCTGCTGGACGAGGTGAGCGCCACCTGCGCGCGCGCGCGGGCCGCCGGCCTTACCGTCGATCCGGTGGTGATCCGCCAGCGGGCGGCCCACGAGGACGAATGGCGCGACGTCTGGAAGCAGTACTTCCGGGCCACGCGCGTGGGGCGGACGTTCATCGTGCGGCCAAGCTGGGATCCGGGATCGGTGGGCGACGGCGATCGAGTGATCGATCTCGATCCGGGGCGGGCGTTCGGGACGGGCGGGCACGCGTCGACGCGGCTGGTGATCGAGCTGGCGGAACAGATCGAGGCGAAGGCCGTGCGGCGCTTCCTCGATCTCGGGTGCGGGTCGGGGATCCTGGCGATCGCCGCCGCCCGGCTGTGGCCGGCTGCGATCGGACATGCGCTGGACGTCGATCCGGAGGCGGTGGCCTGCACGAACGAGAACCTGCAGCGCAACCTGGTCGTGACCGTGGAGGCGTTCGCCGGCTCGCTGGCCGAGGCGCGCGGGCCGTACGATCTGGTGATGGCCAACATCCAGGCCGACGTCCTCCTGGACCTGGCGCCCGCGCTGGCGGCGGCGCTGGCGCCGGGGGCGGCGCTGATCCTGTCGGGGCTGCTGCTCTCCGACGGGCCGGCGATCATCGGGCGCTACCGCGAGCAGGGGTTCCGGCTGGACGAGAGCCGGGAAGCCGACGAGTGGGTGGGGCTGCGGTTCGCGGCCGCCTGAGCATGCGGCGGGTCTTCGTGGCGCCCGATCAGCTGCGCGGCGAGCGTGTCGCGCTGACCGGCGAGGCGCACCACCACCTCGCGCGCGTGTTGCGGGCGCGCGTCGGCGACGGGGTCGTGGTGTTCGATGGCCTGGGCACGGAATGGAGCGCGGAGGTCGTCTCGATCGCGCGCCAGTCGACCACGCTGCGCCTCGGCGAGCGGCGGGTGGGCGCGACGGCGGCGCCTGCCGCGCGCATCACGCTGCTGCAGGCGCTGGCGCGCGGCGAGAAGATGGACTTCATCATCCAGAAGACCTGCGAGCTGGGGGTGGCGCGCGTGACGCCGGTCTTCACGCTGCGAACCACCCCCGGACCCGCCACGCCGGCGGCGGCCTCGGCGCGGCAGCAGCGCTGGGAACGCATCGCGCGCGAGGCAGCCCGCCAGTCGGGACGCGCCGACGTGCCCATCGTCGACGGGCTGCAGCCGCTGGAGGCGGCGCTGGCGGCGGCGCCGGCGGGCGACCGCCGCTACGTCTTCTGGGAATCCGCGGACGCGCCGCCGCTGCGCGCGGTGCTGGCAACCGCGCCCGGCCATGCGGCGGGGACGACGCTGCTCGTCGGCCCGGAAGGTGGATTTTCCAGCGAC
>DATKEU010000544.1:0-10947 GCA_035544495.1 Polyangia bacterium | reverse complement strand
AGCGCGATGTCCTTCGGCACGACCAGCCCGCGCTCGCGGACCGCCTGCATGGCGCCGACGGCGGTCATGTTGTTGACGGCGAAGACGGCGGTGGGACGCTCGTCGAAGCCCAGGAACTGCTGCATGGCCCCGTAGCCGCCGGCGCGATCGGCGGTGGTGCGGATGATCAGCTCGGGTGTCGGCTTGACGCCGGCGGCGACCAGCGCGTCGCTGTAGCCCTGCAAGCGGTCGCGCGCGGTCGAGACGTTGTCCGCCTCGACGATGGCCCCGATGCGGCGATGCCCGATGCTCAGCAGGTGCGCGATGAGCGCGCGCGCCCCCGCCGCGCTGTCCGCCTGCACGAGATCGCACGGCAGCCCCGCCACCGACCGATCGATCAGCACGAAGGGAAACTTGCGGCGCACCACCGGCAGCAGGTTCGCCTTCGAACGGTCGCCCACCGGCGCGATGATGATCCCCTCGGCGCGATGGGAGATCAGATCCTCGACGTATTGCCGTTCGAGGCCGAGATCGCCCTCGCTGTTGCAGAGGAGCAGGCGATAGCCGGCGCGGCGGGCCACGGTCTCGGCGCCGCGCACGACGATCGAGAAAAACGGGTTGACGATGTCGGGGACGATGAGTCCCAGCGTGCCGCTGCGCTTCGACGTCAGCCCGCGCGCCACGCCGTTCGGGACGAAGTCCAGCTCGCTGACGGCGCGCTCGACGCGGCGGCGGGTCTCGGGGCGGACGCCGGTGGCGCCGTTGATCACGCGCGACACAGTCATCGCCGAGACACCGGCGCGCTTGGCGACATCCCGAACGGTGGCGTTCATGATCTGTTTATCCGTGCCAGACAAGTGGTGCAGCAACGGGCTGCACAGATCGCTTTATCAGGTTGCGCTGCTCTTGACATCCACAAATGTTACCGATAACAATGACGCCTGTGGACGGGCGCCGCGCCGCCCTGCTTTTTGGGATCGGCCGGGCCGGTGAAACCACCTGGAATCAGTGCGATTACTTTGCCTGCAATGCGGCGGCGGCGGCGTCTGAATGATTGAAGAGGTACATCTGGTGCCGAAGGTCTTCCAGAGCTCAGTTTCGACCGCGCTGGTCGCTCTTCTCGCGGCAACGGCGGGATTGGGCGCGGGGTGCGGGGCCAGCCCGACGCCGGCCGGCAACGGCAGCGGCGGGGGTCCAGCCAATTCGACAGGCAGCGGCGGTGGAAACTCGCCCGCGATGGGTTCGGGTGGAAGCGCCGGGGGCGACGACGGCTCGGGTGGCGCGCCAGCGAACCCGAACGGATACGACGACGGCGCGCTGTTCACGGACGCTGGCCCGCCGAAATCGCCGCCGCCGCCCGATGCCGGCGCCAGCGACGGATCGAGCGCCAGCGAGGCGGGCGGCGGTCTGGGCATGGCGGTGAAGATGTTTCCCGCGCTCGGCATCTCGCTGTCGTTCACGCAGACGGGCGCCGACGTGACGATGGTGGCCACGCACAGGGGATGCAAACCATTCACGATCCAGATCCACGGGGGTTTCTCGTGCGACAACGCCAACACGCAGGGCGGGATCTGGGATGGGCAGCGCGGCGACGGCATCACCGGCACTGTCGCCTGCGACATGGCGACCCAGGTCGGAAAGCTGACGTACACTCGATCGGGCGCTGATCCGACTTTGAACTGGACGGTGGGCGATCACAACGCCAAGACCGATCTCACTTATCACCCCATCTTCGTCGATGGAAACTGCCTGACGTTCTTCTGATGCTGATGCGTGCATTCAATCCCACGGTGGCTTCCGGGCCGGACCGACATGCGAGGGGTTCCATGGTGAAAGCACTGCTCTGGTTCGTGGGGATGACAGCAGTGGCGGTCGCGCTCGCGCTCGCCGGCTGCTCCGGTGGAATGATCGAAGGCGATCGCGGTCCCGGCCAGACGGGCAACCAGGGGACACCGGGCAGCGGCGGCGCTCCGGTCGGGCAGCCGACGACGGCCTGCACGCAGGGAGCGTCGCTGGCGAATGCGCGCGTCTGGCGATTGACCGACCAGGAATACGTCAACGTCGTCGCCGAGGTGTTCGGCGTCCGTATGCCGTCGGAGATCACGCAGGCGGCCAGCGCGGCGGCCGACTTCACCGCGACGTCGGAGTCGCCGGAGTTGACCGTGCAGGCCAGCACGGCGACCGCTTACGCCACGGCCGCGCACACGGCCGCGGTGGGGGCGGTGCTGGCCAACTTGAACGTCTTCTTGCCGTGCGGGACGACCGCGCCGCCGGACCAGTGCGTGCAGCGCTTCATCCAGAACCGCGTCGCGCGGGCGTTCGGGCGGCCGCTCACCGACAGCGAGGTGCAAGATCTGCTGGGCATCTACCACGTCGGGGTCTCGACGGAGAGCGTGGCGGCCGGCATCCGCCTGGTCATCGAGGCGACGCTGCAGGCGCCGTCGTTCATCTACCGGACCGAGCTGGGGAGCGGCGCCGCCGGCGGCGCGAAGAAGGTGACCTTGACCGCGCACGAGGTGGCCACGGCGGTCTCTTTCGCGCTGATGGACTCGGTCCCCGACGACGAGCTGTGGGCCAAGGCGGAGTCGGGCGCGCTGCTGAAGACAGATGTGCTGGCGGCCGAGGTCGACCGGTTGCTGTCGCTGCCGGCCGTTCAGGCGAACCTGGGCCAGAAGGCGGGTTACTGGCTGGGCGTCGAGAAGCTGAATTCGGCGTCGTTCGTCCCGAAGGACACCACGCTGTTCCCGGAGTTCACCGACAGCATCAAGAACGACATCTACAAGGGTGCGCAGATGTTCGTCGGCGAGATCATGGCGCACGGCAAGGTCGACGATCTGCTGACGTCGAACAAGGTTTACGCCAACGCCAACGTCGCCAAGGTGTACAACATCGCCGGCGCCACGGGCACCGACCTCGCCCCCGTGGAGGTGCCGGGGCCCGATCGCGGCGGCGGCATCATCACACAGCCGGCGGTGCTGGCGGCGTCGGCCCATCCGGACCGCGGCGACGTCATCCACCGCGGGCTGTTCATCTACTACGCGCTGGTTTGCGGGACGGCGTTCCCGCCGCCGCCCGCCAACGCGCTGAACGTCGCCTCGACGTTTCCCGCGAACGCCACCGAACGGCAGAAGGCCACGCTGCGGGCCAACGCCAGCGAGGGGTGCGGCGCCTGCCACGGCGTCTTCGATCCGCTGGGGCTGACCACCGAGCAATACGATCCGATCGGGCGCTACACGCCCAAGGACAGCAGCGGGCAGCCGATCGACGCCTCGTCGACGCTGGTGCGCCTGGGGCCGGATCTCGATGGTCCGGTCTCGGGGCTGGGCGATCTGATCACCAAGCTGCGGGGCGGGCGCCGGGTCTCGGACTGCGCCGTGGGGAATCTGGCGAAGCCCTTGCTCGGGCGCGACGATCTGGCCACCGATCACTCCTGCGAGCTGCAACAGGTGAAGGACAAGCTGGCGACCACCGGTTCGTTCGCCGAGTACTACCGGTCGGTGCTGACCTCGGCTGCTTTCATGACCCGGGACGTGCTGCAATGACACGCAAAGGAACGACCATGAGCAACGGCGATCTCTTTCGCTATATCCCGCGACGGTCGATCTTGGCCGGCATCGGCACCACCGCTGCCGGCACGCTGCTGCGGCCGATGTTCGCGTCGGCGGCCGGGGCGTCGCCGACCCGGCTCTTGATCATCCACCGCCCGTGCGGCACCTTTCCGCCGGCGTTCTTCCCCACGGGGGCGGCCGCCACCGGCTTCACGCTGCCGTCGATCCTGTCGCCCTTTCAGCCGCTGATCAACGACATGGTCATCCTGAACGGCATCTATTGCCCGCGTGACCACGGCTGGCCGGGCGATCAGCACGGCGCCGGCCTGATCACGATGATGTCGGGCAGGCGGCCGATCGAGATCCCGGGGACCAGCTCGGGCGGCGACGCCAACGCCAAGAACCAGATGGCGTCGGGGCCGTCGATCGATCAGTTCTTGCTGCAGAAGCCGGAGGCGAACCTGAAGGCATCGGGCCTGCCGTCGATCGAATCGACGGCGTACCGGCCGTCGAGCATCGGCCTGCCGAACTTCAAGGTGATGTCGTACGACACCAACGCGCGCTTCCCGGAGAGCCGGGCCGACACCGTCTTCGGCAACGTGTTCGGCAGCGCGATGCCCGGCCTGTCGGCGGCGGACATCGCGCGCCTGCGCACGCAGAACAAGAGCGTCCTCGACTTCGTGAACAAGGATCTGACGCGGCTGCGCGGGCTGGTTCCGAAATCGCAGCTCGACAAGCTGGACGCGCACCTGGACGGGATCTCGGCGCTGCAGGCGCGCCTGGCCCAGACGTCCATGCCGCCGGCAGGCCCGGCGTGCGCGGGGCCGCAGCTGGGCGCGCTGCCCGATCCGACGGGCGACGTCACGCAGGACGAGATCCAGCACAAGCCGCTGGCGCAGAACCAGCTGAACATCATCCTCTCGGCGTTCCAGTGCGACCTCACCCGCGTGGCGACGTTCACCTTCGCGCACGGCAACTCGGCGCTGCGTTTTCAAAAGCTGCTGCCGAACTTTCCCGACCCGGCCGGCCATCACGATCTGTCGCACGAGATGGCAGCCACCAGCCTGCACGCGGCGGTCGATCAGTTCTACTCGCAGCTTCTGGCCGACATGCTGATGAAGATGAAGAGCACGCCGGACGGCGACGGCACGCTGCTGGATCACACGGTCGTCGTCTACTTCAACGAGTGCTGCTATGGCTGGTCGCACTCGATCGAGAACATGCCGGTGCTGATGTTCGGCGGCAAATCGTTGAAGCTGCAGACCGGGAAGTATCTGCAGTTCCCCATTCGCTACATGAACGACGTCTGGGTCTCGATCGCCAACGCCATGGGCGTCAACATGACGACGTTCGGCGACACCGCGTGGAGCAAGGGCGCGCTGCCGTTGTTCGGCTGAGAGAGCGCCGGGCGGCCCGCCGCTGCCGGCCCGTCGAGGGAGCGGGCGCGATCAGCCGCGGACGGTCTTGAGGATGTCGGCGGCGTGGCCGATCGGTTTGACCGCCGGCCAGACGTGAGCGATGCGGCCGTCGGGACCGATCAGGTACGTCACCCGTTTCGCCATCCCGAGAAAGACGCGCACGTGGTACTTGGCAGCGATGGCGCCGTCGCCGTCGGGGAGCAGCGGGAAGGGGAGGTTGTATTTCTGCGCGAAGGCCTGGTGCGAGGCCACGTCCTGGGTCGACACGCCGAAGACGGCGACGCCGGCCTTGGTCAGATCGCCCCAGGCGTCGCGGAATTCGCAGGCCTCCTTGGTGCATCCGGGGGTGTCGTCGCGCGGGTAGAAGTAAAGGACGACGTAACGGCCCTTGAGCTTGGCGAGCTGAACCGTGTCGCCGTCGTGGGCGACGACGGTGAAATCGGGCGCCGGCGCGCCCACGGGTAGAAGGTCGCTGGTCTCGGTGGCCGTGTCGCCGTCGCGCTTGGCGGCCGGTGACTCGTGATGCCCACAGGCGGTCAAAACAAGCGCCGTTGCAGCGACGGCGCCCGCGAGGGTGCGCATGTCTGCGGTGTAGCGCAGGCTGCCCTTCCCTGCCATCGAAATCGAGTCTCGAGACGGAAGACACGATCCCTCCTTGCCGTCGGTCGGGCCAGCCTTAGTTTCCAAAGCGCCACGTACCTGTCGACGATGAGCGCGCCCAAACAGTCTGGCCTGCCCGTTCCCGAAGGACGTCGGCTGTCGACCGGCGCCGACGTCGTGCCCGGAGGCGTTTCGTTTCGCGTCTGGGCGCCGGCGCGCAAGCGGGTCGACGTGGTGATCGAGAGCGGGCCAATCATCCCGCTCGAGCGCGAGAACGGCGGATTCTGGTCGGGGCTGGGCGCGAATCTGAAGCAGGGCGTCCTTTATCGTTATCGACTGGACGACAGTGACGTGCCGCTGCCCGATCCCGCGTCGCGCAGCCAGCCGAAGGGGCCGCACGGCCCATCGGAGGTGATCGATCCACGGCTTTACGCCTGGCGGGATCGCGACTGGGAAGGGGTTCGCCTGCCAGGGCAGGTGGTTTACGAGATGCACGTCGGCACGTTCACGCCGGAAGGGACCTGGGCCGCCGCCACCCGGAAGCTGCCGGCGCTGAAGGAGCTGGGCATCACCACCATCGAGATGATGCCGGTGGCGGACTTTCCCGGCGCGTTCGGCTGGGGATACGACGGCGTGGCGCTGTTCGCGCCCTATCACGGTTACGGCCGGCCCGATGATCTGCGCCAGCTCGTCGACGAGGCGCACGCCCTGGGGCTGGCGGTGATCCTGGACGTGGTCTACAACCACTTCGGCCCCGACGGGAACTACCTGCCGCAATTTTCGCCGCACTACCTGGCAAAGACGGGGACAGAGTGGGGCGCGGCCATCAACTTCGACGGGCCGGACGCGGGACCCGTGCGGCAGTTCGTGATCGAGAACGCCGGCTACTGGATCGACGAGTACCACATGGACGGCCTGCGTCTGGACGCCACGCAGAGCATCCTCGACGAGTCCGACGACCACATCGTCGCGGCGCTGACCCGGCGGGTGCGCGCGGCGGCCGGGCGGCGCGGCGTGGTCCTCTTCGCCGAGAACGAGACCCAGGAGACGCGCCTGGTGCGCGCGCCCGAGGAGGGCGGGCACGGCGTCGACGCCATCTGGAACGACGACTTTCACCACGCCGCGCGCGTGGCGCTGACCGGGGTGCGCGAGGCGTACTACACCGACTACCGCGGCGGCGCGCAGGAGCTGATCTCGGCTGCCAAGCACGGCTTTCTGTTTCAGGGGCAGCGTTACAACTGGCAAAAGAAGCGGCGCGGGACATCCACGGTCGGGCTGGCCCCCCGCGCGTTCGTCGCCTTTCTGGAGAACCACGATCAGGTCGCCAACGCCGCCGACGGCGAGCGCCTGGTCGATCTGGCGCAGCCGGGCCGCCTGCGCGCGATGACGACGCTGCTGCTGCTGGGGCCCTGGACGCCGCTGCTCTTCCAGGGGCAAGAGTGGGGCTCGTCGCGCCGCTTTCGCTTCTTCGCCGACCACAATCCAGAGCTGGCCGAGCTGGTGCGCAAGGGGCGGGCGGAGTTCCTGTCCCAGTTTCCCAGCGCGGCCACGCCGGACGCGCAGGCGGCGCTGGCCGACCCGGCCGCGCCCGAGACCTTCTCCTCGGCGCGGCTGGACTGGGTCGAGCGCGACGGTGAGCGCGGGCGGCACTGGCTGGCGCTGCACACGGCGCTGCTGTCGCTGCGAGCGTCCGATCCGACGGTGCGCGCGGTGAACGCCGGCGCGGCGCCGTTCGACGGCGCGGTGCTGGGCGATGGCTGCCTGGTGCTGCGCTATGGTACCGGCACCATCGCGATGGACGGCGCACGGGCGGGTCGCGGCGATCGCCTGTTGCTGGTGAACCTGGGAGCCGACCTGGACCTGTCGGTGGCGCCCGAGCCGCTGCTGGCGCCGCCGGCGCGCGACCTGCGCTGGCACCCGCTGCTCTGCAGCGAGGAGCCGCGCTTCGGCGGGGCGGGTACGCCGACCACGCCGGACTCCGACGATCAAGGCTGGCGCATTCCGGCCGCCGCCGCGTATTTCCTGGAGGCGCGCTGATGGGTGACGTTCGCGAGATCTGGCCGGGACGATCATTTCCACGCGGCGCCACCTTCGACGGCGCGGGGACCAACTTCGCCGTCTACTCGCGCGTGGCGACGCGGGTGGAGGTCTGCCTCTTCGATCCGGAGGATCCCACGCGCGAGGTGGCGCGATTCGATCTGCCGGAGGCCAACGAGTTCGTCTGGCACGGCTACGTCCCGGGGCTGGAGCCGGGGGCGCTGTACGGCCTGCGCGTGCAGGGACCCTATCAGCCGGAGCAGGGGCACCGCTGCAACCCGAACAAGCTGCTGGTCGACCCCTACGCCAAGGCCGTGCACGGCGAGGTCGACTGGAAGGCGCCGGTGCAGGGATACCGGCCCGACGACAAGACGGGCGATCTCTCCTTCGACGATCGCGACGACGCGCCCGGCGTGCCGAAGGGCGTGGTGGTCAGCGACTTCTTCGACTGGGGAAAGGACCATCCGCCCGACGTCCCGTGGCGGCGCACCGTCATCTACGAGATGCACGTGAAAGGGTTCACGCAGCTGCACCCGGAGATCCCCCAGGAGCTGCGCGGCACCTATGCGGGCCTCGCCCATCCGGCCGCCATCGCGCACCTGCAGAACCTGGGCGTCACCGCGGTCGAGCTTCTGCCCGTGCACGAGGCGGTCGACGACGGCTTCTTGCTGGAGAAGGGGCTGCGCAACTACTGGGGATACAGCTCGCTCGGCTATTTCGCGCCCGCCCAGCGCTTCGGCAGCCGGCGCGCGCCCGGCGCGCAGGTCAGCGAGTTCAAGGCCATGGTCAAGGCCCTGCACGCCGCCGGGATCGAGGTCATCCTCGACGTCGTCTACAACCACACCGCCGAGGGGAACCACCTTGGCCCCACGCTGTCGCTGCGCGGGATCGACAACGCCTCGTACTACTGGCTGATGCCGGAGCAGCGCTATTACCTGGATTTCACCGGCGCCGGCAACAGTGTCAACGCCTCGAACCCGGAGGCGGCGCGCCTGATCGTCGATTCGCTGCGCTACTGGGTGGGCGAGATGCACGTCGACGGGTTTCGCTTCGATCTCGCCACCACCATCGGCCGCGTCCGCCAGGGCGAGTTCGATCGCAACGCCCCCATCTTCCAGATCATCAGCCAGGACCCGGTCCTGTCGCGGGTGAAGCTGATCGCCGAGCCGTGGGATCTCGGCATGGGCGGCTATCAGGTGGGGAATTTTCCGGCCCCCTGGCGCGAATGGAACGATCGCTTTCGCAACGCCCTCCGGCGGTACTGGAAGGGCGACCCCAACCTGGCGTCGGAGATCGGCTACCGCTTCGCGGGGTCGGCCGACCTGTACCAGGGCGAACGGCGGCAGCCGCAGGCCAGCGTCAACTTCGTCACCGCGCACGACGGGTTCACGCTGCACGACCTGGTCACGTACGGGCAGAAGCACAACCAGGACAACGGCGAAGACAACCGCGACGGGATGGACGACAACCAGTCGTGGAACCACGGCGTAGAGGGCGAGACCGACGACCAGTCCATCATCGAGCTGCGCGAGCGCCAGCAGCGCAACCTGCTGTCATCGCTGTTCATGGCGCAGGGTGTGCCCATGCTGCTGGCCGGCGACGAGATGGGCCGCACCCAGCGCGGCAACAACAACGCCTTCTGCCAGGACAACGAGATCTCGTGGGTCGACTGGAAGCTGGACGAGCGGCGGCGCCGGCTGCTGGCCTTCACGCGCCGCCTGATCGCCCTGCGCCAGCAACTGCCCGTGCTGCAGCGGCGGCGGTTCTTCCAGGGTGACTTCATCTGGGATTCGCGCTCGAAGGACCTGGCCTGGCTGCGCCCGGACGGCAGCGAGATGCGCTCGCGCGACTGGCAGCGCCCGTGGCTGGCGTCGCTCGGCTTCATGCTGGGCGGCGACGCCATCCCCGTCACCGACGAGCGCGGCAACCGGCTGGTGGGCGACGGCCTGCTGGTGCTGATGAACGCCCATCACGAGCCGGTGCGCTTCCGCCTGCCGGACGGCGCCGGCGCGTCGTCGTGGCTGGTCGAGCTGGACACCCGACGCGACGTGCCCGCGGAGGCGACACCGATCTCGGGCGAATACCAGGTCGCGGCGCGCGCGATGGTGATTCTGCGCCAGCCGCTGTCGGCCGAGGCGGCGCGCGCGCTGCCCGCGCCCGACCGCCGGGCGGCGGTGCAGGCGCCGACGATGCCGTGGGCGGGGACCAGCGGCTTCGCGATGGGCGAGGCGCGGCGGCGGCGCGCCGGCGTGGTGATGCCGCTGTTCTCGTTGCGGCGCCAGGATAACTGGGGCGTCGGCGAGATCGCCGACCTGCCGGCGTTCGCGGCCTGGGCGAAGTCGGCGGGCTTCGGCGTGGTGCAGCTCCTGCCCGTCAACACCACGTCGACGGCCGACGCCAGCCCGTACGCCGCCGTCTCGGCGTTCGCCCTGGACCCGGTGTATCTGTCGCTGGAGGCCTGCGAGGACTTCGCGGAGGCGGGTGGCCGGGCGGCGCTGCCGCCGGCGGTGCGGGACGAGCTGAGCGTCCTGGCGGCGGCGCCGCGGGTCGAGTGGGCGCGCGTCCGACGGGTGAAGGCGGAGGCCGTCCGGCTGGCGTTCGCGCGTTTCTGGGACGAGCACTGGCGCAAGCGCACGGCTCGGCGCGACGAGTTGGTGATGTACATGCGCGAGCAGCGGACCTGGCTGGACGACTTCACGCTGTTCTCCGTGTTGCACCGCGACCAGAACCGGGCCTGGTTCGACTGGCCGCTCGGGCTGCGTAATCGCACGCCCGACGCGATGGCGGACGTGCGGCGCCGGCGCGAGCGCGAGCTGGTCGAGGAGTCCTGGGTGCAGTGGCAGCTGAACCGCCAGTGGCGCCGCAGCCGGCGCGAGTCCAGCAGCGCCGGCGTCGAGCTGATGGGCGATCTGCCGTTCACGGTGGCGCTGGATTCGGCGGACGTCTGGGCGAACCGGGCGAACTTCCGCACCGACCTGCGCGTGGGGGCGCCGCCCGTCGGCCCCGACGACGAGGCGCAGGACTGGGGCCTGCCGGCGTATGAATGGTCCGCCCTGCGCGCATCGGACTTCCGCTGGCTGCGCGCGCGCGCCGAACGCGCGGGCGAGCTGTTCAGCCTGCTGCGCATCGATCACGTGATCGGGTACTTCCGGACGTTCGTGCGCTCCGCCGACGGTGGCAAGGAGAGCGGCTTTTATCCGGCGGAGGAGGGGGCCCAGCTGCGTCTCGGCGAGACCATCATGCGCCTCTACCGTCACTTCGGCGAGGTGGTTGCGGAGGATCTGGGCAGCGTGCCTCCGTATCTGCGACCGTCGCTGGAACGCCTTGGGATCCCGGGTTATCGCGTGCTGCGCTGGGAGAAGGAG
>DATKEU010000543.1:0-7404 GCA_035544495.1 Polyangia bacterium | reverse complement strand
TTCGTAAGGCGCGCCGGTTACCGCTGCTCCAAGCACCCCTCAAGCCGCGCGCGCCGGACCCGATGTCTGAGCCCGACAGGGAAACCCATCCCTCTTGCCGCCCCAACGAAGCGAATGGGGCCCGCCCTCACACCCGCCGCCGCCCCGTCTTCTCTACGGCTTCCCCGGTGCGCCCCGCCCGACGCCCGCCCGTCAAAAGGCCACGTGCACCCGGGCCGACAGGACGTGCACAGGGCCGCGATCGTGGTTGTACGCGGGGTTGAAGATCGGCTGGTACAGGCCGGAGACGGAGATGTGGTCGGCGACGTGCAGGCGGTAATAGATCTCGCCCAGGATCTCGGGCGAATAGTTGAGCGAGCCGTCGCCGATGATGAAGCCGTAGCCGCCGGCCGCCAGGTAGCGGCGGTGCGGGCCCGACAGGCCGCTCACCACCACGGCGGCGCCCACCTCGTCCTGATCGCGGCGCCACAGCTGGCCGTCCTGGACGGCGCCGATGGCCAGCGAGCGATCGATCTCGGTGAAGGCCCAGGTCTCGGTGGCGCCGTCGTTGGCGGACAGGCGCAGAAAGGCGCCCAGCCCCGCGCGCAGCTCCTGCTCGACCGAGAGCGCGAAGCCGTACTTGAGGCGCCCGTCGGCGCGCGTCGCCGTGATGTCCTTGTTCGTGCCGACTGGATCGTCCAGCACCTGCTGATAGCGGCCCATGCGCGCGCGGTTCAGGAACACCAGCAGGCTGGCCGCCCCCGTGCGGCCGCGCACGTGATAGCGGGCTTCGTACTCTGCCATCAAGCCCTGCGACTTGATGAAGTTCCACTCCATGTCGCCCGAGTTGGCGCTCTTCGGCTCGAGGGCGATGCCGGCGCGCGCCGACCACCAGTCGATGGCCAGATCGGCCAGCACGCCCCAGGTGTACCCGCGCGTGTCGGCGGGATAGTCCCAGGCGCCCGACGCGAACATCGCCCAGTTGAAGAAGCGCTCCGTCGGATCGTGGGCGTAACGGTTGCCGTCGAAGACGTCGACGACCGACAGCCGGCCGATCGAGATCGCCAGCTGGTCGCGATCGCGCGTCCCTGCCAGCTCGTTGGCTCCGGCCTCGTTGGTCACCTTGCCGCCGCCCAGGCCGAACGTCTGACTCAGCTCCAGGCGGGCGAGATAGACGGCGGGGGCCGGATCGCCGACGCGATAGACGATGCCGTCGGGGAAGGCCGCCACGCCCAGGGTCTTGCTGAGCCCGCGGCCGCCGCTCATCTCCGGGTTGAACAGAAGCTCGGCTCCGGGCCACAGGCGCGCGTCGGCGTAGATGGTGCTGACTAACGCGGTGGCCGACTCCGCCTCGGGGCGCAGGCTGTTGCCCATCGGTGCCGGCGGCGACGAATATTTGGCATAGAACGACGGGTGGTATTGCGTGGCGGCGGTCAGCTGAAAGTGAACGCTGAAGCGCTCTTCCTCGCCCAGGCTGGGATTGACCGGCAGCGTGGGCTTGTCCTCGGACGGTTCGTCGCGCGGGCTGTGAGCGTCCGCGCGAGGAACCGCGCTCACCAGCGCCGCGCCGGCGACAACGACAGCTCCGACCACGCGGAGCCAACGCGCGGACGGGACGCGCCTGTTATCAGCCATCATGCGCGCGGCAGTATGCCTGCCGGACCGGACCTGCAAAAGAGAAGACGCAGCTCCGATGCCACGCGCCCCGGCGGGCAGGCGATCAACCCATGGTAGAAGGCGCCTCGTGGGGGCGAAGCTCTGCGTGGGCCTGTGGGGAACGGCCCTGGCGGTGGCCGCTTGCTCGTCCGGGGCTGGCCTTGCGCCCGACGCTGGCGTTTCGGGTGACGTTGGCGCTTCGGGTGACGCGAGCCTCGACCGCGGTTCCGCCGGCGACAGCGGAACGCCCGCCGCCAGCGACGGCGGCGATGAGCCCGCGGGGGCCGAGCGGCCGGCGACCGACGACGGCCCCGGCGCCCCCGACGGCACGGGACCGCCGGGCGATGCCGCCGATGCGAGCGGCGACGTGGAGGCGGCGGCGCCCGCGCCGCGCACCATCGGCGCGCTCTACTGTCCACCCGCCGGGACGACATGGGCGCCGAACCCGCTGCCCCCGCAGGCGCAACCGACGCTGGTTCCCATCACGCCGCCGGGCGGGATCATGTTTCTGGAAGGCCCCGTCTGGCTGGCCGATCGGGGCGTGTTGCTGCTGTCGGAGTGGAACGGCCTGCACCGCATCCTGCGCGTGACGCCGCCCGCGACCGTCGACCTGTTCCTGGCCGACAGCGGCACCAACGGGCTGGCCGTCGCCCCCGATGGTCAGGCGCTGCTGATCGTCACCGAGGCGCCAAAGACGACGCTCTCACGCTTGGACCTGGACGATCGGAGCGTGCAGGCGCTGGCCAGCAGCTTTGCCGGCCAGCCCTTCGTCCAGCCCAACGATCTCGTCGTGCGCGCGGACGGGACGATCTTCTTCACCGACTACGAGGCGGGGCGGCTGTACCGGCGCGCCCCCGACGGACAGCTGGAGCTGATCGCGTCGCTGCCGCGGGCGAACGGCGTCGGCCTGTCGCCCGACGAGACGACGCTGTACCTGAACGCCGACACGCGCACCGTGAAATATCCGCTGGCGCCCGATGGCACGGTCGGCGCCGGCAGCGACCTGGCCGGCGGTCTGCGCGGCGCCGACGGTCTGGCGATCGACTGCGCCGGCAACGTCTTCATCGCGCAGAACAAGGGCGGCTCGCTGGTCGTGATGTCGCCGGCAGGGCAGAAGCTGGGGGAGATAGCCGGCCTGCCCCTGGTGGTCACCAACGCGGCGTTCGGCGGGCCCGACCGACAGACGCTGTACATCACGACCAGCTCCGCGCTTTACAGCGTCCACCTGGCGAATCCTGGCCTGCCGTACTGATAGATAGGCCGCCGGCCCGCCCGCAACAGTTCCCTTGACTCTGTCACGTCACGGCTATGATCTCCCGACGTTCCGGGAAATCGCGGTGACCCGATTGCTCAGCCACCGAAAAAGACGCCGCAGTTGGGACGTCGGATGCTTGCTGCTGTTGATTGCCAGCGGGTCGGCGGGCGGCTGCCGCGGGCCGGAGACCTTCACCGGCGACCTGGACGCCGCGCTGGGCGGTTCCGCGGGCGAAGCCGGCGGCAGCGGCGCAGCGGGGACGGACGCCGCCGCGACGGGGGGCACCGGGGGCGGCGCGGGCGACGTCGCGATCGGCGCCCCGGACGCAACCGAAGACAGTGCCGTTTCACCCGCCGACGACGCTGGCCCGGCCGACAGCGCCCAGGCGGACGCCGCCGTCGTCCCCGATCCCAACCTGGTCGGGTACTGGAAATTCGACGAGGGGGTGGGCACCACCCTGCACGACAGCTCGAGCCGGCACTATGACGCCTCCGTCTTCAAGACGATCAGCTGGGCCGCCGGGGCCGCCAACCTGCCGAAGCTGAAGTTTCCGGACGCCACCGCCATCACGCTGGGAGGCGGGTACGCGATCGCCACGGCCGGCGAGATCCTGCCTTCGCTCAGCCACACGCAAACCATCTCCGTCTGGGTCAACCTGAAATCGACCATGGGCCCCGACCAGACGATGGTCTCCCTTTACAACGGGCAGGCGGGTCAGGCCCTGGCGCTGGGGCTGCACGCCAGCCAGATCAGCGCGTGGGCGTCGGGGCCAAGGCCCCTGGTCGCGGCCGCTCCGCCGCGCACCGCAAGCTGGCATCACCTGGCCTACACCTACGACGGAACCAGCCACCTCCTGTACATCGACGGCGCGCAGGCGGGGACGCCGCAGACCATGGCCCCGGACAGCTCCCCCATCACCCAGGTCCTGATCGGCGCTTTCGGAGCAGGTGGCAGCGCGTATCAGGGGATGCTGGACGATCTGCGCGTCTACGCTGTCGCGCTGACCGCCGCGCAGGTGGCGCGCCTGGCCAGCGGCGAGCCCAGCGCCGGCGCGCCCTGATCCGCCGCGCTCAGGGTGAAGGCGGCCCTGGCGGCAAGGACGGCGGCGGGTCGCGCGCCGGCTCGCGGTGGCAGCAGGTCTCGACCGTCTCCAGCAACAGGTCGGCCTTGACCGGCTTGCACAGGCAAGCCTTGACGCCGCCGCGCGCGCCCAACGGGCCGAGCGGCGCGCTGAACGCCGACACCACGACGATCGGCACCTGGCTGAGATCGGCGTCGCCTTCCTCCAGCAGCTCCAGCAGCTCGAAGCCGCTCATCACCGGCATCATCATGTCCAGCAGCACCAGCGCCGGCTTGTCCCGGCCGCGAACCACGTCCAGGGCGACGGCGCCGTTCTCGGCCAGCCGCACCTCGTACCCGGCGTCCGTGAGCAGCTCGCCCACTGATTCACGAATGGATCGATCGTCGTCGACGATCAGAACCGCTCCGGAGGGGGACGTCAGGATGGCCACCGTCTATTGTGAGAGCAAAATGCCCGCCCAAGCAAGCGCGCAATTCGCCGACCGGCGCGGCGCCGGGGGAGTCCTTGTCGCACCCATCGCCCGTCGTCCGTCATCGTCCACCTCCACCGCCCGGTTGCGGGGCGATCGGTCTGGTCAAGGCGTCGGTGCCGCGCAAGATCGATCGCCCGTGAAATCCGTTGGCAACCACCATGATCAACACGCCGACCAGCAACATGGCCAGGACCGCCGCGACCACCCACCATCCGCGCCCTCTCTCGAAGGATCGCATGACCGCTCGATCGTCCATGAAGCAAACGTGGCGACAGTTCGAAACGAAGACAACCGGGATTCTCGCGCCCCACTCTCCCTTTTCCACGATGCTGGAGGCGGCATGATCACGAGCCTCGATCCGACGCGCATTTTCGACTCTTGACGCTGACAGGGTTTGACCTTAATTGCCTGGTACCTGGATTATCGACATGGCCTTTCGCCTCGACGACGGAAGCCGCCCAGCTCGGAGCGCGTTGCCGTCCCTCCCCAAGACCCCCACGGGCATCGTTGGCCTGGATGAGATCACGAACGGCGGATTGCCGACCGGCCGCACGACCTTGATCTGCGGCTCGGCCGGCGCCGGCAAGACGCTGTTTGGCATCGAGTTCCTGGTCCGCGGCGCCACCCAGCACGGCGAGCCCGGCGTCTTCTTCGCTTTCGAAGAGACCGCCGACGAGCTGGCCAAGAATGTCGCCTCGCTGGGGTTCAACCTCGGCCAGCTGGCGGCCAAAAATCTTCTTTCGATCGATCACATCCTCATCGATCGCTCGGAGATTCAGGAGACCGGCGAGTACAGCCTGGACGGCCTCTTCGTCCGGCTGGGCGCCGCCATCGACGGCATCGGTGCCCGCCGCGTCGTCATCGACACGCCGGAGACGCTGTTTGCCGGCTTTGAAAACCAGGCCATCCTGCGCAGCGAGCTGGCCCGGCTGTTCCGCTGGCTGAAGACGAAAGGGGTCACCGCCATCGTCACCGGCGAGCGCGGCGAGGGGACGCTGACCCGCAATGGCCTCGAGGAGTACGTCTCGGACTGCGTGATCCAGCTCGACCACCAGGTGCACGACCAGATCTCGACGCGCCGCCTGCGCATCGTGAAGTATCGCGGTTCGACCCACGGCACCAACGACTATCCGTTCCTGATCAACGAAGGCGGCATCTCGGTTTTGCCCATCACCTCTCTGGGCCTTTATTACGAGGTCTCGACCGAGCGGGTCTCGACCGGGATCGCCGCCCTCGACGACATGCTGGACGGCAAGGGTTACTTCCGGGGCAGCAGCGTGATGATCTCGGGCGGGGCCGGCACGGGAAAGACCAGCATGGCGGCCAGCTTTGCCGATGCCACCTGCCGGCGCAAAGAAAAATGCCTCTATGTCGCGCTGGAGGAGTCGACGTCCCAGATCCGGCGCAACATGCGGTCGATCGGCATCGACCTCGAGCGCTGGACGCGAAAGGGGCTGCTGGCGTTCTCGGCGGAGCGCCCCACAGTGTTCGGGTTGGAGATGCACCTCATCACCATTCACAAGCTGATCGAGGAGTTCCAGCCGTCGGCGTTGATCATCGATCCGATCTCCAGCCTGCTGTCCACCGGCTCGCCGGCCGAGGTGAAAGCGATGATGGTGCGCCTGCTGGATTTCCTGAAGACGCGCCAGATCACCGCCATCCTGACCTCGCTGACGCCGGCCGAGCTACGAGAAGACCAGCAGATCGGCGTCTCGTCGCTGATCGACACCTGGCTGCAGGTTCGCGACATGGAGGCGGCCGGGGAGCGCAACCGCGCCATGTACATCATCAAGTCGCGCGGGATGCGGCATTCGAAGCAGGTGCGCGAGTTCCAGATCTCCGACAACGGCATCCAGCTGTTGGAGATGTACTCCGGGCCGACCCGCGTCGTGGCCGGCCCGGGATTTGGCGCGGCACCGGGCAACGGCACGGCCCCCAGCAACGGCCGAGGAAATCGCCCACGCCCGCGGGCCGGCGGCAGGAGGACGCCATGACGCTGTTAGCCGACAAGCGCGAACGAACGCCCAGGCGCCGCCCGCCGCGCGGGCAAAGCCCGGACCTGGATTTCTGGGAGCTGCGCCTTTACGTGGCGGGGCAGACCCCGCGCAGCGTGGAGGCCTTCAGCACGCTGAAGCGGATCTGCGAGGAGCACCTGCAGGGGCGCTATCGCATCGAGGTGATCGATCTGCTGCTGAACCCCCAGCTGGCCCGCGGCGATCAGATCCTGGCGGTGCCCACCCTGGTGCGCCAGCTGCCGCCGCCGGTGAAGAAGATCATCGGTGACTTCTCCAACACCGAGCGCGTGCTGGTGGGGCTGGATCTGCGGCCCCTGAGGAAACAGGCGCCGCGGTGAAGAAACTACAGGATGTGTCCGCCAGCTTCGACCGGGCGGCCGCCGCCGCGACCCGGAAAGATCCGGCCTTCGTCTTGCGCCTCTACGTCGCCGGCGCCACGCCACAGTCGACGCGCGCGCTGATGAACATCAAAGAGATCTGCGAGGAGCATTTACAAGGCCGTTACGAACTGGACGTGGTGGACGTGTTCGTGAAACCCGCCCAGGCGCGCGCCGAGGACATCGTGGCCGTGCCGACGCTCTTGAAGAAATTGCCGGCGCCATTGCGCCGGCTGGTGGGCGACTTATCCAACAGGGAAAGGGTTCTCATCGGACTGAACCTCAAGCCCAAACAATCGTAACAATGGTCAGGAAGCGGAAATCAAACCGCCGGCGCCGGTCGCCGCTGATTGCGCTGCGCGAACGCTTGAAGCTGGCGGAGCAGACCCTGGATGCCATCCGGGCGGGGACGGTCGACGCGCTGGTGATCGCCGGACCGGAGGGCGAGCAGATCTTCACGCTCAAGGGCGCCGACCACCGTTACCGGCAGCTGGTCGAGACCATGAACGAGGGCGCCGTCACCGTCAGCGCCGACGGCGTCATCGCCTATTGCAACCTGCGCTTCGCCG
>DATKEU010000542.1:0-3110 GCA_035544495.1 Polyangia bacterium | reverse complement strand
GCGCATGTTCGCCACGATGATCGACGCCGGCCTGCCCATCGTTCAATGCCTGGAGATCCTTTCAACGCAGGCCGACAACAAGCGGTTCGGCAAGGTGCTGGGGCAGATCAAGGCCAGCGTCGAGGACGGCTTCACGCTGTCGGACGCGCTGTCCAAGCACCCCAAGGTGTTCGACGATCTGTTCGTCAACCTGGTGGCCGCCGGCGAGGCGGGCGGCATCCTGGACAGCATCCTGCAGCGGCTGTCGATCTACATGGAGAAGGCGATGAAGCTCAAGCGCCGGGTCAAGGGCGCCATGGTCTACCCCGTCTCCATTGTCGGCATCGCGGCGATTGTCGTCACCATCCTGCTGACGAAAGTCATTCCCGTCTTTGAAAAGATGTTCAAGGACTTTGGCGGCGGGAAGTTGCCGGCGCCCACGCAGATCGTGATCGAGATCTCGCACGCGCTGGCGCAGTTCCTGCCGTACATCATCGCCGGGCTCGTCGCCATGGGCGTGGGGCTGAAGATGGTCCTGCGCACGCCCAAGGGGCGGCTGACCTTCGACGGGATCTTGCTGAAGCTGCCGGTCCTGGGGGCGGTCTTGCGCAAGGTGGTGGTGGCGCGCTTCACGCGCACGATGGGGACACTCCTGTCGTCGGGCGTGCCGATCCTGGACGCCATGGAGATCTGCGCGCGCACCGCCGGCAACACCGTCGTGCAGGCCGGCATCATGTACTGCCGCGAGCAGATCTCGCAGGGCAAGGACATGGCGACGCCGCTGATGGAGACGGGCCTGATGCCGCCCATGGTGGTGCAGATGATCGGCGTCGGCGAGCAGACCGGCGCCATCGACACCATGCTGTCGAAGATCGCGGACTTCTACGAGGAGGAGGTCGACGTCGCGGTGGCGTCGATGACCAGCCTGATCGAACCCATCATGATGGTGTTCCTGGGGTCGGTGATCGGCGGCATGGTGGTCGCCATGTACCTGCCGATCTTCGAGATGGCCGGCAACATCAAGACGGGCTGACGGTCGTGAGCCCGGAAGCCCTGCTGCTGCGTGCGCGCGCCCAGGCGCCGGTCGATCCGGCGGCCGCGACCGCTGACGGTGAGGCGGGGGCTGGCGAGGGCGGCGCGCGCCCGGATCGCCGGCACCGCATGGAGGCGATGCGCACGGTCCAGTACCTGATGCTGTTCCGGGTGGCGCTGTCGACGCTGCTGTTCGTGGCGGTGGTGTCGGCGACCGTCAGCCAGTACGGCGGCGAGGCGCTGAGCGGGCCGTTTCCGCGCTTCGCCTTCGGCCTGCTGTTCTCGACTTATCTCGCCAGCCTGCTCTACGGGCTGACGTTCAAGCGGGTGCGCGATCCGATCCGCTTCGGCTACCTGCAGATCGCGGTCGATCTGGCGCTGGCGTCGGTGCTGGTGCACGCCACGGGCGGCGGCAACAGCGGGTTCATCTTTCTCTACTTCATCGACGTGGTGGCGGTGGCTCTCCTGGCGCAGCGGCGGGGGGCGGCGGTGGTGGCGGGGATCAGCGCCTTTCTGATCGTCGGGATCTCGCTGGCGGGGTACGGGCGCTGGCTGCCATTGGTGCCGGGGCAGACCTGGCTGCCATGGGAGATCTCGCGCGGGGCGCTGGCGGTGCGCCTGACCCTGAACGTCAGCGCGCTGGCGGCGGTGGGCGCGCTGGCCACGCACCTGGCCTCGCAGACGCGCCAGGCGGGTGAACGCCTGACCCGCCACGAGCGCTACGCCGGCGATCTGGCCACGCTGCACGAGAACACCATCCGCTCGCTGACGTCGGGGCTGGTGACGCTGGATCTCGACAGGCGGGTCACGTCGGTCAACGACGCGGCCTGCGAGATCCTGGGCATCCCGGGCGTGCTGTTGTTCGGCGCGTCGCTGGACACGCACGTGCCGGCGCTGGCGGGCGTGCTGTCCGGGCTGCGCCAGGAGGCGACGTTGCGGCGCGCGGAGATCACGGCGGTGCGGCCCGATTCGTCGGTGCGCAACCTGGGCGTGTCGGCGGCGCCGCTGTCGGATTCGGCGGGGAAGATCGTCGGGCGCGTGCTGCACTTTCAGGATCTGACGGAGCTGCGGCGCATGCAGATCCGCGTCGAGCGCGCCGAGCGCCTGGCCAGCATCGGCCGTCTGGCCGCCGGCATCGCCCACGAGATCCGCAACCCGCTGGCCAGCATCTCGGGATCGATGGAAATGCTGAAGCAGTCGCCGGGCGGCGACGCCGACAGCCGGCAGCTGATGGACATCGCCGTGCGCGAGGTCGATCGCCTGAACCGGCTCATCACCGATCTGCTCGACTACGCGCGCCCGAAGACGGAGGAGCGGCAGCGGCTGGATCTCGGCGAGCTGGTGGGCGAGATCGCGCGCGCGTTCGGGCAGGAGCGGCGCGCCGGCGTTACGCTGACGCTGCAGGCGGATCCCGACGTATGCCTCGACGGGGCGTCGGGGCAGCTGCGCCAGGTCGTTTGGAACCTGGTGCGCAACGCCGCCGAGGCGATGCCGGCCGGCGGCGCCATCCGCGTGCGCGTCACCAGTGAGGGCGGCCACCCGCTGCTGGTCGTCAGCGACACCGGCGCCGGCATCCCCAAGGCCCACCTCGAGCGCATCTTCGAGCCGTTCTACTCGACCAAGGTCTCGGGTTCGGGCCTCGGTCTGGCCACGGTGGCCCGCATCGTCGACGACCACCGCGGCCACATCGACGTCGACAGCGAGCCGGGGCGCGGCACGACGTTCACCGTGCGCTTCGCCGCCAGCGCCGCGCAAAAGCGCAGCACCCCGGCGGCGAAGAAGAGCCACGCGGCGTAGCGCGCACGGGGCGCGCTCAGTTCGCGAGGTGATAGCTGACTTCGAAGACCGGGTCGATGTTGCTCACGTACACGCCATTCTTCTGACAAGCGTAGAAGTCGTCGAGGTAGAGCTTCTCGCCGGCGGGGGTGGTTACCCGTAGCTGGAGCGTGTCCTTGTCGGCGCCGCAGCGGGTTTCGTTCGAGATGGTCACGGCGCTGAGCGCGTCGACCAGCATCTTGGCCTCGCCGCTCGAAAGGACGCGCTCGCCGTCGGCGTATTGATAGGGCATCGTCCCGCCCGGTGAGCGGCAGATGTGCCAG
>DATKEU010000541.1:0-11903 GCA_035544495.1 Polyangia bacterium | reverse complement strand
CGTGCGGCCGCCCGTTCGCCGCGCTTCCACAGCAACGCTAGCTGGCGGCCCAGCGCCTCCTGAGCGAACGGACCCCGCGGCGACTCGCGCAGATAGCGGCCGTAGCCGTCGACGGCCGCTGACGTGTCGCCTTGCTCTTCTACCAGCCGCGCCAGCAAGAAACCGGCGGCGTGCGCCTCTCGCGAACGCGGAAAACGCGATCGCTCCACCAGCAGGGCCCGGCTGGCGACGTCGGTTCGATGCAGATAGCGGGCGGCGTCGGCCAGCGCCGCGATGTCGGTCAGTGACCCTCTGGCCAGGACGGCATCGAGGCCCCGGTCCTCGGCCTGTCGCAGGACCAGCGCGTACTCGCCCGCGGCGATCCGGCGCGACCACGCGCGACCGCTGACCGCACCTGCAGAAACTGGTTCCTGCGGCGCCGTGGAAGCACGGCCTCGGGTGTCGGTGTCGATATCGATCGCAGGCGGGACGAGGAAGGACGTCTTGCTCGCCCGCGGGACAGCGGTTAGATCGACGATCGACCACAGGTGATCGCGAGGGCGCGCCGTGAGCTGCTGTCCACTCAGAACCGCCACACCCGTCGGTGCGGACGGCCCGCGCACGATCACGCTCCCGCGCGCCATCACCACCGACAGCTCGTCATTTTCCCAGCGCAGGGAGAAGGCCGTGCCGGTGATCGCCACCGTGTACGGACCGGCGTCGATCGTCCACCCGGCCCGCCGGCGGTGCTTCACGTCCACGTCCAGGCGCCCGCGTTCCAGCACCAGGCGGGCGCCGCGCGCGCCGACGCCGGCGATGCGCATCCGCGTCGCCGGCTGCGCCTGAACATGGCTCCCGTCGGAAAACGAAACATCTGCCGGCGCCGCCGTCTCCGCCAGCTGCAGGTAACCGCCGTCGGCTTCCGCGCCGATCACCCGATACGTCAGCGCCGGCGCCCCGCGGAGGAACAGCGCGGCCCCGACCACCAGGGCGGTCGCTGCGCCCCACGCCCACCACGCTGGCCGCCGGGGCTGACCGACACGCGGGCCTGCTGATGGCCGGTCGCCGCCCACCTGCGCCGCGAAGGCGGCGACGAACCGCGCCCGCCGCTGCGCGCGCATCAGGTCGGACTGGTCGTCCTCGATCGCATCGCGGACCAGCGTCGCGACCTCTTGCCACTCGCGCTGCGCGCGGTCGCCGGACTCTTCGTCAGATCGGCTCATGGCGTCCTCCCGACAGGTACCCGCGCAGCTGCACGTCATCCTTGGCTCGTCGGCGCAGACGCGCGTGGGCCTTGGCCAGCCGTCTCTTCACCGTCGCCAAGGACAGCTTCATCGCCGCCGCCACCTCGTGCAGCGCCAGCTCCTCGACGTGATGCAGGACGAAGGCGGAACGCGACTGGGGATCCAGCCCGTCGAGGATCCGGTAAAGCGCCCGCACGGCCAGTCGCTCGGGCGAGGACGCCACCGCCCCCACCGCAACGTCCGGCACGCTTCCGTCAAAGGTCAGGCGCAGCCAGCGTCGGACCCGGCGCCGGCGAAGCTCGGAGAGCGCGGCGTTGGTGGACACCTGCATCACGAAGCCCCGGAACGCCTGCGGATCGCGCAGCCGCGGGAGCTCCTTGAAGATCCGCAGAAAAACGTCCTGCGTCAGGTCGTCCACCTCCGAATCGGGGCCCAGAATGCGGCGCAAGGCCGTGCGCACCAGCGGCGACAGCCGGTCCCAGATGACCCCAGCCGCGGCGGGCTGTCCCTGGGTTGCGGCGCGCACCAGCACCGCGTCGTCCACGATCGCGGCGCGGGTACCTGGGGAATGGCGCGCGGAACGAAACATCACCAATCACCAGGACGCGCGAGGAAGCCGCCAAGGCTCAACAATCTCTCTCGTGCAAGCACCGCGGCCGCCCGCGCTGGCGGCCGTCAAGCCGCCTGGAGGCGTTCCAGCAGCACGGGGTGGGCGCGCACGCGAAAGATCACGCCGCTCTCGTCGGAGCGTTCACCCAGCACCTCGCAGCCCGCGAAGATCTCGCCGCGCAGCTGCTGGCGGTCGTAGGGCACGAAGATATCGCCCTCGACGAGGTCGCGGTTGAAGAACGCGACCAGGCGCTCGCGCAGGCGGGCGACGTCGGCGGGGCGGCGCGCCGACATCACGATCGCGTCCGGCCACCGCGCCAGCAGCGCGTCCGTCGTGCGCGCCTGCGCCTCGGCGTCGCCACACGCGTCGATCTTGTTGAACACCAGCAGGCGCGCGACGTCCCCGGCGCCGATGTCGGCCAGCACCTCGGTCGTCACCGCGAGCTGGCGCTCGAACGTTGGCGCCGACGCGTCGACGATCTGCGCGAGCAGGCCGGCCTCCAGTGCTTCGTCGAGCGTGCTCTTGAACGACGCGACCAGCCCGTGGGGCAGCTTGTCGATGAAGCCGACGGTGTCCGACACCAGCACGCGCGGCCGCGACTCCGGCATCAGTGGCCGCACCGTCGTATCCAGGGTCGCGAACAGCTTGTCGGCGACGTAGACCTCGCTGCCCGTCAGCGCGGACATCAACGTCGACTTGCCCGCGTTGGTATAGCCGACCAGCGCGACGCGGCTCATGTCGCGGCGGCGCGCGCGCTGGGTGCGCTGCTCCTCCGCCAGCGCCGCCAGCTCGCGCGTCAGCTCGGCGATGCGGTCGCGGATCTTGCGCCGGTCGAGCTCGAGGCTCGATTCGCCCGCGCCCTTGCCGCCGATGCCGCCGCGCTGGCGATCGCCGCCCTTCTGCCGTCCCTGCTCTCGCAGGCGCGGCACCAGGTACTGCAGGCGCACGATCTCGACCTGGGCCTTGGCGGCGCGCGAGCGCGCGTGGCGGCGGAAGATCTCGAGGATGACGGCGGTCCGGTCGAGCACCTCGACCCCGGTCGCCTTCTCGAGGTTGCGCGCCTGCGACGGCGTGATGTCGTGATCGACCAGAACCGCGTCGATGCCCGCCTCGACCGGCGCGGCCTCGCCCTCGCCCTCGCCCGCGCCCGCCAGGGCCACCAGCTCGGCGAGCTTCCCGCTGCCGATCACCGCCCCCGCGTGCAGCGACGGGCGGCGCTGGGTCACGGTGGCCACGACCTGCACACCCAGCGTGCGTCCCAGGCGGTGGAGCTCGGCGACCGAAGCGGCGAAGGCCTCGTCGTCCACGTCAGGCAGCTGGACCGCCACGATAGCGGCCCGCCGCGGGCCGTTGGGGTTATCGGACGACGACGTCGACATCGGGCGCCGAGTATATAGTCGAAAAAGCAGATGCCGGCCTGATGCGGGCTGATTTCCCTTCCGGCGGCGACTGGCGTACGCTGTCGTGGATGGCGATCAGCGACAAGCGCAAGCAGAGTCTGTACTTTCCAGAGGAGATGTTGAAGGAGATCGGGGCCGAGGCGACCCGTCAGGATCGCTCGCTCTCCTGGATCGTCCAGAAGGCATGGAAGGCTGCTCGGAAGGACATCATGAGCATTCCATCCGTGGACGGCCCTCCCCGCGAGCCCGATAAGGACGACGCAGCGAAGTAACCGTCAAGACCGAGGCGAGCGACGCCAGCCCGCGCCGTCGCGCCTAGGCTCCGCGACTCTCATGATCCTCGCGGAGACCGACAATCCTGCGGAGCAGTGACCAATCCAGGCTGCGGCGAACGACGTCGGCGAGCTGATCGTACGCGGTCGCTCGATCGGTGACGACCGACCTGTTCGTCGTGACCGAATTGACCGAGTCAACCGAGTCAACCGAGTCCCCAGCGGTGCCGGTGATCCGCGCGCGGAAGTTGGCGACCAGGGCCGCCCGCAGAGCGGCGTTCTCGAGGAGACCGTGGATCAGCGTGCCGACCACCACGCCGTCACGATCGACGGCGCCGTCGTCGCTGTCGGAGGAGCGTTCGTTTCGCTGGCACAGGCGATAGGCAGGGCGCGCACCGGCCAGCGGCTCCAGGACGCCGGCGTGAATCTCGTAACCGGCGAGCAAGGTCTCTGCGGGCAGACCGGTGTCGAGAAAGCTGGGCGTCAGCGGCCGGGCCCGCACCTGCGCGACGGTCTTCTCGCGGCGAAAACGCGTGCGGAACGGCAACAGGCCCAGACCAGGCACGCTCCGCTCCGCCGACTCGACACCCTCGGGATCGTCGATGGCCAGGCCCAGCATCTGGCAGCCGCCGCAGATCCCCAGTACGGGAGCGCCGCGACCGGCGCGCACGGCGATGGCGCCCGCCAGCCCGTGCTCGCGCAGCCAGGCGAGATCGGAGACCGTGCTCTTCGAACCGGGGAGGATCACCAGGTCGGCGGCGCGAACCTCCGCCGGATCGTCGACGAAGCGCAGGCGCACGCCGGGCTCCAGCTCCAGCGGCAGGAACTCGTCGTGGTTCGAGATGCGCGGCAGGCGAATGACGGCGACGGTGACCGGCGGCGCGGCGGCCGGCGCGGGTGCCGGCGCGGCGCGATCGGCGGCGGCGTGGGCGCGCCGGCGATCGTCCAGCGACAGCGAATCCTCGTCGGCGATGGCCAGCCGATCGATGTAAGGGACCACGCCCAGCACTGGCACGCCCGTGCGGGCGGTCAGGGCGCGAAGGCCGCTCTCCAGCAGCGACAGATCGCCGCGAAACTTGTTGATGATGAAGCCGGCGACGCGGGCGCGATCCGCGGCGTCGATGAGCTCCATCGTGCCGACCAGCGCGGCGAAGACACCGCCGCGATCGATGTCGCCCACCAGCAGCACCGGCGCGTCGGCAAGGCGCGCGACGTGCATGTTCACGATCTCGCGGTCGTTGAGGTTGATCTCCGCCGGGCTGCCCGCCCCCTCGATGATCACCAGGTCGTAGGCGGCGCGCAGGCGCTGCAGGCTGGCGGCGACGATCGCCGAAAGCTCGCGCTTGCGCGCGTGGTACTCGGCCGCGCTCAGGCTGCCCGTGGCCTTGCCCAGCACGACCACCTGCGACCGGTGGTTCCCTTCGGGCTTGAGCAGGATGGGGTTCATGTCGACGGTCAGGGGCGCGCCGGCTGCCTCGGCCTGCACGGCCTGGGCGCGCCCGATCTCGCCGCCGTCCGGCGTGACATAGGCGTTCAGCGCCATGTTCTGCGACTTGAACGGCGCCACGCGCAAACCCTGGCGGGCGAACAGCCGGCACAGCGCGGTCACCATCAGGCTCTTGCCGGCGGAGGAGGCCGTCCCCTGCACCATCAACGTGCGGGCGCTCATGGCGGCGTTGCGGCGCGGGCGCAGGCGGCGACGAAGCCTTCCGCCACCAGCGGATTGGACGCCCAGTGGGCGTGCACGTACGAGCCGAGCACGTTCGGGATCCCGTCGCCGTCGCCGCCGCCCGGGCCTGTGGTGTGACCCTCGCTTTCGACACCATCGCCGCGGCGAATGCGCAGGCGGTAGGCGCCGCCGCGCTCCGCCGGCATGCCCTGCAGTGACGAATAACGAAACTGATGGCCGCGAAAGCGCAGCCCGGCCGGCCCGAGGATCGACGGCGCCTGCGTCTCCACCTCGACGTAGCCGAGGGCCTGCAGGCGATCGGCCATGACCGCGTCCGCTGGGAAGAGACCGACCATCGGGTGGCGGGCGCCGTCGGCGGTGCGGATGCCGGCGCACAGGTACATGAAGCCGCCGCACTCCGCATAGATCGGCCTTCCGGCGGCGGCGTGGGCGGCCACCGCGGCGCGCATCGCGCGGTTGTCCGCCAGCGCCGCCGCGTGCGCCTCCGGATAGCCACCCCCGAGATAGAGACCGTCGACGGCGGGCAGCGCCCCATCGGCGATCGGCGAGAACGGAACCAGCGTGGCGCCGAGCTCGCGCAGGCGCCGCAGGTTGTCCTCGTAATAGAAGTGAAAGGCTGCGTCCATCGCCAGACCGATGCGGCAGCGGGGCGCGCCGGCGGGCGGAAGCGCGTCCATCGCCCGGCCATCGTCGGCCAGCGGCGCCGCGGACCGCGCCACCACCAGCGCGCCGTCGACGTCCAGGCACTGCTCCGCTTGCGCGCCCCACGCCGCGAAGGTGTCCTCGGCGATCGCCCCGTCGTCGGCGGTGCGCAGGCCCAGATGGCGCTCGGGAAACGCGAGCTCGGCGCGCACCGGGAAACCACCCAGCAGCGCCACCGGCAGGCGCGCCGCCTCCAGCGCCTTGCCGAGCAGCTGCAGGTGGCCGCGGCCACCGATGCGATTGCACACCACGCCGGCGACGCGCAACACGGGATCGAACCGCACGCAGCCGTCGACGATCGCCGCCAGCGTGCGCGCCATGCCGCCGGCGTCGACGCACAGGACGACCGGCGCCTCCAGCCACTTGGCGATCTCGGCGGTCGAGCCCTGCTCGGAGGTGGGCGACGCGCCGTCGAAGAGGCCCATCACGCCTTCGATGACGGCGACGTCGGCACCGGCCGCCGCGCGCGCGAACGTGGCCCGGACCGCGTCGCGCCCCATCATCCAGCCGTCCAGGTTGTGGCAGGTCGCGCCCGCCGCCCGCGCCAGGTACGTCGGGTCCAGGTAGTCGGGGCCGCATTTGAACACCGCCACGCGCAGGCCGCGCGCTCGCAACGCCCGCGCCAGCGCCACCGCCACCGTCGTCTTGCCGGCGCCGCTGGCGGTTCCGGCGATCACCAGCCGCGGCAGCGCGCGTGCCTCACCCGCCGCCGCCATCAGTAGTCGATCCCCGCGCGCGCGCGCTGGCCCTGCTGGAACGGGTGCTTGACCGACTTCATGTCGGTGACCAGATCGGCGGCGGTCACCAGCGCGTCGGGGGCGTTGCGCCCGGTGACGACGACGCTGACGCCGGCGGCGCGCGCGGCCCGGCTGACCTCCAGCACGTCGTCCAGCGGCACGAAGCCATAGTTGATGGCGTACGTCAGCTCGTCGAGGACCACCACGTCGTGCCCGCCACCCAGCGCCAGCGCCTTCCCCTCCGCCCAGGCGGCCTCGGCGGCGCGCCGGTCGCGCGACAGGTCGTCGCTGTCCCAGGTGAACCCCTGGCCCATCACCCGGAACGTGAGACCGGGGATCGATTCGGCGAACAGGCGCTCGCCGGTCTTCCATTTCCCCTTGATGAACTGCACCACCGCCACGCGCTGGCCGCGGCCGAGCGCCCGGAATACGAGCCCCAGCGCGGCCGTCGTCTTGCCTTTGCCGTGCCCCGTGTAGACCAGCAGCAGCCCGGGTGGCTTCTCCGGTGACGGCTCGACCTGCCCGGGCGCGCTCGTCGTCGCAGCGGCAGGCGGTCGCCGCCCGCGCCGCGAATGTTCGGGCGCGCCCTCGCGCCGGGCCTTGCGGTAACCGTGGCTGAAGCTGGGATCGTAGAGGCGCGACGCCGCGAAGTCGGTGGCGGTCAAGACCCGACCGACGAGGATCATCGCCTGGCTGCGGATCCCGGCCGCCTTCGCCTTGCCGGCGATGTCGGCCAGCGTTCCGGTGACGACGATCTGATCGGGGCAGCTCGCCTTGTGCACGACCGCCGCCGGGCAGTCGGCGCCGTAGGCCGGCGCCAGCGCCGCCACCACATCGTCGACGAGCGTGATGCTCAGGAACAGCGCCATGGTGGCGCCGTGCCGGCCGAGATCGGCCAGCTTCTCGCCGGCCGGCATCGGCGTGCGCCCCTCGGCGCGCGTCAGGATCACGGTCTGCGACAGCTCCGGCAGCGTCAGCTCGCGCCCCAGCGCCGCCGCCGCCGCCGTGAACGACGAGACGCCGGGGACGATCTCCCACGCGATCCCCAGCTGGTCCAGGCGGCGCAGCTGCTCCGCCGTCGAGCCGAAGATGAGCGGATCGCCGGTGTGGACGCGCGCCACGTCCTGGCCGGCGTCGCGCGCCTCCACCATCACGGCGACGATCTCCTCCAGCGTCATCCCCGACGAATCGAGCACGCGCGCGCCGGGCCGGGCGGGGGCGATCACCTCCGCGGGGACCAGCGAGCCCGTGTAAAGCACGACCGGGCACGCGGCGATGAGCTCCGCGCCCCGCAACGTCAGCAGGCGGGGATCGCCGGGGCCGGCGCCGATTACGTAGACGCGCACCGCCGCCCTCCCCTCACACGCACCGCAGGACGGTGTCGCGCACGATCTGCCAGATCGGCGCCGGCATCGCCTCCAGCCAGGCGGCGTCGACGAGCGCCGCCGGCGGCGGGCCATCGTCGCCTTCCGGCTGGATCACCAGGCGCCACAACCGATCGCTGACGGCGCCGTTGCGTTCGATCAGGAACCGACGCGCCAGCAGCTCGGCCGCCGCCGCGCCGTCGGCCCGCAGCACCAGAACCGGAGGCGTCAGCGTCACGGGCGCGCCGCGCGTCAGGGGCGCCAGCGCCGTGAAGGGGCGCGCCAAGGCGTCGATCTCCGGCGGCACGGCGAAGCCCTCGCGCGCCCAGTCGCACGGCCGCTTGGTGTTGCCGACCAGGAAGTAGCCGCCGCCCTCGTCCGCCTGGACCAGGATCGCGCCTCCGAGCCGCGCCACGCGCGCCATCACTCGCCCCCTTCTGGTGGCGGCGGCGCGGGCGCCGGCGCGGCCACCACCAGCGATCGGCCAGGCGTCTGTCCCGGCACCAACTGGCCGTCCCAGCCGTACTTGTTGGTGTAGCCGCGCGGCGTGACCATGTGTCCGTCGAAGAGAAACGTGTTCGTCGAGCCGACGATCACCGTGGTCAGCATGCCGATCTCGTAGTCGAGGAAATGATCCAGATCGGAGACGATCACGTCCTGCAGCGCGCGGTAGGCGCTCTTGACCAGGCCGACCGGCGTGGCGCCCTTGCGGTGGCGGCGGATGATCGCCTGCGCCTCGACGATCTGGCGCGTGCGACGGCCGCTGGCCGGGTTGTAAAGGCCGATGACGAAGTCGGCGGCGGCGGCGCACTCGATGCGGCGGACGATCGTCGGCCAGGGCGTCAGCAGATCCGACAGCGAGATCGAACAGAAGTCGTGCACCAGCGGCGCCCCCAGCAGCGACGCGCACGACGACAGCGCGGTGATGCCCGGGACGATGCGCAGCTCGGGCGACTGATCGCGCGTCCACCCGATGTCTTGCAGCACCTGAAAAACCAGGCCCGCCATGCCGTAGATGCCGGCGTCGCCCGACGAGATCAGGGCCACGTTCTCGCCGGCGCGCGCCCGCTCGACGGCGGCCCGGGCGCGGCCGATCTCCTCGGTCATGCCGGTCTTGATGATCTCCTTGCCGTCGAGCAGCGGCCGCACCAGCCTGATGTACGTCGTGTACCCGACGACGACGCGGGCGGCGGCGATCGCCTCCAGCGCCGCCGGCGTGGTGTGCTGGCGCGCGCCCGGGCCGATCCCCACCACCGACAGGACGCCGCGCGGGCGCGCCGGCGCCGCGGCCGATTCGTTCTCCGTCACGCGACACCTCCGGTCACGGCGGCCGCCGCCCGCGGCGGAAACGGGATGCGCGCCACCGCCAGCGTCATCGAGCGCCCGGCCCCGTCCTCGGTGTAGATCTGCTTGGGCACCAGCAGCGACGGCGCGCCCGCCGCCAGCAGCGCCGCTGGCTCGGCGACGCCGCGGGTGCCGACGTGGCGCTGCACCGTCGCCGACGGGTTCTCGATCCCGGGCGCCGCGTCCAGCGCGGCGGCCTCGAAGGTACGCAGCATCCAGGCACGCCGCGCGCACAGCGCCAGGATCGCGGTCTCGTCCTTCTTCTTGTCGATCGTCGCCACCGCCGCCACCGCTTTCGGCGACAGCCCATGCCGCGCGAGCAGGTGGTCGACCCCGCGCTCCATCAGCGCGGACGGCGTGTCGCGATCGCAGCCGATCCCCAGCACCAGCGTGCGCGGGCGGTAGACGACGGCCCGCTGGAAGTGGCGCGGGTGGCTGGCCTGCACGTCGCGGTCGCTGCAGATCAGCAACAGCTCGAACGCCTCCGGATCGACGCCGTCCAGCGCGGTCGTGTACGCCACGCCCGGCGGCAGCGCCTGGTCCAGCGGCCAGAAATGCGGCTCGCCCGCCTCTTGCACGAACATCACCGGCGCCGCGTTGACGACGGCGGCGCATCCGGCGGTGACGTTGCGATCGGGATCGTCCAGCGTCCAGCCGAGCTCGCGCCCCAGGATGTCGACGGTCAGCGTGCCGATGGCGTCCGACGCCGTGGTGATCACCGCCTGATTGCCGAGCGCGCCCGCCACGCGCTCGGTGAACGCGTTGCCGCGCCCGACGTGCCCGGACAGCACGCAGATGGTGAAGCGCGCGGCGTCGTCGATGCACAGCACCGCCGGGTCGACCTTCTTGTTTTTCAACAGCGGCGCCACCATCCGCACCACCGCGCCGACGCTGATGATGAAGACGTGACAGTCATAGCCAAGCCAGGTCTCGGCCAGCGTCGGGCCCATCGGCAGCGCCAGCGCGCGCGCCTCGGGCGGCGCCTGGGCGGCCAGCTTCTCGGAGACGTAGAGATCCGCGCCCGGCAGCCGGCCGTCGAGCAGGCGCCGCGCGATGCCGATGCCGTGCCGGGTGATGGCGTATATCGCGAATGGCTTGCGCGAGACCGGCGCGCTCACGACGCGCCCCCCGCGCGGCCCACCGGCCGCACCGCCCCGCGCGCCACCGGGGCCGCCTCGCCGGCCAGGACGCCGCTGCGCTCCTTGCGCGCCACCACCACCATGCCGAAGCAATCGCCGTAGGCCGACTGCGCGCGCCGCAGGTCGCGCTCGACGCGCTCCTCCGCCATGGTCGCCTTCGAGACGTAGACCGCCCGATCGACCAGGCCCGTCCGCTCCAGCGCCGCCAGTACGTTGGGCATCTCGCTGCCGATCTTCATCAGCACGACCGTGTCGAACGCCTGCAGCACGCCCACCAGATCGTCGACGCCGTAGTTCGCCGGCACCACGGCCACGCGTTCCTGGCCATCCGCCAGCGGCACGCCGATCACCGACGGCACCGCGGTGATAGACGAGACGCCGGGGATCACCTGCACCGGCACCTCCGGCCAGCGGCGCGGGGCCTCGCGCGCCAGGTAGATGAACGTGCTGTAGACGAAGGGATCGCCCTCGGTCACGAAGGCCACCGACTTACCGGCCTGCAGGCGCGCGCCGATGGCGGCGAAGGCCTTGTCCCAGGCCGGGCGCAGGCGCTCTGGATCCTTGTTCATCGGGAAGGTCAGGAACAGGCGCTCCTGGCCGGCGATCTCGCCGACGGCCGGCTTGACGATCGACCAGGCCACCGACGCGCCGAAGTCGTTCGCGCGCGGCAGCGCCAGCACGTCGGCCGCGCGGAGCACGTTCACGGCCCGCACCGTCAGCAGATCGGGCGCGCCCGGCCCGGCGCCCACGCCGTAGAGGATCGCGCTCACGGCGCCGCCGCCTCGCCGACGGGGCCCGGCGCCGGTTTGGTCACCGCGAAGATCTGGATCGGGTTCTGCGCCTCGTAGCGCAGGTAACGCGCCAGCGGCTCGCCGCGCGAGACCTGCAGCAGCGTCACCTCCGGCATCAGGCCGCGCCGCCGCAGCGTCTGGTACGCCTCGCCGCCGTTCTCCAGCGTGATGGCGTTGACCACCAGCCGGCCACCCACCTTCAAGCGATCCAGCGCCACGTCGATGATCTCCTCCATGCTCCCCTTGCTGCCGCCGACGAAGACGGCGTCGGGCGGTTCCAGCTCGGCCAGCGCCTCGGGCGCGCGCCCGGCCACGACGCGCACGTTGTCGACCGCGTGCGTGCGCAGGTTGTCGCGGCAGATCTCGACGCCCTCCGGATCGACCTCCACGGCATAGACGCGCCCCTCCGGTGCCAGCATCGCCGCCTCGACGGAGACCGACCCGGAGCCGGCGCCGACGTCCCAGACCACGCTGTCCCGGCGCAGGTGCATCGCCGCCAGCGACAGCAGGCGCACCTCGCGCTTGGTGATGAGCCCCTTCTTCGGCATCCGCTTGGCGAAGGCGTCCTCGTGCAGGAACGCGATCGCCGGCGGCGGCCGCCAGGCGGGATCCTCGCGCGCCAGCAGCAGCA
>DATKEU010000540.1:0-17557 GCA_035544495.1 Polyangia bacterium | reverse complement strand
GCCCACGCCGATGCAACCGCCTGCCAGGGCCAACGTAATCGCCTCGACCAGGAACTGGGTCAAGATGTCCATCGGCCGCGCGCCGATCGCCATCCGCACGCCGATCTCGCGGGTCCGCTCGGTCACGCTGACCAGCATGATGTTCATGATCCCGATGCCGCCCACCAGCAGCGACACCGCGGCGATGCTGGCCAGCAGCGTGGTCAGCGTCTTGGTCCCCTCCTGCTGGGCGTTGGCCATCTCGGTCAGGTTGCGGATCGAAAAATCATCCTCGCTGCCGCGCTGGATGTGGTGCCGCTCGCGCAGCAGGCCGGAGATCTGCGTCTCGGCGCGGGCGGTGGCGTCGGCGGAGGTGGCGCTGACCAGGATGACGCCGGGAATGTACTTCTGCAGGCCGCCCTGGATCTTCGTCTGGTACGTCGTGTACGGGATGAAGACCCCATCGTCATAGTCCTGGCCCATCGGCGACTGCCCCTTGCTGGCCAGCACGCCGGACACCTGGAACGGAATGTTGCGGATGCGCACGCGCTGGCCGACGGGGTTGGACCCGGCGCCGAACAGCTTGTCGACCACGGTCGAGCCCAGCAGGACCACCTTGGTGTTGCCCTCGATGTCCGACGAGCTGAACATCGATCCCTGCGCCAGGGCCCAGCTGCGGATCTGGAAGAACTCGGGCGTCGTGCCGGTCACGCCGGTGGTCCAGTTCTGCTCCTCGCTGATGATCTGCGCGTTGGTGCGCAGGTTGGGCGCCGCGTAGCGCACGGTGGCGAGCTCGCTCTCGATCGACTTCAGATCGTCCCAGGTCAGCGTCGGCATCGATCCGAACCCGCCGCGCGCGCCGCCCGAGCTGGTCGAGCCCGACATGACCACCAGCAGGTTCGATCCCATCGACGCGAACTGCTGCTCGACCTGGGACTTGGCGCCCTCGCCGATCGCCACCATGGCGATCACCGCCGCCACGCCGATGATGATCCCCAGCGTGGTGAGAAACGATCGCAGCTTGTTGCGGGTCAGGGCCCGCGCCGACACCCGCACCGTCTGCAGCACGTTCATGCGCTCTCCTTCGCGGCCCCGGCCGCCGCCTGGCTGGCTGCTTCTTGCGCTGCCTCTTGTTCTGCCTCTGCTTGGGCCGCGGTCCGCGCCGCTCGCAAGGCGTCGACCGCCGGATTTGGCTTCTGCCGCTCGTCCGATCGCACGCGGCCGTCCTTCATGACGATCACACGCCCGGCGAAGGCGGCCACGTCGGGCTCGTGCGTGACCAGCAGGACGGTGATCCCCGATCGCCACAGCTCCTGCAGCAGGGCCATCACCTCGATGCTGGTCACCGAATCCAGGTTGCCGGTCGGCTCGTCGGCCAGGATGACCTTCGGCTCCGTGACCAGCGCGCGGGCGATGGCCACGCGCTGTTGCTGGCCACCCGACATCTGGTTCGGGTGGTGGTGCAGGCGCTCGCCCAGGCCCACGCGCTCCAGGGCGGCGCGCGCGCGGCGCTCGCGCTCGGCGGTGGCGACGTCCGAATAGACCAGCGGCAGCTCGACGTTCTCGAGAGCGCTGGTGCGGGACAGCAGGTTGAAGCTCTGGAACACGAAGCCCAGCGTCCGGTTGCGGATGCGCGCAAGATGATCGGAGTCCAGGCCCGAGACCTCGTGCCCGTCCAGCCGGTAACCGCCGGTCGTCGGCTTGTCCAGGCAGCCGAGCACGTTCATCAGCGTCGACTTTCCCGATCCCGACGCGCCCATCACCGCCACGAACTCGCCGGCGCCGATCGCCAGCGTCACCCCGCGCAGGGCGTGCACCTCGACGTCGCCCATCTTGTACACCTTGGTGACGTCGTGAACCTGAATCATCGAAGCGGCGGGGTCGATCATCGGAGGAGCGTCCAGCGCGCCTAGAACATGCGGCGGAAGGGGGCCGCGCCGCCACCGGGGCCGCCGCTCCCGCCCTTGCTGTCGAAGCCGATGGCGTCGGTGATGGCGCGATCGCCGGGTTGAATGTCGCGCGAGTCGATCTCCGTCTCCACGCCGTCGGAGAGGCCGGTCTGCACCGAAAACGAGGCGGGGTTCTCGCCGCGCAGGATCCACAGCGTGCGGCGGTTCGACGGCTCGCCGTCAGGACGCTGCCGCCGGCCGCCGCCGCCGCCGCCACCGCCGCCGGTGGCCGCCCAGGCGCCCCCGCCGCGCCCGCCGGGGCCGCCGCCGCCCGCGCCGCCACCGGTGCTGCCACCGGCCGCGCGCTGCATCTCGGACGGCGCCTGAAAGCGCAGGGCGGCGTTGGCCACGCGCAGGACGTCGTCCTTCTGATCGAAGACGAAGGTCACCGTCGCCGTCATGCCGGGGCGCAGATCCAGACCTGCGTTGTCGACGTCGACCACGGCGTCATAGGTGACCACGTTCTGCAGGGTCTGGGGCGCGTTGCGGATCTGGCGGATCACGCCCTTGAACTTGCGCGCCGGGAAGGCGTCGACGGTGAACGTCGCCGGCAGGCCGGCGTGCAGCTTGCCGATGTCGGCCTCCGCGACGCTGGTGTCGACCTGCATCTTCCCCAGGTCCTGCGCGATCACGAACAGGGTGGGCGCCGCCAGCGACGCCGCCACCGTCTGCCCGACGTCGACGCTGCGGGAGATGACCACGCCGGTGATGGGCGACTTGATCGTGGTGTAGGCCAGGTTGACACGGGCCTGGATCAGGCTGGCGCGGGTTTGCTCGACCTGCCCTTCGGCGGCCACCACGTCGCCGTCGGCGGCCTTGGCGTTGGCGCGGGCGGTGTCGCGGTCGGCGTCCGCGATCACCTTGCGGCGGGCCAGCTCCTCGGCGCGCGTCAGCTGGACCTTGGCGTCGTCGGCGCGCGCGCGCAGCTTGGCCAGGTTCCCGCGCGCGGCGACGTCGTTGGCCTCTGCCTGGGCCATCGCCGCCTGGAACAGCTCCGGGTCGATCTTGGCGATCACCTGACCCTTGGTCACGGGCGAGTTGAAATCGACACGGATCTCGCTGATGCGCCCGGAGACCTGGCTGCCCACCTGCACGGTGACCAGCGCGGACAGCGTTCCGGTGGCGGTCACCTTGGCCAGGATGGAGCCGCGGTCGATGGTGACAGTTTCAAACCGGACCGGCGCCTTGCGGGTGGCGCGCCAGGCAGCGAGGCCGCCCACCACGGCCAGCACGGCCACCGCGCCGAGTCCGATCCTGAATCTGGAGGTTTTCATGTTTCCTTGGAGTTGGCAGACCCGGCAAGGGGCTTTGTCGGCAGATGGGCCGATCGTGCCGGGCGACCGACCGGGGGGGACGCAAGCGACCGCTGAAAGCTAACCCATGAATCGTCCGCGGGTCATCGGTTGGACGCGCGACCCGGATCGCGCCTTCAAAATCGCGGGAAATTGGCCCGCGCCGCCGCGCCGTTGTCAAATGAGCCGTGGTTGACACGTCCGCGATCGTTTCGGCGCTGGCGCCCGGCGTGGCGCTGACCAGCGCCACCATCTACTGGGCTAACCTGCAGGGCCGACTCGACTCGCTGTCCTCTCGCGTGCGGGGGCTCAACGCCGAACTGCGCCGCGAGACCAAGGGATCGCCGCGCGCGCTCAGCATCGAGCGGCAAGTGGCGATGCTGTCGGCGCGCTCGCGCGTCCTGCACACAGGAGTGGTGCTGTCGGTGGTCTCGCTGCTGGGTTTCCTCGGTTCCAGCGCCATGCTGTTCATCGCCGCGCGCACCCCGCTGGTGCCGACGATCGTGGCGGTGTCGCTGTTCTTGCTGGCACTGGTGGCGATGGGAGGATCGATGACCACGACGTTGTGGGAGATGCTGTGGGCCCGGCGATCGCTCGACGAGGACATCTTCAGCAGCCGGCCGCGCGATCCAGCCGCTCCGGCGGCGGCCCTGGCGAGTACTTCCTCGGCGCCGCCATAGGCTGCTCGGCACCGAATCGCGATCGCGACCTTCGTAGTTCGTTGACCTCGGGACACTTTGAATGCAACGATGCCGCGTGCACACTGTGCGAATCCTCGGTGAGAGGGGTGCGCCGGCCGCAATCGCGAGGTTGCTTCCTCGGATATCGAGGATGTTGGTCTTTGCTGGCGCGATGATGGTCGCGACCGGGCCGCCGGGCGCGGCTGCCGCCGCCGACAGGCCCGACGGCGGCGGGCTGCCGGCCGTGGACATTCACGGCTTCGTCAGCCAGGGGGCGATCAAGTCGACGCACTACAATTATCTCGTCAATTCCGACCGCGGCAGCTTCGACTTCACCGAGATGGGGCTTAATTTCACCACCCAGCCGACCGACAAATTGCGGCTCGGGTTTCAGCTTTTTGCCCGCCGATTGGGGACCACGGGCAACTTCAGCGCCAAGGCTGACTGGTTCTATTTCGACTATCGCTGGCGCGACTGGCTGGGGTTCCGGGGGGGCCGCGTGAAATTGCCGTTCGGTCTTTACAACGAGATCAACGACGTCGACGCCGCCCGCACGCCGATCCTGCTGCCACAGTCGATTTACCCGCTGTCGTCCCGCGACTTCTTGCTCGCCCAGAGTGGCGGCGAGCTCTATGGGTACGTGCGCATGGGCAACGCCGGGGCGCTGGAATATCGTCTTTACGGCGGGGCGGTAGAGGTCGACATCCCCGCGCAGGCGGGCTCGCCGCTCCAGATCACCGCGGTCGAGACCCCGTACGTGGTGGGCGGGCGCCTGCTTTGGGAGACGCCGGTCGAGGGCCTGCGTGTCGGGGGCAGCGCGCAGTGGTTGCGCCTCGATCTCAACGTCACGGCGGCGATGATGCCCTTCACCTATCAGATCCCTGCCTCCCTGTGGGTCAGTTCAGTGGAGTACGCGGCCCACGATCTGTTGCTGGCCGCCGAATAC
The DNA here is from genome assembly GCA_035544495.1 of Polyangia bacterium. Lineage (GTDB taxonomy): Bacteria > Myxococcota_A > Polyangia > Fen-1088 > Fen-1088 > DATKEU01. The sequence goes on along the minus strand of DATKEU010000540.1, from coordinate 12,711 downwards.
GGAAGGTGGCGGTCGAGTGCCGAGAGCAGCAACGACAAGCTCTCTCCCTCCATGGGCAATGTCACCAGTGAACGGTTCTACGTTCTCGCCGGGTACCGGTTCGCTCGCTGGTTCGAGGCGTCGGCGTATTACTCGTTGCTGGTGAAAGACGCCGACCACCCGGACGGCGTGGCCGCCAACCAGCACGACTGGGCGCTGACGTTCCGCTTCGACATCAACGCCCACTGGCTGGTCAAGCTGGAAGAGCACTACATGCACAACGCAGCGGCGCTGGATCCCGCTCTCAACGGCGTGGTCCCGGCGGACTTGTACAAGTTGGATCAGGACTGGCTGGTTTTTCTCCTCAAGACGACCGCGTACTTCTGAAGAGCGGTCGGTGGCAGCGATGCGGCGATTTCAACTCCGTTGGATCCTTCCCCTGCTGGCGGCGGCGCTGGCTGGTGCCCTCGGCGCGTCGCGCCCGCTGGCGGCGTCGCCTCCGACTTACCGGCTGATCGTCAACCCTAAGAACGACGCCACGGGCGTCGATCGAAGATTCGTGGCCGACGCCTTCCTGAAGAAGATCACCCGCTGGCCCGACGGTGAATCGGTTCACCCCGTCGATCTCTCCGCCGAATCGCTGGCCCGCGCGCGCTTCTCGGAGGAGGTGATCCGGCGATCGGTGCCCGCGGTGAAGAGCTACTGGCAGCAGCTGGTGTTCTCCGGGCGCGACGTCCCCCCGCCCGAGCTGGATCGCGACGAGGACGTCATCGCCTATGTCCTGCGCTTCCCCGGCGGCATCGGGTATGTTTCAGGCGCCGCCGACGTCGATCGCGTGAAGGTCGTGACCATCAAATAAGCCGCTGCCCGATGCGTCTGTCGTTTCGCAACCGCTTGATCGCCATCGTCGCCACGGCCGGACTGGCGTTCGTGGCTCTCCTGGTCAGCAGCACGCGGATCTCCAACCGGACCCAGGACCAGCTGGGCGAGATCGAGAGCCGCTACCTGCCGCGGCTGGAGCTGGGCCCGCGTCTGGAGAGCCAGTTCGAGCACCTGCAGCGCGGGCTGCAGGACGCGGTGGCGGCGCGCGACGGGGATCTCCTGGAGGCGACGCGCGCGACCAAGGACACCTTGCTCGGCCAGCTGGCCGCGGCCCGCGACATCGCCGACCCGGTGCAGTCGGCGATGTTGCGCGGCGCGATCGAGGACTATTACGCCGCTGCGTATGACGTCTCGAAGCGCATCATCGGCGGCGAGACCGGCGAGGCGCTGGTGCGCTGGATGAGCTCCATGCAGAGCAAGCAGGCGTTCGCGGCCCGCGTGATGAAGGAGACCACCGCGTTCGACCGCAGCCAGCTGGCGGCGGCGTTCGCGGTGGCGTCACGGGCGCAAGCGGTCGCCACCCGGGAGCGCCTGGGCATCATCGTCGTCTGCCTGCTGGTGGTGGTGCTGCTGTCCGTGCAGCTGAGCCGGGGCGTGCTCGGGACCCTGGCCCAGCTGACGGCCGGCTTGAACCGTTTCGGCAGAGGCGAGTTCGCGCCGCCGATCCCGGTCTCCGGCAGCGACGAGCTGAGCGAGGTCGCGCGGCAGGCCAACAAGATGGCGGACAGCCTGCTGCGCCTGCAGGCCGAGCGCGAGAAATCCGACTGGTGGAAGACGGGCCAGGCCGGGCTGGTCGAGGAGATCCGCGGCGAGCTGGAGGTGAAGGACATCGCCGATCGCGCGACGTCGTTCCTCTGCCGCTATCTCGGCGCGCCGGCCGGCGCGCTCTACACCGTGCGCGCCGACGGCGGCTGGGCGCTGTCGGGGCAGTACGCGATCGTGCCCGGCGACGGCGGCGGCGACGCCCGGCCGTCGTTCGGCAAGGCCGAGGGTTTGGTGGGACAGGCGGCGCTGGCCGCCGAGTTGACGGTGGTGGACAAGCCGCCGCCGGAGTACCTGCTCGTGCGCTCGGGCCTGGGCCAGGCCGTGCCCGCCACGCTGGTCCTGCAGCCGATCGCGCGCGAGGGGAGGGTGATCGCGGTGCTGGAGCTGGCGATGTTCCGCGCCTGGACGGTGGCCGACGCCGACCTGCTGCTGCTGGCGCGGGACACGATCGCCATCGCGCTCGACGGCGCGCGCTCGCGGGCGGCCACGCGCGAGCTGCTGGCCGAGACGCAGCGCCAGGCCGAGCGGCTGTCGACGCAGGAGGAGGAGCTGCGCTCGATCAACGAGGAGCTGCAGTCGCAGCAGGACGAGCTGCGCCAGACCAACGTCGAGCTGGGCCTGCGCGCCAAGGAGCTGGAGGAGCAGCGGCAGGCTCTCGAGGCGCGCAACTTCGAGCTCGTGGACGCCCGCGCCCGCCTCGAGCACAAGGCGGCCGAGCTGACCACCGTCAGCTCGTACAAGTCGCAGTTCCTGGCCAACATGTCGCACGAGCTGCGCACGCCGCTGAACAGCATGCTGCTGCTGTCGAACCTGCTGGCCGAGAACGCGGCCGGCAACCTGACCGACAAGCAGGTCGAGTTCAGCAAGACCATCCACGCCGCCGGCAAGGATCTGCTGGCCCTCATCAATCAGGTGCTGGATCTCGCGAAGATCGAATCCGGCAAGCAGGAGGTGCGCAACGAGCCGTTCGCCTTGCAGCCGGTCGTCGAGCACCTGTCGCGCGTGTTCGAGCCGCTGGCGCGCGAGAAGAACCTGGACTTCTCGACGTCGATGGACGCCGGCCTGCCCGCGGCGCTGAACACCGATCGGCGGCGGCTGGAGCAGATCCTCAAGAACCTGCTCGGCAACGCCATCAAGTTCACGTCCCGGGGCTCGGTCAGCATGCGCGTGAGTCGGCCTGCCGCCGCCGGTGCGGCGGGCGGGCAGCTGCCGCCCGCCGTGTCGCCCGATCGCGCGCTCGCCTTCTCGGTCGTCGACACCGGGCTCGGGATCGCGCCCGTCGATCAACAGCGCGTGTTCGCGCCGTTCGAGCAGGTCGACGCGGCCACCGATCGCCGGTACGGCGGCACCGGGCTGGGGCTGGCCATCTCGCGCGAGCTGGCCGAGTTGCTGGGCGGCACGCTGACCTTGCAGAGCGCCCCCGGCCAGGGGAGCACGTTCACCCTCGTCCTGCCGGAGCTTCCGCCGCCCGCGCGCACGGACGCCGTGCTGCGCGCCCGCCCGGTCGCCCCGCTCGGCGACGGCGCCCGCGCTTCCCTGCCCACCGGCGCGCCTCCATCCGCGGAGCCGGCGGACGTCTCCGCGCCCGGCGGCTTCGACGCCGGGGCGACCCTGCTGCTGATCGAGGACGACAAGGTGTTCTCGGCGGCGTTCGGCGACATCATCCGCGACCAGGGGCTCGGCTGCCTGGTGGCGAACACCGGGCAGGAGGGCTTGCGCCTGGCCAAGCAGCACAAGCCGCGCGGGATCATCCTCGACGTCCGCCTGCCCGACATCGACGGCTGGACGGTCATGCAGGCGCTGCGCGCCGATCCCGAGACCGCCACCATTCCGGTCCACTTCGTCTCCGCGCTGGACGCGGCGGAGCGCGGGCTGGCGCTGGGCGCCGTCGGCTACCTGTCGAAGCCGACCAGCCATCAAGAGCTGGATCAGGTGATCGCCGCGCTGGTGCCCAAGAAGACCGAACGCCCGCCCCGCATCCTGGTGGTCGAGGACGACGTGGTGACGGGCGAATCGTTGCAGCGCCGGCTGGAAGCGCTGTCGCTGAACGTCCACCACGTCACCAGCGCGCGCCACGCGTTGCAGGCCGTCAGCCAGGACCGGTACGCCTGCATGATTCTGGATCTGTCGCTGCCGGACATGGACGGCCTGCAGTTGCTGCGATCGCTGCAGGAGCAGTGCGGCCCGGCGGCGCCGTCGGTGGTGGTGTACACGGCGCGCGCGCTGAGCAAGGCCGAGGTCAAGATGCTGGAGGCGTACACCGAGGCGGTGGTGTTGAAGGAGGGCGCCTCGACGGAGCGTTTGATCGACGAGGTGCGAATGTTCGTGCGCCGGATGAAGCAGGGCGTGGCCGGCCGGACGCAGCCGGTGGCGGCGCCAGCCGTTGTCGCCGGGTTGCAAGGCAAGAGGATCCTGGTTGCCGACGACGACATGCGCGCTCTCTATGCGCTGTCGGCCACGCTGCGGGCCAAGGGGATGGAGGTCTTCACCGCTGATACCGGCGCCGCCGCGCTCTCCATGCTGGCGCAGCACCCGGAGGTCGAGGCGGTGCTGATGGACATCATGATGCCCGAGATGGACGGCTATGAAGCCATGCGCCGTATCCGGGCAGAGGCCCGGCACGCCGCTCTGCCGGTCGTGGCCCTGACCGCCAAGGCGATGACGGGGGACGAGAAGAAGTGCCTGGAGGCCGGCGCCAGCGCGTATCTCTCGAAGCCGATCGATCCCGATCGATTGCTGGCGATGCTGTCTCAAATGTTGGACAAGGAGGCGTCGCCGCGTGTCTAGCGAGCGCGACGCCGTCGGCGATCGGCTCGACCAGGCCGCCAGAGAGGACGTCGAGGCGATCGAGATCCGACTGTTCCTGCAGGCCATTTATGACCGTTATGGGTACGACCTGCGGGACTACTCGTCGCAGTCCATCCGGCGGCGCGTCCTGGGCGCGCTGGCCCGATCCGGGTTGGCGCACATGGGTGAATTGCAACACCGCGTGCTGGGCGATCCCGAGTTGTTTGCCACGGTTCTGGAAGACCTCACCGTTCGGGTCAGTGAGATGTTCAGGGATCCGACGTTCTATCGCGCGCTGCGATCTCAGGTGGTTCCGCTGTTGCGCACATATCCGTTGCTCAACGTCTGGCACAGTGGATGTGCGTCCGGGGAGGAGGCGTTCTCGTCAGCGATTGTCTTGGTCGAAGAGGGTATTTACGACCGCACGCAGATCTACGCCACCGATCTCAGCAGCCGCGCGCTGGAGCAAGCCAAGGAAGGCGTCTATTCGGCTGACGTGATCAATCAGTGTGCCGCCAATTATCTCTCCGCCGGCGGAAAAGCACGTTTTGAGGAGTATCATCGGGCGGCATACGATCATTTCGCCATGCGCGAGTCGTTGCGCCGGCACATCCTTTTCTTTCAGCACAACCTGGTCTCCGATCATGTCTTTGCCGAGATGCACATTATCTTTTGCCGCAATGTGCTCATCTATTTCGAGCCGGCGTTGCGCGAGCGGGTGGTCCGCAAGTTCACCCAGAGCTTGCGTCCGGGCGGCTTCCTCTGCCTCGGCAGCAGCGAGCGCCTGGCCCCGGCGTGGGGGCAACAGTTCTCCGTTTTTAATGAGCGAGAGCGGATCTACCGATACGGAGCCTAGAATGTCCGCCCCCGCCCCAACGCCCTCGCCCAAGCCGGCTGTTCTGGTCGTCGACGACATCGAGGCCAACCTGGTGGTGATGGAGGCGCTGCTCGGCGGGCTGCCCTGCGAGATCGTGCGCGCCACCAGCGGCAACGAAGCGCTGAAGCAGCTCCTGCGGCGGGAGTTCGCGGTGATGCTGCTGGACGTGCAGATGCCCGGCATGGACGGCTTCGAGGTGGCGCACTATGCGCGCGACAATCCCCGCACCCGCGACGTGCCGATCATCTTCGTGACCGCCATGAACGAGAACGAAGGGAACGTGCTGCGCGGGTACGGCAGCGGCGCCGTCGACCTGCTGTTCAAGCCGGTCAACCCGCAGGTGCTCTACAGCAAGGTGCGCGTGTTTCTGGATCTCTATCTCGGCCGCCGCCGGCTGGCCGAGGAGATCGAGGCCCACAAGCGCACGCTGGGTGATCTGGAGGCGTTCAACTATTCGGTGTCGCACGATCTGCGGGCGCCGCTGCGGCCGCTGGACGGGTTCAGCCAGGTCTTGCTGGAAGAGCACGCCGACAAGCTGGACGACCAGGCCAAGGACTACCTGCGCCGGATCCGCAACGCCGCCCAGCGCATGGGCCAGCTCATCGACGATCTCTTGAATTTTTCGCGCTTGAGCCGGGCCGAGCTGCGCCGGCAGACGGTGGACCTGAGCGGCATCGTCAGCGAGATCATGGCCGAGCTCAAGGCCGACGACGGCCGCCGCGAGGTCAACGCCGTCATCCAGCCGGAGGTCACGGCCTCGGGCGATCCGCGCCTCCTGCGCATCGTGCTCGAGAACCTCTTGCGCAACGCCTGGAAGTTCACGGCCGGCAAATCGCCGGCCACCATCGAGTTCGGCATGCGCGCGGCCCGAAGTGGCCAGTCCCCCGCTTACTTCGTGCGCGACGACGGCGTGGGGTTCGACGCCGCCAAGGCCAGCCGGCTCTTTCAACCTTTTCAGCGCTTTCACGCGCAGAGCGCGTTCGAGGGGACGGGCATCGGCCTGGCCATCGTCAAGCGCGTCGTCGAACGCCACGGTGGCACGGTCTGGCCGGAGTCGGAGGTGGGCCGCGGGGCGACGTTCGCTTTCACGCTGATGCCCTCGGGAGGTCGTCCTTGAATCCGAAGATCCTGATGGTGGAAGACAACCTGGGGATGTACTGGCTCGATCTCAACCGGCGGGTGCCGGCGCATGTCCGGTAAGCCGCCGGCCGACGGCAAGACGGCAGAGCGCAGGCCGCTGCGCCTGCTGATGGTCGAGGACGATCCCAACGACGAGGCGCTGGTGCTGCGGCACCTGCGGCAGAACGGATACGACGTCACCCACCTGCGCGTCGACACCGGGCCGGCCATGCGGACGGCCCTCGGCCAGCCCTGGGATCTGGTGCTGTCGGATTTTTCCATGCCCACGTTCAGCGCCACGGCGGCGCTGGCGGTGCTGAAGGAGGTGGAGATCGACATCCCGTTCATCATCGTGTCGGGCACCATCTCCGAGGAGAATGCGGTCGATTCGATGCGCGCCGGGGCCCAGGATTTTCTCCCCAAGGACAAGCTGGCCCGCCTGGTGCCCGCCATCGAGCGCGAGCTGCGCGAGGCCGCCATCCGCGGCGAGCGCCGCAAGATGCAGGAGCGTCTGTTCGTGAGCGATCGCATGGTGTCGATGGGCACGCTGGCGGCGGGCGTGGCGCACGAGATCAACAACCCGCTGGCGGCGCTGGTGGCGAACCTGGATCTGGTGGCGCTGTCGCTGGCCGCGCTGTCGAAGCCGAACGTCGTCGGCCCCGCCGCGGCCACCGCCCGTCCGGCGGTGCCGGAAGCGCTGGAGTCGCGCCTGCGCGAGATCGAGGAGCCGCTGTCCGACGCCCGCGAGGCCGCCGATCGCGTGCGGCAGATCGTGAGGGACGTGCGCGTCTTCTCGCGCGTCGAGGGGTCCGAGCGCCGGGCCGTCGACGTGCGCCGCATCCTCGATTCGTCGGTGCGCATCGCCTGGAACGAGATCCGCAACCGCGCCCGCGTGACCAAATCCTATGGCGAGGTGCCGGCCGTGCTGGGCAACGAATCGCGCCTGGGCCAGGTGTTCCTGAACCTGATCGTCAACGCCGCCCAGGCCATCGCCGAGGGCAACCCGGCCGGCAACGAGATCGAGATAACCACCGCCCGCGCCGGCGACGGCCGCGTGGTGGTGGACGTGCGCGACACCGGCAGCGGCATCCCGGCGGCGCTGCGCGGGAAGATCTTCGACGCCTTCTTCACCACCAAGCCCGAAGGGGTGGGTACCGGACTGGGGCTGTCGATCTGCCATCGCCTGATCACGGAGATGGGCGGGGCGATCAGCGTCGACAGCGAGGAGGGGAAGGGCTCGCGCTTTCGCGTCACGCTGCAGGCGGCGGGGCTGGAGGCGCCCATCCACACGCCGCCGCTGGTCCCGATGGGCGCCGCGCGCCGCGGCCGCATCCTGGTCGTCGACGACGAGGCGATCCTGGGCGCGGTCGTGCGCCGCATGCTGGGCACGCAGCACGAGGTGTCCACCCTGACCAGCGCGCGCGAAGCCGCCGAACGCATCGGCGGCGGCGAGCGTTACGACGTCATCTTCACGGATCTGGTCATGCCCGACATGACGGGGATGGATCTGCACGCCGACCTGGCGCGCCGGGCGCCCGATCAAGCGGAGCGCATGGTGTTCATGTCGGGCGGCGCCTTCTCGGCGCGCAGCCGTGACTTCCTCAGCCAGGTGCCGAACCCGCGCATCAGCAAGCCGTTCGACGCCGGGACGCTGGCGGCGCTGGTGCACAACTTGATTCGGTAGCGACGGAATTGACGCCGACGCGCGTCGCGCGCCGCCGGACGGGCGCGTGATTGTCTTTCGCGAGAGCGCATCGCGCCTTAACATTGCGGACCAGGATGCGATGTCCGCGGCTCGCCTGGCTGGCGCTGGTCCTGGCGGGCGCGTGCGCCACCACGCCCGATGCGGGCGAGGGCAAGAGCCGGCCGGGCGCGCCTTCCACCGGCTTCCCAGCGGACGCCGGGCCGGCCGCCACCGCGCCGGCGGACACCGCGCCCGCGATCGAAGGGCGGCCGATCCCCGCCGCGCCGGCCGCCGAGACCTGGGGCGGCCTGGAATTTCGGGAGGTGAACCAGAAGCGGTGGCTGGCCGACGTTCGCAACAAGCTGGCCGAACGGCTGAAGGTCGATCCCGCGCGCCTGCTGGTCTCGCCCGGCATGCTGCGGCTGGCCTTCGTGCGTGACCCGGCGGAATCGAGCGCTCCGAAACCTCCGCGCCGCGGGCGGCCGCGGCCGCGCCGTTTTCAGATCGTCGTCGTCGACAATCAAGGGCGCCTGCAGGCCACCTTCCGGCCCGTCACCATGAAGGGCAGCGACGAGCCGCCCAAGGATCTGCGTTTTCTCTCGGAGGATCGGCTGGTCTACGAGGTGGTGGCGTCCCCGCCGCCGCCCGAGACCCCGGCCGCTCGCGCCGCGCCCGCGAAGCCGCCTCCAACCAAGCGGGCGCCGCCCCCCGCTCCGGCGCGCGCGGACGCCCGTCCGTCCAGCAAGAAGCCCGACGCCCGGCGAGCGGTCGCGTCCGTTCCCCCGCCCGCCGCATCGCCACCGCCGGCGAACAAACCGGCGCCGCCGCCCGGCCGGCTGTTCATTATCCAGCCCGTCGCCCCGCGGGCCCGTCCCATTCGCTGCGAAGGACGTCACTTCGCGTTCTCGGCCGGCGGCGATCACCTGGCCTTTGTGGGCGGGGCGCCGGAGGCGGGCTATGTCGCCGTCGACGGCCAGCCGGTCTATCCGCGGCGCGGGCGCACCGTGATCGCGTCTCCCGTCGCCTGGTCGAAGGACGGGCACAGCGTCGCCTTCGTCGAATCGCCGGCGAAAGCGCCGGCCCGTCTGGTGCTGCTGGCCGAGTTCGACAACGCCACCGGCGACACGACGTGGAACCTCCCGCCCGCCGCCTCCATCGAGGGGGTGCGCGTGTTCTGGGCCGCCGCCGGCCACCTGATCGTCGGCAAGAGCCCAACCCACCCGCTCTTCTCGGCGTCGTTCCAGAAGCTGCGCTGAGATGGCCGGCGCCTTCCCCGACTGGATCGAGCCGATGGCGGCCACGCTGACCTACGAGCGCTTCGAAGGGCCGGTCTGGAGCTTCGAACGCAAGATCGACGGCATCCGGCTGCTGTCGTTCAAGCGGGGGAACGACGTCGCGCTGTACTCGCGCAACCGGTTGCCGCAAGAGCTGCCGCCCATCGCCGGCGCCGTCGCGCGCCTGCCGCCCGGCGAGCTGATCCTGGACGGCGAGCTGACCTGGGACTCGGCCCGATACCACGTCTTCGACGTGATGTGGCTGGACGGCCGCGACACCCGGGACTTGCCGCTCGTCGAGCGCCGGGCCCTGCTGGACGCGCTGCCGTTGGGCGCGCCGCTCGTGCGCGTCGCCGTCGTCGACGAGCAGCGGCCGTGGGAACACGCCTGCCGCGAAGGGTGGGAGGGCGTGATCGCCAAGCGGCGCGATTCGACGTACGAGTCGCGGCGCTCGCCGCACTGGTTGAAAATGAAGTGCGAGGCGACCCAGGAGCTGGTGATCGGCGGCTTCACCGAGCCGCGCGGATCGCGCGCCGGTCTGGGTGCGTTACTGGTCGGTTACTTCGCCGGTGACGACTTCGTCTTCGCGGGGAAAGTCGGGACGGGCTTCGATCGAAAGCTGCTGGTCGAGCTGCGCGCGCGCCTGGACGACATGGCGATCCCGGCGCCGGCGTTCACGAAGGCGGTCGGTCTGCCGCGGGCTGGCGCACACTGGGCGCGACCCGAGATCGTCGTGCAGGTTGGCTTCATCGAATGGACCCGGCACGGCAAGCTCCGTCACCCGCGACTCATCGGCGTTCGCGAAGACAAACAGGCGCGCGACGTCGGCCGCGAGCCGCGCTGACAGGTGGGCCACGCCTGTTTGCCGCCGCTGGCATCGCCCTTGCTGGATCACGCGGGCATGAGTCAGGCTGGTGGATTCGGGGGGCAGATAGTCCAGCTTTGGCGGCACCGCTCTGATCGCCGTGTCGCGGTGTGGCTGCTGTGGCCCGTCAAGCGTGTGGTGATCTGGTTGGCCTGGATCACGCTGCTGGCGTCGTTCTGAGAATTGTAAAGACGCCGTCTGGCGCCGCCGCGGAAAGATCGGCGGCCGCCCGCGTTCTGTACCTCAACCGTGCGCCGCCGGGGCGTGACGAGTCGGGCGGGCAGCGATCGCCGGCGATCCCAGACAAGGAGACATGCGTGAAGATCAGAATTGGCTTCGTTATCCTATTCGCCAGTTTCTTCTCCGCACCGCTCGTTCGCGCCGACGAGCTGGTTCTCGGCGAGAGCGGGCACGTCGCGCTGTCCGTCGAGCGGCTGTTCGGCTACTCGCACCTGTCGATGACCACCACGTCAGGTGGAGTCGACTCGACCGAGACCTTCAATATCTTCTCCTTCCTCGGCGCCCCTAATTTCGGGGCCTACAGCATTCCCCGTCTCGCCGGTGACGTGTTCGTGGCAAGGGGCTTTAGCCTCGGTTTGACGGGCGAGTTGGTGCACTTATCGGCCAGCGGGACCGGCAGCTCGGACGAGTCCGGCACACTCTTTCAACTGGCTCCTCGGGTTGGATACCTGTTTCACGCCGCGCCTCTGCTGGCGATCTGGCCACGGGCTGGCGTGACCTACGAGCGGTCCTCGTTTACCACGACCTCCAGCGTGACCCACCAGTCGTCGACTTTACGCACGAGCTTGACGGCCGTGACGATCGAGGCGCCGTTCGCGCTTCGGCTGGTGGCGCGGGTTGCGCTGTTGATTGTGCCGTTCGCGGATATCGGCGTCGGCGGTTCAACCCAAGGGAACGTCCTGGGTTCCCCCAGCCGCGACCTGAAGGAGACCGAGTTCGGCGTCGAGATGGGCATGCTGATCTTTCTGTGACGGCGGCCGGGCGGCGGCGCGCGGCCGATGACCCTCGCGTCGTTTCGTAACGGCACGAACTCTTCGCTGGGCGAAGCCCTCGAAGATATTCGGGTCCCACCTTCGCTTGCCCGCGAGCGCCTTATCTGCGCTACGCTTCGCCCCTCGCCTCGAGACTTCGCGCATGCGGGATTTCCTGGACATGGCTGCCGGCGCCAGCGCGTGTGCGACGTGCGGCGACGCCCTGGAGCGGGGGCGCTACCTGCACACACAGACGGCGTTCCGGGAGGTGTTCTGCTCGATCGCCTGTCTGCGCGTGGACCTGCGCGAATTGCGCGCCCTGCGCTGGGCCAGCCGGCACCGCAACCTGCGCCGGCTGGCGATCGGCGCGATCCTTGTGGGCGCCTGCCTGGCGCCCCACCAGCGGCGTGGTGTCGTCGAGGGGCCGATGCCGGCGGCGGTGATCCGGCACGGCGGCGACACGTTGCCGCCCGAGCCGCTGCCGCCGGGGTGGTTCGGGCCTGACTGGCCACCGACCGACGTCAGCGTGCTGGCGGCGCTGGGGCGCGACGCCTGGATTCACCCGCTGGCGGGTCCCGACCGCCGCATGCCCCGTCACGACACGCGGGAGTTCGGCGCCGCGCGCCCCGGCCACCGCCCGTGGGAGTGCCGCAACGGTCACTGCGGCGTCGACATCGGCGGCGAGATCTGGGGCGAGCACATCCACGCCGTGCACGACGGCGTGGTCGACTTCGTCCAGCGCGGCCCGAACCCGCTGCGCGGCGGGCGCTTCGTGCGCATCGTGCATCACGGCGGCGCGATCATCACCCAGTACTTTCACCTGGCCGCCATCCCGCGCGGGCTGGAGCGCGGTGTGCGCGTGAAGGCGGGCGACGTCATCGGGCTGCTGGGCGACAGCGGGGTCAAGGAGTCGGCGCCGCACCTGCACTTCAGCATCTCGATCCGCCGCTGGGAGAACGGGCCCGAGAAGTACATGGACCCGGAGCCGCTGATCGCCCTCTGGCCGTTGCGGGTCCCCATCGAAGGCGGCGAGAAGGGCCTGGTGACGATCTCGGCGCCGCCCGGAGTCCCGCTGGGCTCGGCGCCGCCGCGATCGAAGCGGGCGGCGAGGACGGAGGCGCCCGGCACCAGCGGCCCGGCGTCGCCCGCGGGTCCCGGCGAGGACGAAGCGGCCGCCCCGGAGGAAGCGCCCGAAACGCCAGACGCGGTGGAGGAATAGGTTGGCCGCCGCCGCCCGCTCCGAGGCCCGCTGTTTCGTGTGCGGCGACGACATAGAAGAAGGCGATCGGCTGGTCCTGCTGCGGGGCAAGCGGCAGCTGGTGCACTGCTCGGAGTCGTGCCTGCGCGAGACGGTGCGCAAGCAGCGCGCGGCCCGGGCGGCGGCGCAGCTGCGCTGGACGCTGCGCCTGTCGCTGGCGGTGCTGGTGCTGGTGGGGGCCGGCTGGCTGTGGCAGCGCTTTCGCGTTCCCCACCCTGAATCAATCGGC
>DATKEU010000539.1:0-2465 GCA_035544495.1 Polyangia bacterium | reverse complement strand
GTACGCCTCGTGAACGGCAACCGCGTCGTCGGCGTGTTGAACCAGGGCATCAGCGGCGACGGCGCCGACAACGCCATCAGCCGCTTCGCGCGCGACGTCCTGTCACAGCCCAACGTGAAGTGGGTGATCTTCTCGGACAACACCATCAACGATCTCGGCAACGCCAACCCGCCGGCGCAGACCGAGATCGACCGGATGAAGACGATGATCGACATGGCCCACGCGAAGGGGCTGAAGTTCATCTGCTCGACCCTGACCCCCTTCGCCGGCGCGAACTACTGGTCGCCCGACAAGGAACCCAAGCGGGCAATGATCATCGACTTCATCAAGAGCGCGGGCAGCGGCTGCGACGGCATCGTCGATCAGGACACCGCCACGCACGATCCGGCCAATCCCAGCCACTATCTGCCCGCGTACAACCAAGGGGACAACCTGCACCCCAACACCGCCGGCCTGCAGGCCATCGCCGACGCCGTCAATCTCGCGCTGTTCAAGTAAACGTTCCTGGCCGCGCCGGACCGGCGATGCTGCTTTGGCCGCGCCGATTGCGTTAAACTGCGCCCATGCCGACATACGTCGTGGAAAATCCGCAGCCGGTCCCCGCGGCGCGCTGGGCCGCGATGTTCACCTCCGCCGCCGGTCCGGAGAGCTTCGGCGTCGTCGACGACCCCGCGCCTCCCACCGCCGCGGGCGGCCCGGTCTGGGCCGCCGTCAGCGTGAAGCCGCCTCACCCGCGCCCGGCGCAAGGCGAGCTCTACGTCGTCGAGGAGCGCTTCTCTCCGCCGATCGATCTCGGCGCCGCCGCGCCCGAGAACCCCGACCTGGCGCCCTGCCTGCAGCGGCACGAGGTCGACTGGGTCGTCTCGTACATCGCCGCCGACGGGTCGCAGTGCCGCTGCGTCTACCGCGCCGCCGACGCCGAGGCCGTGCGCGCCGCCTATCGCAGCGCCGGTATGCCGTTCCTCCGCGTCTGGCGCGCCCGCGCCACCGGGACCTAGAGCCGCCCACCGCGCCCGAACATGGCCTGGAATCCGGAGCAATACCTCAAATTCGGCCAGCCGCGCCTGCGGCCGGCGCTGGATCTCCTCGCCCGCGTGCCGCTCGACGCGCCTCGCGCGGTCTGCGACCTCGGTTGCGGCGCCGGCAACGTCACGCGCCTTCTTGCCGAGCGCTGGCCAGCCGCCGCGGTCACCGGCGTCGACGACTCGCCCGATATGCTGGCGCACGCGGCGCGCGCGCTGCCGTCCGCGCGCTGGGTTCGCGCGAACATCGCCGACTGGGAGCCAGCCGAAGCGTGCGAGCTGATCTTCTCCAACGCCGCCCTGCAGTGGCTGCCGGCGCACGAAGCTCTGTTTCCGCGACTCTTAGCCCAGCTGGCGCCGGGCGGCGTCCTGGCGGTGCAGATGCCGCGCAATTTCGCCGCCCCGTCGCACACCGCCGTCGCCGAGACCATCGCCGCTGGCCCCTGGCGCGCGGCGCTGGAGCCGCTCATCCGCGCGCAACCAGTCGCCACCCCCGCCGCCTACCACGACTGGCTGGCGCCTTCCACCGCCAGCGTCGACATCTGGGAGAGCGAGTACCTTCACGTCCTCACCGGCGCCGATCCCGTCAAGGAATGGACCAAGGGCACCTACCTGCGCCCGTTCCTGGACGCGCTGCCCGACGACGGCGCGCGCGCCGCCTTCGAGGCGGCTTACGCCGCGCGCGTCGCCGCCGCCTATCCCGCGCGCCCCGACGGGACCACGCTGTTCCCGTTCCGCCGTCTCTTCATCGTCGCCGTCGCGCGCGCCTGAGCGGCGAGCGCCCGTACGCCCGCGCCGCCTCGGTCATCCGCGCGGGTGAGGCGGATCGCCGCGGCCCAGCGTCCAGGCAGGAGCGTCGCTGGCGGGAAACGATTCCGCGCTCGCCTCGTCGACCCGGGATTCGTCGCTCACGCTGCTCGCGGAGCGCAACGGCGCCTCGGCCGGCTCCGCCGGCAGCTCGACGTCACGGCGACGCCGCGCGCCCAGGCCGAGCAACCGCTTCTGAATCCCGCGCAAAACGTCGAAGCTCCTGGACATGAGCGCTCCTCCGCCATGAATTTGCTACGCGACTGCGACCTGTCAAGCGGCGTTCGGCGGCGTGGCCACCCGCGCCGGCCTCACGTCCCGGCGATCGTCATCTTCGACACGCGCACACTCGGGACCTGCACCGACGATCGCGTGTCCAGGTCGTCCCCCAGCGCGTCGACGTTCTTCCACAGATCGTCAAAATTCGCTGAAACCGTCACCTCGCTGACCGGGAACGCCCGTTCGCCCTTCTCGATCCAGAAACCGCCCGCTCCCTGCGAATAGTCGCCCGTCACCGGGTTGAACCCGAACCCCATCAGCTCCGTGACATACAGGCCGCGCTCGATCTTCTCCAGATCCGCGGCCCGCGTCTTTCCCGGACGCAGAATCAGGTTCGACGTGCTGACGTGCGGCCCG
>DATKEU010000538.1:0-6331 GCA_035544495.1 Polyangia bacterium | reverse complement strand
GGAGGCCTCGCGGCGCGAGAGCCTGGCCGCGCAGGCCGGCGACGAGGACGCGCCCATCCTGATCGATCAGTTCCTGCCCGACGCCATCGAGGTCGACGTCGACGTGGTCGCCGACGGCACCGACGCCGTCATCGGCGGCGTGATGGAGCACATCGAGGAGGCGGGCGTGCACTCGGGCGATTCCGCCTGCAGCCTGCCGCCCTTCTCGCTGCCGCCCGAGACCATCGAGGCGATCAAGACGCAGGCCAAGGCGCTGGCGCGCGAGCTGGGGGTGCGGGGCCTCATGAACGTGCAGTTCGCGGTGCCGCGCGACGGGCGCGGCATCTTCATCCTGGAGGTGAACCCGCGCGCCTCGCGCACGGTGCCGTTCGTGTCGAAGGTGACCGGCGTGCCGCTGGCCAAGGTGGCGGCGCGCATCGCCGTCGGCAAGACGCTCCGCGAGATGGGGATCCGGGAGGTCACGCCGAAGCACGTCGCGGTGAAGGAGGCGGTCTTCCCGTTCGCCAAGTTCGCCGGCGTCGACACCATCCTGGGCCCGGAGATGCGCTCGACCGGCGAGGTGATGGGCATCGACCGGACCTTCGCCGCCGCCTTCGGCAAAAGCCAGATCGGCGCCGGCACCCGCCTGCCGTCGAGCGGCCGGGTGTTCCTGTCTGTGCAGGACCACGACAAGCCGGGCGCCGTCGCCGTGGTCAAGGGGCTGCGCGAGCTGGGCTTCGACGTCGTCGCCACCAGTGGCACGCACGCCTATCTGGCGTCGCAGGGGATCGAGGTCGAGCGCGTGAACAAGGTGCGCGAGGGGCGCCCCCACTGCATCGACCGCATGCTGGACGGCGACATCCAGATCGTCGTCAACACCACCGCGGGCGCGGCGGCCATCAAGGATTCGTTCCCCATCCGGCGCACCGCGCTGGTGCGCGGCATCCCGTACTACACGACGCTGTCGGCGGCGCGCGCCATGGTGGGGGCGCTGGCCGAGCTGCGCTCTGGCCGCATGGGCGTGCGATCGCTTCAGGAGTACCAGCAGGAGTACGGAAGCCATGGCTAAGTTCCCCATGACCCCGCGCGGCCAGAGGGCCCTGCGCGACGAGCTGAAACACTTGCGCGAGGTCGAGCGCCCGAAGAACGTGCGCGACATCGAGGAGGCGCGCGCCCACGGCGACCTGCGCGAGAACGCCGAGTATCACGCCGCCAAGGAGAAGCAGGGCTTCATCGAGGGGCGGTCGCGCGAGATCGAGGCGGTCCTCGCGCAGGCGGAGGTCATCGACCCCGCCAAGCTGTCCGGCGAGCGCGTCGTCTTTGGCGCCACCGTCAAGCTCTGCGACACCGACAGCGGCGAGGAGACGACCTACTCGATCGTCGGCGACTACGAGGCCGACATCAAGCTGGGCCGCATCGCCGTCTCGGCGCCAGTGGCGCGGGCGATCATCGGGCGCGATCTCGGCGACAGCGTCACCATCCGCACCGCCAAGGGGACGCGCGAGTACCAGATCGCCGCTGTGCGGTTCGAGCCGCAGTAGATCGCGCGGCGATCCGCGCTTGCGCGCTGTCGCAACGAGCCCCACAGTCCCGGCGGGAGGAGGGGTCGCATGTTGAAGGACAGCAAGGCATTCAGCAGTTTTTCGGTGAACGATCTGCAAAAGGCTCGTGATTTCTACAGCCGCACCCTGGGCCTCGACGTCCGGGAAGACAGCATGGGCCTGAACCTGCGAATCGGCGGCGCCGACGCGGTCTTCATCTATCCGAAACCCGACCACGTCCCGGCGACGTTCACCGTCCTCAACTTCGTGGTCAGCAACGTCGACGAGAGCGTGGCGCAGCTGACCTCCAAGGGCGTGCGCTTCGAGCAATACAACCTGCCCGAGTTCAAGACCGATGCCAAAGGGATCGCGCGCGGCAACGGCGGGCCAACCATCGCCTGGTTCAAGGACCCGGCCGGAAACATCATCTCAGTCATCGAAAACCGGCGCTGACGGGAGGCCCGAGACCGATCTCGCATCAACCGCCGGGTTATTCCCCGGCGCTGTCGACGGACGCTGTCTCGGCCAGGGCGATGTCGGTCGCGGCATCGGTCGACCCGTCCGCGTCGCGCGAAAGGGCCGCGTCTTCGGTGGCGGTCTCGGCGTCTTCGGCGGCGTCGGCGGCGGTCTCGCCGGCGGCGTCCGTCGAGCTGGCGTCGCTGGATTCGGACGTTGGGTACGGTTTGCAGATGCCGCCGCTGTTGTCCCCCGCCGACGGATCGCAGAAATAACCGCCCTCGCAGTCGCGGTTGACCTCGCAGCGCTCGCCTGGGCCCTGCTTGCAACCGGCGGCGAGGGCGCCGAGCGAGAGGGCGAAAACGAGCGAGAGGAAACGAGGCAACGGTCCCACGATGGAAGACGGTTGGGTTAGCACGTGACGTGAGATTCGTAAAGCGGCCCTCCAGGTTGCCCGCGAATTGCGCTACGGTCACACCCCATGATCGCCGCCCCCGCCGAGCGGCCGCCCATGCGGCTGCTGTTTCCGTTGCTGACGCTGCTCTTGGCCCTGCCGGCGACCGCCGCCGACAAGCCGGCGACCCGGCGCGCATCGGCGCACAAGACCGCCGCCGAGAAAGAGGCGCAGGTCTTCCTGGACGGCGTCACCGCGCTCCTGATCCCGGCAGCGACGGCGTACGCGCAGATCGACTGGACCGCCGCCACCGACGCCACGCCCGAGCACATCGCGGAGCGGACGGGTGCCGCGCGCGTCAACGCGGCGCTGACCGGGTCGAAGCTGATCATCGACCGCACCAAGGAGCTCCTGGCGCGGGAGAGCGAGCTGGACGAGCTGACGGTGCGCCAGCTGCGGCGGTTGCGCCTGGCGGCGGCGGAGAACCCGGCCACCATCCCGGACATCGTGGCCAGGCGGGTGGCGGCCGAGTCCAAGCAGACGGGCCTGCTGGATTCTTACACCTTCTGCTTGCAGCTGAAACCGGGCGGCGGCGGCGGTTGCCTGCGCCCCATCACGGCCAACCAGATCGACGATCGCCTGCGCCGGTCGCGCGACTTGACCGAGCGGCAGCGGGTGTGGACCGCGTCCAAGGAGATCGGGCGCGCTCTGCGGCCGGGCATGGTCGAGCTGCAGTCGCTGCGCAACCAGGTGGCGCGCGCCATGGGGTACTCGTCGTACTTCGCGCTCACGGTGGCGGACTACGACATGACCGTCGAGGAGATGATGGCGCTGCTCGACGGCGCGCTGGAGGCGACCCGGCCGCTGTTCGACGGCCTGCACTGCTTCGCACGCCACACCCTGGCGGCGCGCTTCAAGCGGCCGGCGCCCAAGCTGATCCCCGCGCACTGGATCGGCGATCGCTGGGCCCAGACCTGGCCCGGCCTGGTCGAGGAGGTGAACCTGGACGCCCTGTTCAAGGGCGCGGCGCCCGAGACCATCGTCAAGAGCGCGGAGGGTTTCTACACGTCGCTCGGCTTTCCCAAGCTGCCGGCGTCGTTCTGGGCGTCGTCGGACCTGTACCCGGTGCCCGCGTCTTCAGCGCGCAAGAAGAACACGCACGCCTCGGCCTGGCACATCGATCGCGCGCTGGACGTCCGATCGCTGATGAACGTCGAGCCGAACGCGATGTGGTTCGACGCCGCCCACCACGAGCTCGGCCACGTCTATTATTTCTTGAGCTACAGCACGCCGGAGGTGCCGGTCTTGCTGCGGGACGGGCCCAATCGCGCCTTTCACGAGGCGATGGGCGAGCTCGGCGCGCTGGCCAGCCAGCAGACGCCGTACCTGAGCAAGGTGGGTGTCTTGCCCGCCGGGAAAGAACCCGATCCCGCGCGCTGGCTGCTGCAATCGGGCCTGGAGTCGATCGTGCTGTTGCAATGGGCGGCCGGCACCATGACGCACTTCGAGCGCGACCTGTATCAGGGCGAGCTGCCGGCCGAGCAATGGCAGAAACGCTGGTGGGACCAGGTCGCGCAGTTCCAGGGCGTGGCGCCACCCGCGGCGCGCCCCGCGGAGGCGTGCGACGCCTGCACGAAGACGCACGTCAACGACGATCCGGCGCGGTACTACGACTACGCGCTGGCCACGCTGATCAAGTTCCAGCTGCATGACCACATCTGCCGGCAGATCCTGAAGCAGGACGTGCGCGCCTGTGACTACGCCGGCAGCCAGGCGGTGGGCGACTTCTTGCGCGGCATCATGAAGCTCGGCGACACGCGCGACTGGCGCGCGATCATGAAAGACGCCACCGGCGAGGTGATCTCCGCCCGCGCCCTGCTGGAGTTCTACGCCCCGCTGGCGGGCGAACTGGAAAAGCGCAACGCCGGAAAAGACTGCAGCCGCTGAGAAAGTCGGTCCCCTCATCCCGACCTTCTCCCCGCCAGGCGGGGAGAAGGAGATCGGACGGAGATCCGGCGGAGATCCGGAATGCGGCGTCGCCGTTTTCGTTCAGGAGGCGCGGCTCTGCCGCGCCGGCTCGCCTTGCGAGAGCATTCGGGGAGGGCCCGCGGGAGGGGCCAGCGGGCCCCTTCCGCGAAGCGAGCACAGCGAGCGCGTCAGTCTTCTTTGAGCTCGACGTTCCAGTACGAGGCGTCGGCGATGCCGAGGAACGGGAGCCACTCGCGGTAGCGGATCTTGCCGCCGTTGGTGCGGAAGGTCGGGGTCCAGCGCGGGCGCAGCGGCGTCTTGAGCAGCTTCATCCCCGCCTGCTCCGGCGTGCGTGCCGCCTTGGTCAGGTTGCAGTCGATGCAGCAGCAGACGACGTTCTCCCAGGTCGTGCGGCCGCCCTGGGCGCGCGGGACGACGTGGTCCAGGTTCAGCTCCGAACGCGGCAGCTCGGACCCGCAATACTGGCAGGTGTTGCCGTCGCGCATGTAGATGTTGTGGCGCGAGAAGCGGACCTTGGTCTTCGGGATGCGATCGTAAAGCTGCAGCACGATCACCCGGGGAACGCGGATGGCGCGATTCACCGTCTGGATGACGTCGGCGCCGGCCACCTCGGCCGACAGCTGCGCCCAGCTCTCGAAGTCGAAGGTCTTGAACTCCGGGTCGATGACCCGCGCCACGCCCAGGTACAGCAGCGAGAAGGCACGTTTGGCGCTAGTGACGTGGATCGGCTGGTAGTGGCGGTTCAGTACCAGGACAGCGCTGTTGGTCATGGAAAAAGCGATCCGGGGCGGGAGCCGATGATTCCCGACGGCGGCGGGTAACGCTGCACGCGCCGATGGTAGTCGGCCACGAGCATGTCAATGCCGAGACTGTAGCAGACCGGGCCCGACCCGGCAAAATGGCCGCGGCGCGTGGGCCAATCAGGGCCGCGCCGGATTCGCGTCATTTTTGAGGTTAAAATCGCCGCTGCCTTGAGCATTCAACCGGTCTCGGCGCTGGTCGCCGCCATCGTCGCCTTCGCCATCGGCGGGTCGGTGTTGCTGCGCGAGCCGCGCCGGCGCGCCCACGTCCTCTTCGCCACGCTGTCGTTCAACATCGCGCTTTACAGCGTGCTCTCGTTCGTGTCGAAGCGCTTCGACGCCGGGTTCTTCTACTGGGCGTCGATGGTGGTGGCGGTGTCGCTGCCGGCGACGGCGCAGCGGTTCTTTCAGGCGTTCCTGGGCGACGAAGCCGGCCCCCCGCCGCTCAGCCGCTCGACCGTCGTGGGCGCCGCCCTGCTCTACACCGCGCTCGCCTTCTCGCGCTTCATCGAGCCGCTGCACACCACCACCTGGTTCGGCGTCGCCTTCCTGGCCTACGTCTACGCCGGCCTCTACTCCTCGGTCTTCTACCTCTACCGCCGCTATCGCTCGACGCCCTCGCGCGTGGAGAAGACGCGCCTGCTCTACCTGGTGGTGGGCGGCGTCGCCACGGTGACGTCGGCGGTGCTGGAGGCGATCCCGCGCGGGCCCAGCTTCGGCAACATCTTCATCATCATCTACCTCTACTTCCTGTCGCAGAACCTGGTCCGCTACCGCCTGCTCGATCTCAACGAGCTGCTCGGCCGGATGGTGGTGCTGGGGACGCTGGTCTTCATCCTCACGCTCATCTACGGCGTGCTGGTGCACTGGGTCCGCCCCGACGAGCCGGGGCTCTTCTTCTTCAACACACTGCTCGCCTCGACGGCGATCGTCATCCTCGTGGAGCCGCTGCGCGGCCGCGTCGAGGGCGCCATCAATCGCTGGATGTTCCAGGAGAAGTACGAGCTCACGAGGCGCATCGAGAACCTGCGGGCCGATCTGGCCAACATCATCGACATGCGCGTGCTGGTGCCGCGCGTGCTGTCGGCGCTGGAGGACTCCCGCCGCATCACCCACGCGTCGATCTATCTCGTCGACCCCGACGGCTCCGGTTACGAGCTGGCCGGCCACGT
>DATKEU010000537.1:0-5143 GCA_035544495.1 Polyangia bacterium | reverse complement strand
TTCATTCGCTAGTCGTCGAAGGCGATAACTTTCGCGCCGATCCTCCGGACGGGTCCGCGGCCACCCGGACAGAGACACGAGCAAACATTGTAATTCAACTCGCGTCGCCAGCGAACTCTATTGGACGAGCGCCGCCCGCGGTGTGCGACGGGCGCGCCGGCCCTGCGACCGTCGCCGCGCTCAGATCCCGATGCAGAGCCAGACGTTCAAGGCGCTGCACTCGCAGCCTTTGGCCGTCGCCACGCAGGTCTCGCCGACGCTGGTGCAGGCGTCGCCGTTCTTCACACCGGCCGGACAGGCGACGATGTTCAGGCCGTCGATCCGGAGGTCGCTGAAATTGAAACCGTCGAGATTGAATCCGTCGAGATTGAATCCGAGGTCGAAGGCGCTGGCGTCAAACGTGAAGCCGCCCGAGCCATTGCTGCCGCCGCTCCCCGACCCGCTGCCGCCGCCTGTCCCCGACGCATTGCCGCCGCCCGTGCCCGACCCGCTGCCGCCGCCTGTCCCGGGCGCGCCGCCGTCCGCCGCGGGCTTGCTGGAACCGCAGCCGATCGGAGTCCAGGCCAAGAGCGCGAGCCCCAGCAACGCCGCCAGCGCGGGTACCCGCGCCAGCCCTGCGAACCGCGCCGTCGCTCGTGGTCGGTCGGTCGGCGTCGGCATCTTCATCGTCAGCGTCGGTAAGCGGTCAGCGAAGCGCTTCATGCGATTCCCCCAACAGCAGCGTACACCCGGGCGGCCGGCGACGACATCCCCCGCCGAACCCGGCGATACGAGATCTTTTCAGAAACGTAACAGCATCCGGACGCGGTCCGGCTCAAGATGGCGGCCGCGGAACGAAGTTTTGGACCAAGGCGCGGGCCGGCGGCTGCCGTCGTGGGCGGGAGGAGTTGCGGAAGGCGAGGTGCTGCCGGTTCGCGCCAGGTACCTTTGCAGGTACTTATGATCGGCGTCTCGATCAGTTCATCCAGGTGACGGAGTCGGTCACGTTGGCCGCGCCGACGGCGCTGGCGGTGACAGCGTTCGCACCCGCGGCCCAGGCGACGTTGGTCCAGACGAAGATGTGGTTGGCCGCGGCCTTGGGCCCCAGGGACGTCCCGTTCAGCTTGAGGTCGACCATGTTGGCGTTCGAGTAGACGCGAATCGTGGTGCCCATCTTGGGCAGCGCCGCGAACCGCCGGCTGTTGATGTGGACGAACGGATCGGACGACCAGTTCGCCTTGTAGAGGTAGAACGCGTCCTTCTTCGTCTGGCGATCGAACGTGACCAGCCCCTTGTCGTTCAGACCGGGCGTCGTCCCTTCCATGCGGGTGTCGCTGGCGAAGTCGAAGCCGTTCCAGATGAACTTTCCCCACAGAAACGGGCGGGCGCTCATCGCCGCCCAGTAAACCTCGTGATAGTACGACTGGTACTCCTCGTAGTGCGGCAGCGGCGTGTGCGCGGGAGCGGTGTCGGCGCCGGCCGGATCGGCGGTGTGCTCCGTCAGGCTGGCGCCGGCGCCGTACTCGGTGACCGCGATCGGACCCATGGGATGCCCGGCGTGCGCGCCGTCCGCCCAGGTCGCGAAACCGGACGTCGTGCCGCCATACCAGCCCTGGTATTCGTTGAACCCGTGCGCGTCGCCGTGCCAGTCGACCGGGCTGTTCTCGTTGCCCGCGTTGGCGGCATACGCGACCAGGCGCGTGGGATCCTCCGTCTTCGCCACCATGGCCAGGTTGCCGATCACCATGTCGGGGTCGGGGCCCATGCGCAGCAACGTTTCATTGCCGACGCTCCAGAAGACGATCGACGGGTGATTGATGTTCTGGCGGATGAGCTCCGTCAGCTGCTGGACGGCGTTGGCGGCGAAGCCCGGCGTGGCGTTGATGTGGTTGACGACGGGCGTCTCGGCCCAGACGACGATGCCCATCTTGTCCGTGATGTCGTACTCATGCTGCGGGTGCTGATAGTGCGCCAGGCGGATCACCGTGGCGCCGAGCTCCTTGACGATGGCGTAGTCGGCGTCGAGATCGTCGTCGGAGATGGCCCAGCCCTTGTCCTTGTGATCCTGATGCTTGTTGATGCCGTGCAGGTCCAGGTACTTGCCGTTCAGCGAAAAGCCGGTGGCGGCGTCGAGGGCGAAGAACCGCACGCCCAGCGGCACCGTCACCGCGTCGCTGGTCCCGGCGGCGCCTAGCAGCTCGACGCGCACCGAGTAGAGATAGGGATCCGCCAGGCCGTTCCACAGGTGCGGGTTCATGAGCGTCCCGTTCAGGACCGCGTCGGCGTCGCCGCCCGCCGGGACCGCCTGCATCGCGGTCAGCGACAGCGCCGTCCCTCCCGCCGCGTCCAGGACCGTCACTTTCAGGTTCGCCATCGCCATCGCCGCTGTCGCGTTCGTCAGCTTGACGGTGATGCCCAGAGTCGCGGAGGCGGCGCTGACGTTGGTCTGCTTGACGTAGACGCCCGACGATCCGAAATCCTTGGGGCTGATCGCCAGCGGCGGCGTCGCCAGCAGGTGCACGCTGCGATAGATCCCGCCGTAGAACGTGAAGTCCGCGCTCAGCGGCGGGACCTCGGCCGTGGTGGCGGTCGGGATCAGCGCATAGTTCGCCATCACGGCGTTGCTGTTGTCCACCTTGGCGGCGATGACGTTGTCGGCGCCAGCCATCAACATGTCGGTCACGTCGAACCGGAAGGCGGCGAACCCGCCCTTGTGCGTGCCGGCCGGTTTGCCGTTGACGAACACGTCCGTGATGATGTTGGAGCCGTCGAACTGGAGATACAGCCGCTGGCCCTTCAGATCGTTCGACACCATCAGGTGCTTGCGGTACCAGCCGATGCCCCGGTACATGGGCGTGCCCGGACCGTCCTGGCCGTCCATCGCATTCCAGGTGTGCGGGAGATCCTGCGGGGTCCATGCGGTGTCGTCGAAGGCAGTCGCCTCCGCCCCCATGACGTCCATGGCCTTGAACTTCCAGCCGCCGTTGATCACCGTGTCGGTGCGCGCGCCCGTGTTCTGCATGGGCATCCCGCCGCCGTCCGTGCCACCGTTGCCGCTGCCGCCGGCACCGGCACCGCCGCTCCCCGTGCCGTTCCCGCCGCTCCCCGCGGGACCGTCGGTCGGCGCGCCGCTGCCGCCCGTTCCGCCGCCGTCCGCCGATGGAGACGAGCTGCCTGATTTTCCGCAGCCGACGGACCCACCCAGCCCGGCGACCAACAATGCCACCAACGAAGATACCCGCGAGGACGATAGGATTGATTTCATGGCAGGCGGCAGTTTGCCATGCGTGGGCCGCCGTGTGGGAAAAGACGCAGGGTTGACGGGGTCGCCATCTCGGAGAAGATCCTCGCCGTGAAGATCACGGAAGTCGCCTCCTTCCTGATGTCGTTCCCCTTGCCGCAGCCCCTCAAACTGCGCTTCTGGAACGGCGAGCGCACGATCCTGAAACGCGACGCGATGCTGATTCGCGTGCGCACCGACATGGGCGTCACCGGTTATGCTCCTGGACCAGCGCACGAGCGCGCCGGCGCCGAGATCCGCGACGTCATCGCGCCGTTCCTGCGCGGCCGCGATGCGCGCGCCTACACCACGTTCGACTTCCGCGGCGACGCCGAGCTGACCAAGACCTACCGCGCGGTCGAGATCGCGCTCGCCGACGTCGTGGCGCGCGCGGACGGCCAGCCTCTGTCGCAGCTGGTGGGTGGCCGCGTGCGCGATCGGATCAAGCTGTACGGCAGCGCCGGCATGTACATGACCCCCGACGGCTACGCCGCCGAGGCGGCGGCGGTCAAGGCGATGGGCTTCCCCGCGTACAAGATGCGCCCCGCCGCCGGTCCCGAGGCCGACGTCGCCACCGTCGAGGCCATGCGCCGCGCCAGCGGCCCCGCCGCCGCCTTCGGCCTGATGGTCGACGCGCACTCCTGGTGGCGGATGGGCGACAAGAGCTACACGCCCGCGATGGTGGCCGACTTGGCGCAGGAGATGAGCCGGCAGCAGATCACCTGGTTGGAAGAGCCGCTGCCGCCAGAACGACACGCCGAGTACCGCCGCCTGCGCGCGCGCGGCCTGGTGCCGATCGCCACCGGCGAGCACGAGCCCGACGAGGCGGGATTCATGGACCTCGTCGACAGCGGCGCCACCGACGTCGTGCAGATGGACGTCTGCTGTCAGGGCGGCTTCGCCATGGGCGCGCGCGTGGTAGAGGCCGTGCAGCGGCGCGGCCTCACCTTCGCGTTCCACAGCTGGGGCACCACGCTGGAGGTGCTGGCCGCCGCGCACTTCGGGATCTGCTGGGACGCCAGCGTCGTCGAATGGCTGGAGTATCCCTGCTACGCGAACGGCGGCCGCGCCGGCATGTACCCGTTCCCGCTGGCCGACGAGATCCTCGCCCATCCGCTCGACATCCAGGGCGGCGTCCTCACCGTCCCGTCGGGACCTGGCCTCGGCGTCGACGTCGACGAGCGCGTCATCGAGCGCTATCCGTACCTGCCCGGTCCGTGGTCGTTCTTTCGCATCGACTCGCCGCCCGAGACCATCGCGGTCACGGGCGACCACAGCGTCAAATGGATCGAAGCCCCGCCGCGCGCGCCCTGACCCTGGCGCTGGCCACCGTGACGGCGACGATGACAGCCGCCGCGTCCGCGCGCGCGCAGGCGCCGGCGGCGGGCGACGATCGCTATCGCTTCGCCGCGGGCGCCAGCCAGGCGGTGTCGCTGCCGCTGACCGCGACACCGGCGGGCGCGCGCGCCGCCTGGCCGCCAGCGCCAGCCGCGCGCACCGGCTGGGACACGGCGCTGGCGGGCGTGGTGATCGCGTCGGCGGGCCTCGCGGAGACGAGCTGGATCGACGTCAGCGCCGGCGACGGCAGCGGCAACGCCAGCCGCGGCGTTCACGTTCGCCAGCACCTGGACGCCGGCGCGCGCGGCCTGCGCTGGGTGAACATCAGCCCGCTGCGCGCGGCGCTGATCGGCGGCGCCACGCTGACCTTCGAGACCCACGCCGCCACGCTGGGCCCGGGTGCCGTCACCGTGCGGCTGTTCTGGAATGGCGTCGCCCTGGAACGCCCATTGCTGGTCCTGGCCCCGCACCCCGATGACGCCGAGATCGCGGCGTTCGGTCTTTACGCCCAGGCCCGCGCCGCCACCATCGTCACCGTCACCGCCG
>DATKEU010000536.1:0-13354 GCA_035544495.1 Polyangia bacterium | reverse complement strand
CCGGCTGTTCTCGTTCCTGGGATTCGTGATGCTGTTCTCGTTCGCCCTGGGCGCCGGCCAGGGGCTGTCGCCGCCGGGCAACGCGCTCCTGCTGGGCGCGATCCTCGTGACGTTCGTGCTGGCGCCGCCCGGCCGCGCGTTCGGCGTTGACCAGACGATGCGCGGGCGCCTGCCGACCTGGATGATCTAGGCGCGCGGACACGCGCGGGCGCGGCTGACGACTTATCAGTTTCTTGAGGGGCCTCGGTCCAATTTCCCTCAAATATCTCGATCGAAACGTCGGCCCTAGCGACCCGGCTCGACGCCTCGACAAACGCCCTGGACGCACCCTGCGGTAATCGGCTTGCATTGGGCCGAACCCCCGATCCCGCAATGCATGGCACAAAAGTCAGCGCGGAAATTCGAGAGCTGCTGCGAAACGCTCTGAGCCATCGAGGCAGCCACGACAATGGGGCACTCCTCAAGTTGAGTCCCCGCATCGTTGCACGCGACCTGCTCTGTCACCAAGGTGCAGTCGTCATCAAGGGCACAACTCCCTGGCGCTGATCCCAGCGCAAGGATGGACAATTGCCAAGCCTGAATCAGATCGGCGCAGAAATGGGTGTCAGACGCAGGCGGCGACTGCTGCCCGGTGAGAGCCGAATTCTGACAACCGCCCACGATCATCGTCGCGACAAAACCGGCGGCCATCGCCGAGTGGGGACTCATACTCGTCTCCTTCGTGAGCCAGAGAGCGGCACGCAAACTTGCAACAGGTATGCCGCAACAATTGTCTCGCGTCCGTCGCTCGAGGTCAGGCTGGCCCGGCGGCCCGGCGCACCGGTCAAAGAGCGGGATAGGATATGATGCGGCGTTGTCAGGTCACTGGCGAAGCGGCGTTCTTTCGCGCTGTTCGATCGCGCTGGGGCTGTTTGCCATCGCCTGCGGCGGGGGGAACGCGCACAACGGTCCCGGCGGCACCGGCGGCGCGGGTCTCGGGTCGGACGGCGCGGCGATGAGGACGGGCGGCGACGCAGCAAGCAGCGGCGGCGAGGGCGCGGACGCCCGGAACGGCGGCGGCAGCGGCGGCGCGGACGCCGATACGCCGAACGGTGCCGCGGCCGACGGCGACGCCGCGAGGACGACCGACGTCGGCACCGGCGCCGAGGTCGCGGTCGCTCCCTGCGTTCCCGGCGCCGGCACCGAGCTGATCGGAACCGCGTCTGTGCGCGATCGCGCCACCTGCCTGATCTGGCAGCGGCAAGCCGGCGTCGTTCTGATGACCAACAAGCAGGCCGCGAAGTTCTGTGGCGCCCTGGCGCAGGACGGGCTCACCGACTGGCGCGTGCCCGCGCCGGAAGAGCTGGCCACCTGGCCGAACCTGGCGGCGAACGGCAACGCTTACATCACGAACCCCATCTACATCCCGAACGCCGGCACCGTCGCCGATGGCTGCACCGGCAACAGCCACTCGTGCAACCTGAGCGAATACAACACCGGTAGCCTGGGGTGCGCCTGGCAAGGCGTCGACTTCGCCGGCCCGACGGTGTGCGTGCGCGGCACCGCCCTCCCCGGCACGACCGCGGCCCAATTCGCCGCCCCCGCCTGCGAGGCGTGCAAGGCCCACGTCGGTGGCGGAACCGCCGACTTCCACGTCGCCGACTGCTCGCCCTACACGCCCTAATGGCGCGCCGATCGACCCTCGTCTACCGGGAAGCGGTGACGGACAAGTCTTTGACACCAAAATGGCGCCGCCACAAACTGCGTGGCGTGATGGAACCATCGTCATGCGAGCCGTGACGACCTCCGTGGCCACGCTGGCGCTGGTGGCCGGTTGCGCCGCCGCGGGCGGCGGCGGCGGGTCGAGCGATTGCCGAGCGAACACGCCGCCCGGCGCCTCGGTCAGCTGGGCCGAGGACGGCGCCCCCAAGTGCGCCGTCACCGTCGTCGCGCAGCGCTCGACCCAGGGGGGAAACGAGCTGCTGCAATTGCAAGGCGCCACGCTGGACGGCAGCAGCGTGGCATTCGCCGTCATCGCCTTCGGCAGGGCGCTGGAGGGGACGCACGCCTGCAGCGTCGCCGGCGCGCCCGCCAGCGGCCTGGTCGGCAGCCCCGGCACCGTCTACGTCGATTTCGTACACGCCGGCGCCCGGCAGTCGTGCAGCGTCACCATCACCACCGGCGGCGCCGTCGGCGGCGCCCACGCGACCGGCATGTTCTCGGCGACGTACACCGGCAACGGAGGCGCCGCCGTCACAGCCGGCGTCTTCGACACGCCCGTGATGGGACCGCCGTAAGACGCGCGCTATCGGCAAGTGCGGGCTCCGGCGGATCGCCGCCAGGCGCCCGATCTCGAGACGTGGCGTCCCAGGATCGAACAATCGAACAGACCCGGCGTCGTCTTGCCGGCTTCTTACGCCGCGATCGCGCCGAAGCCGTCGCGGACGTGCCCGGCGACGCGCAGCGCATTGGCGGCGATCGTCAGGCTGGGATTGACCCCGCCCGACGACGGCATGAAGCTGCCGTCCACGACGAACAGGTTGGCGACACCGTGCAGGCGGCAGTTCACGTCCAGCGGAGCCGCCTCGGCAGAGGCGCCGAAACGAACCGTTCCCACCGCGTGGGAAAAGCTCCGGATCATGTCCACCTTTCCGATCACGCCGCCGGCCGCGCGCAGAATCCGCTTCGCGGTCCGCACCAGCAGCGCGCGGCGCGCCTTGTCCGCCGCCGAGTAGCTGTGCTCGACGATTGTCAGGGGAAGATCCCAGCGATCCAGATCGGATGATGACAGAAACACGCGGTTTTCGCGCTGAGCCTCGTCCTCGGCGATGCAGATCAGCGTCTGGATCGACGACGCCACCAGGGCGGCCGCCCAGCGGAATCCCCTGGGACCCTTCAACCGGACAACATCCGGCGGCGGCATGCACATGTCCTGAATGATCCCGACCGCCTTGCCGTCGACGGGCCGGCGGGCCTCGTAGAGATCGGAGATGCCGACCTGCTTGTGATTCACCGCCTTCGGATTGGTCCGGAAGGGAAACACGAAGCCGATCATTCCGTTACAGTGGCGCATCAAGAAGCGGCCGATGCTCTGCGATCGATCCAGCGCCTCCAGGCCGGACCGCAGAAGCAGCGCCGGTGTCCCGATCGCACCCCCGCTGACGACGAAGGCCTTCGCTTTCAACGACAGTCGCCGTCCACTGTCACGCTCCACCGCTTCCAGCGCGCTGACGCGCCCGTCTCGATGAACCAGCCTGGTCGCCAGCACCCGGGGAAGGACGGTCAGGCAATCCTGCCGCGCCTTCAATAACAGCGTCGTGGTGACGTCGTTCTTCGCCCCGATCTTGCAAGGAAATCCATCGCAGGTGAAGCAATTGAGGCAGCGCGGGCGGCGCGACCCCTGGTGGTTGATGGCCAGCGGCAACCGAAACGGATGAAGGCCGATCTTCTTCGCCGCCTCGTAGATCCGGCGCGCCGGATCGGTCAGCTCTGGAAGCGGAAAGGGGTATTCAGCGGAGCGCGGCGGCTCGCACGGATCCTCGCCGGCGTTACCGTGAACCTCCAGCAGCGACTCTGCCTGGCCATAGAACGGCTCCAGGATGGCGTACGAGATCGGCCACGACGCGAAATCGGCCGCTCGCAACCGCAACGACGCGCCGCCAAAGAAGATGGAGTTGCCCCCCACCACCTCGTTGTTGAACATCGGCGTCGCGTCCTTGGCGCCCTCTTGCCTGACCAGCACCGGCGTGTCGCCGCGATAGCGGCCGTCCACCAGGATCGCCCGCCCGTTCCAGTCCTGATCGTCTCGGTTGACGGCGCCGCCTCTCTCGACCAGCAGCGTGCGCAGCCCGGCTTGCGACAAGGTGTAGGCCGCGCTGGCCCCGCCAAACCCCGAGCCGACGATCACGACATCGAAGACGGCGTCTTCAATTGGCGCGACCATTGGTTTTCATCTCTTCGACCAGCTGATCGTAGACCGCCACGGTCTGATCGACGACGACGTTGTCGTAGGGCGCGAAGCGCTGGGACACCCGGGCGCGCGCGGCGGCGCCCATCGCGGCCAGTTCGCCGGCCCCCGCCCCGAGCGCGCTCCGCAGCGCCGTCACCAGGCCGGAATGACCGAGCGTCGGAACCTCCCAACCCGAGACGCCGGGCTCGATGATTCCGTCGACGTTGGCCGCGCGAGAGAGGATGGCGGGGAGACCCGAGGCGCAGCCTTCCAGGGCCGCGTTGGCCAGGCCTTCGTACAAAGAGGGCATCACCAGCACGTCGGAGGCCCAGTAAAGCGAGCGGATGTCCTTTTGCGCGCCGAGGAAACGAATGTTTCCCCGGATGCGTGGATCGTCGGCCAGCCAATGGGAGACGGCGGACGCGAGCTGATCCCGCTCCCGCCCCGCGAACAGCAGCACGAGCTGGGAGTTGAGCGCGCCTTCCGCGGCCAAAGTCCGCAACGCCAGCAGCGTCCCGATCTGATTCTTTTGCAGGCCAATGCGTCCCGGCAGCAGCAGCACCCGATCGCCGGCCCCGATACTCCATTGCAGGCGGGCCTGCCGCCGCTCCTCCGCTGACGGCGGTCGAAACCGATCCGTGTCGAGGATGTTGTAGATCACCTTGATCTTGTCGTTGGGGACGCGGGCGATGTGTGTCAGCTCCTGAACCACGCCAATCGAATTGGTGAGAATGATGTTCGTGTACCGTGAGAGAAGTCTCTCAATCAACAGGTAACGAAGGTTCATCATTCTGTTTCGGCACGACGTGATGACGATTGGCACAGACGCGCGACGGGCCGCCCAGCGCGCCCAGAAATTCGACTTGTCTCGATATGAGTGAACAATGACCGGATTTTCGTCGCGCAGGATGTCGGTCAACTGGCGAAGAGACCGCAGGCCCATGCGCCTGGTGCCCAGGGAGTAGGCGGGCTGACCGGGCGGGCACTCCGCGTCGTAGAAGATGTTGTCCGAGTGGTAGACGCAGAGTATCGGCTGGTATCGGCTGGGAAGGCGCGAAATCAGGCTCAAGATCTGCCGTTCGGGGCCGCCCTGCTGCAAATTGGGAATGAAGTAAAAAATCTTGACGGCCATCGAAGGCGGCAAAGCTTAAGGCGGGGCATCGATCGATGCAAGAACCGGCGGTTGTGGTATCAAACAACCAGCCAAATGACGGGCCGTCGTTACGGGATTTGTTTTCTCGGCACCGGGAGCATCAGCGCCCGGCACATCCGCACGCTGCGACGGCTGCGGCCCGACGCCAGGATCGCGGTCGCCAGTCGCGACCAGGCCCGCGCGCGCGCGTTCGCCCACCGCTTCGCCATCGCCGACGCCTACGGCACCTACGACGAGGCGGTGCGCTCGTCCTACGAGGTCCTGGTGCTGGCCACTCCTCCCAGCACTCACGCCGCGCTGGTCGAGTCCGGCCTGCAGAGCGGCAAGCATTTGCTGATCGAGAAACCGATCTTCAACACATTCTCCGAGCTGACGGCTCTCTGGCCACGGCTCGTCGACTGTCGGAGCGTGGTGATGGTGGCGGAGAACGTTCACTTCGCGCCCTTTCACCGCCGTCTCCGGCGTTTGTTGCAGGAAAGTCGGCAACTCGGGCCGCCCTTGTTTCTCGATGTCGTGCGGCTGGGTCGATCGTCCCCGACGGGTTGGAGGGCCGACCAGGCCGAGATGGCGCTCGGCGCCCTTCACGAAGGGGGCGTCCACTGGATCCGGCGCCTGATGGACCTGGCGGCGGTCTTCGAGGGAGAGGCGACGGATCACGTCGTGAACGTCGCGGCGTTCGGCCCCGCGGCGCCCCTGACGACGACGCCTCGCGAGGACTCGACCATGGTGGTGGCGCGGCACCGCTCCGGGTTGACCTCGCGGCTGCTGCACAGCTGGGCGCTGCCCTGGCGCTTTCCCTTGTTCGATTCGTCGAAGGTTTTGCTAGGCGGAGGCGCGTTGTATTTCGACGCGCGGGGAATCTATGGTCGGTTTTACGGAAGCCAGCGCCGACAGTGGTTATGGCCATCGCTGCGCGACCGATCGGGATTTGCGGCCATGTGGTCTCATTTTCTGGACCGCGTTGAATCGGGGGCCCCGCCGCAGCTCCCGCTCGCGACGATATTCGCTGATTTTTCTTATCTGGACGCCGCCTACCGGGCTCGCTCGACGGGCGCGATTGTCGAGCCGGTGAGAGTGCCGGCGCCACACTCGCCAAACAATTGAGCATGCAGGCCCCCGACAGTCCCCCTCGCGAACTGCTGCCATCCGCGGGCGATCGCCCGCGGACGACGCGGCTCACCGGCTGGGGCGGCAATCTGCGCGCCGACTGCGTGCTGCGGGAGCCGGAGACGCCCGCGGAGGCCGCCGCCGTGATGGATCGAGCCGGCACCATCGCGCGCGGCCTGGGGCGCAGCTATGGTGACGCCGCGCTGAACGGCGGCGGTCAGGTGCTGGGGATGCGGCGGCTCGATCGCTACCTTGGCTTCGACCCCGCGACCGGCGTCCTCGAGTGCGAGGCCGGCGTCTCGCTGGAGCAGATCATCCGCGACTTCACGCCGCGCGGCTGGTTTCCCATGATCACGCCCGGCACCAAGTTCGTCACCGTCGGCGGATGCATCGCCAACGACGTGCACGGCAAGGCTCACCACGCCCAGGGCTGCTTCAGCGCCTGCGTCGACGAGCTCACCTTGCTGACGGCCTGCGGCGACGTCGTGCGCGCGAGCCGAGGCGACAACGCCGAGCTCTTCTGGGCGACGTTCGGCGGCATGGGCCTCTTGGGCGTCGTCCTGACGGCGCGCCTGCGCCTGCGCCCGATCGAGACCAGCTACTTTCGCCAGAAGGTGATCCCCGTCGGCGACCTCGCCGGCATGTTCGCCGCGCTCGAGGAGAACGACCGCGCCTTCACGTACTCGGTGGCGACCCTCGACGTCATGGCGCGCGGGGCGCGCCTCGGTCGCGGCGTGATCGCCCTCGGCGAGCACGCGACCCCCGCCGAGCTGCCCGCCCGCCTGGCCGCCAGCCCCCTGCGCGTCTCGGGCCCGCCGCGCCTGACGGTCCCCTTCGAGCTGCCCGAGCTGACGCTGAACCGCCTGACGATCCGCCTGGTCAACGCCGTCATCCAGCTGGTCCAGAAGCGCGCCCCGCCGTTCGGCCACTACGACGGTTTCTTCTATCCGCTCGACTCGATCGCCCACTGGAACCGGGGCTACGGCCGCCGCGGATTCGCGCAGTACCAGTTCGTGATCCCTTTCGCCGACGGCCTTCCCCGCATGCGCGCCATCCTGGACGCGATCCTGTCGTCGGGCGAGCTGCCCTTCCTGAACGTGCTCAAGCGCTTCGGCAAGGAGAGCGGCGGCCTGCTCTCGTTCCCGCGCGAGGGCTGGACGCTGGCGATCGATTTTCCCGTCCGCGCCGGGACCGCGGCGCTGCTGCGCCGGCTCGACGCCATGGTGCTGGAGGCCGGCGGGCGCGTCTATCTCGGCAAGGACTCGTACCTCGACGCCGCCACCTTCCGTCGGATGTACCCCGCGATCGACCGATTCACGGCCCTCAAAGCCAAGGTCGATCCGCACGGCGTGTTCACGTCGGATCTCGGGCGGCGAGTCGGCCTTGCGCCGCGGCTCGGACCGCCGCGCGACGGCCACGCCTGAACGCCGGCGCCCGCGCCCACGCCCGCGCCGGGCGCGCGTCGGCCAGCTCAGTCGCGCAGGGCGCGGCGCGCCTCGGCGGCGTGCCAGCCGTGCGGGGCGAGCTTCAGGTAACGGCGGTACGCGGTGGCCGCAGCGTGCGGGTGGCCGGCGGCGGTCTCAGCGCGGGCCAGGATCGCGAACGCCTCGGGCAGCTCGCCGTCGAGCGCGATGGCTTTGCGCGCCCACTCACCGGAGACGGCGATCTGGCCACGCCGGTGGTGAGCCTGGGCGATGCGCAGGGCCAGCGCGGCGTCCTTGCCGTCGGCGGCGAAGGCGACCTCGCAGGCGCTGGCGACGGCAGGCCAGCGGCCGTCGGCGAAGGCGGCGTCGCACTCGGCAGCCGCGGCGCCGGAATTCATGGCCGGGCTCGCCGCCTGCGCTGCCGTCGCCGCCGACGCTGCCGGCACAACCGCCGGTACCAGCGCCTCCGCGCCCGGTCCGGACGCGACCCTGGATGCGGCCGGCGCGACCGGCATCGCCGAGGCCAGCCCGGTTGCCGGCGGGAGCGCCGCCGCCGCCGGGGCGGCCAGCGCTGTCTTTTCGGGCGCCGCTGCCCGCAGTGGCACGCGGCGCTGCGAGACGTTCCAGATGATGAAGCAAGCCGTCGCCAGCGCTCCCAGCAGGATCAGGCGCGCCCGCCAGGTCTCGCGCCGGGCGCGTTCGGACGCCAATTCTTGCGACTGGCGCAACGCCTCGAGCGAGGCCTCGAACTCTTCGGCCACCGATGATCTGCGGGCGAGGGACGGAGCCGGCAGCGGGCTGGCGGTCTCCAGCGATGCAGCGTTTGATTCCATGCCCTGATTGAGACACCAGGCCGGTCCCGAAGCAAAAAAACGCTGGGATCGCCCATCCGGACGGCCGGGCCGGTCTGCCGGCGCCCCGACCGAAAGCTGCCCGGCGGCCCTCAGCCGTGATCGTGCCGGTGGTGCAGGTCCGGCGCGTGCTCGTGCTCGTGCTCCAGGGCTTCATGCCGGTGCGGGTGGGCGTGCTCGCCCACGACCGGCGGCACGTGGACGTGGTCGTGATGTCCGTCGTCGTGGCGATGGAGGTGGTCGTGATCGGTCGCCGGGTGAAGGTGGCGGTGGCGGTGGCGCTCGGTCAGGTGAAGGAACACCCCCAGGCCGAACAGGCCAGCCGCCACCGCCGTCGGCCACCCGGCGCTGCGATTGCCCACCAGCCACGCGATGGCTGCCCCGACGAATGGCGCCAGCGCGAACACCGAACCGGTGCGCGCCGCGCCGATCCGGTGCTGCGCCATCAGGTAGAAGAACAAGCTCAGGCCGTACCCGGTGGCGCCACAAGCCAGCAACGCGAGCGCGCCGCCGGCCGGCGGCGCCGGCTCGTGCCGGACCAGCGCCAAAGTCGCCGTCAAGGCGGCGCCGAGCGCGGCCTTCGCGCCCACCACGCTGACCGGGTCCCGGTCGGACAGGGGCCGCGTCAGCGTGTTGTCCAGGGCCCACGCCAGCGTCGCGCCAACCACCGCCAGCGCGCCCGCGCCGGCGCTCGCGCGCGCGCCGGTCCCGCCCAGCGCACCCAGGGCGCCCCGCACACCATCGACCGCCAGCAGCGCGCCCGCCAGCACCATCAGGGCGACGGCCAGCACGACCCGGCGGCCGAGCGTCTCCCGGTAGATGGCCCGCGCCAGCAGAACCGTGAACGCGGCCTCGAAATTCAGCAGCAACGAACCGGTCGTGGCCCCCGCCCTTTGCAGCCCCCACGCCAGCAGCGCCGGCGCCAGCGCGGCGCCCAGCAGCGCGATCAGCACCAGGCGCGGCACGTTCGCCCGGACGAGCCCCTCGCCGGCGCGTGCCCGCGCCCGGAAGCGGAGCAGAACCGCCGCCAGGCACGCCCCCGCGTAAAGAAGCGCCGCCGTCATCAGCGGTCCGACGTCGCGACCCATCGCTTCGATGATTGGCGTCGTCACGCCGAAGCTCAGCGCCGCCACCACGGCGAACGCGACTCCGACCTGCAGCGGCGCCATCCGCCCAGTCTACGCCGGGGGGCCGGTCCAGGCGCCACCGGGGAGATGGTCCAGGGTGGCTCGCCCGGCACGGCTCGCCCGCCACGCCTGGCGCTCCGGTACAATCCCCGCCTCATGAGCAAGGCCGGCAAGCGGCGCGGGCGCCTGCGCGCGATCTCGTGGCGCGACGTCTTGACCGTCGGTGTCCCGGTGACGCTGGTCATCGTGGCGGCGTTCGCCTTCGCCGCCAAGCTGATGCAGTCGGCGCCGCCCGGCCACCTGCGCATGGTCAGCGGCGCGGCCGACACCAGCTATCGCGCGCTGGCCGAACGGTACAAGAAGATCATCGAGACCCACGGCGTGAAGGTCGAGATCGTCGGCTCCGCGGGCGCGCTCGACAACCTGCAGCACCTGGCCGCCCCGAAGTCGGCGGTCGACGTCGGCTTCGTGCAGGGCGGGCTCACCGACGGCGTGGACATCTCGCGCCTGGTCTCGCTGGGCACGGTGTTCACGCAGCCCCTGATGGTCTATTACCGTCTGCCGCAGGAGATTGACCGCCTGACGGCCCTGCGCGGAAAGCGGATCGCCATCGGGGCCGTCGGCAGCGGCACGCGCGCGCTGGCGCTCAAGCTGCTCGCCGCGAACGAGATGGACGACAAGGCGGCGACCCTGACCGACGACCACGGCCAGGACGCCGCGCGCCTGCTGGCCGAAGGCAAGCTGGACGCCGCGTTCCTGATGGGCGATTCGGCCACGCCGCAGGTCATGCGCGGCCTGCGGGACGCGCCCGGCGTTCGGCTGATGAGCTTTCGCCAGGCGGAGGGCTACGTCCGCCGGCTCAAGTTCCTCACGCACCTGACGCTGCCCGAGGGGGCGCTGGATCTCGGCAAGGACTATCCGTCGGAGACGGTCTCGCTGATCGGGCCCGCCGTCGAGCTGGTCGCGCGCAAGGATCTGCATCCGGCCGTGTCGGATCTCCTCATCGCGGCGGCGCGCGAGATCCACAGCGGACCCGGCATGTATCGCACCGCCGGCGAGTTCCCGGCGCCCCTGGAGCACGAGTTCCCGATCAGCGCCGACGCCGAACGCTATTACAAGTCGGGCGCCCAGTTCCTGTACAAGCGGCTGCCCTTCTGGCTGGCCAGCCTGATCGACCGCGTGCTGGTCGTCGTGCTGCCCCTCTTCGTCATCGTCGTGCCCGCCACGCGGGCGGCGCCGTCGCTGTACCGCTGGCGCGTGCGCTCGCGCATCTACCGCTGGTACGGCGCGCTCATGGCCATCGAGCGCGAGATGTCAATCGCTCGCACCGCCGACGAACGCCACGCCATCGCGCGCAAGCTCGACGACATCCAGCACGCCGTCGACGAGATCAAGACCCCCCTCTCCTTCGCCGACCAGCTCTACGTGCTGCGCGACCACGTCGCGATGGTGCGCCGCCGCCTCGCCGAATCGCCGCCGGCGGGTTGACCGCCCGCGCTCGCCTGGGGCGCCCTCCTGATGTTAGATCGCGCCGTGCGGTCGCGACTCGGGCGATATGGCGATCTGGCGCTGGCGATCCTGGTCGTCGGGATCGTCGGGATGATGATCCTGCCGCTGCCCGCGGTGGTGATGGACGCGCTGCTGTCGGCGAACATCGCGGCGGCGGTGGTGCTGCTGCTGACGTCGCTGTACGTGACCGACGCCATGAAGATCGCCACCTTTCCCACGCTGCTGCTCCTGACCACGCTGTTCCGGCTGGCCCTGGAGGTGTCGGCGACGCGCCTCATCCTCAGCCGGGGCAGCGCCGGCCAGGTGATCGCGGCGTTCGGCCACTTCGTCGTCGGGGGGAACCTGGTCGTGGGCGTGGTGATCTTTCTCATTCTCACGCTGATCCAGTTCGTCGTCATCACCAAGGGGGCCGAACGCGTCGCCGAGGTGGCGGCGCGCTTCACGCTGGACGCCATGCCGGGCGCGCAGCTGGGCATCGACGCCGAGCTGCGCGCCGGCCACATCGACGCGGCGGCGGCGCAGCGCCGGCGGGCGGCGCTGGGGCGCGAATCGCAGCTGTTCGGGTCGATGGACGGCGCCATGAAGTTCGTCAAGGGCGACGCCATCGCCGGCCTGGGCATCCTGGCGGTCAACATCGTCGGCGGGCTGGTGGTGGGCATCCTCCAGCGCGGCATGGACGCCGCCACGGCCGCGCGCGCGTACTCGCTCTTGACCGTGGGCGCCGGCCTGGTGGCGCAGATCCCGGCGCTGCTGATCTCGACGGCGGCGGGGATCGTCGTGACGCGCGTGTCGGCCGAGGAGGGCCCGTCGCACCTCGGCCGCGACATCGCGCGCGAGCTTGGCGCCAATCCGAAGGCGATCGGCGTCGCGGCGCTGCTGCTCGGCCTGCTGGCGCTGGTCCCGGGGCTGCCGGCGGCGCCTTTTCTGACGCTGGCGATCCTGCTGGGCCTGGGCGCCGCGCGGCTCGCGCGCGCGGCCGCCGGCGCGGGCGGCGACGCCGAGTCGGCGCGGGCGGCGCGCCTGCCGGGCGCGCTCGGCGCCCCGCTGGCGATCGACGCGGCGCCGGCCCTGGCCCGCGTGCTGGGGGAGCCCGGCGGACCGTTGCTGGCGCGCGAGATTCCGGCCGCGCGCCGCCGGCTGTTCGACACCCGCGGCATCGCGCTGCCTCCGGTTCTCGTGCGCGCGCGGCCGCTGCCCGAGGACACCTTCGTCTTCCACCTGCACGAGACGCCCGTGTTGCGCGCGACGGCGCCCGCCGCCGATGCCGATGCGGCGGCACGCGCCGTGGCGGCCCAGCTGGACGTGCTGCTGCAACGGCACGCGCACGAGCTGGTCGGCATCGACGAGACGCAGGCGCTGCTGGACGATCTCCAGCGGACGAACCCGGCCCTGGTGCGCGAGGTGGTGCCCAAGGTGGTGACGCCGGCGCAGCTTGGCGAGGTGCTGCGCCGTCTGGCCGGCGAGGGCGTCTCGCTGCGCGCCCTGCGCGACATCCTGACCGCCATCGCCGCGCTGGCCGACCGCCCGCCCGCCGAGCGCGACGCCGGCGCGCTGACCGAGCACGCGCGCGGCGCCCTCCGGCGCGCCATCTCGTACGCGCACACTGATGGCAACGGGCAGATCCTGGCGCTGCTGCTCGACCCGCTGATAGAGGACACCCTGCGCGACGCCATCCACCGCACGCCGACCGGCCATCACCTGGCCCTGGAGCCGCAGCTGTCGCGCGACATCCGCGCCGCCATCGCCCGCGCCCTCGGCGCCGCCCGCGCCGGCTCCTCCTCCGCTGCCGCCGCGGCCCCGGTGCTGCTGACCAACCCCGAGCTGCGCCCGTTCGTGCGCCGCCTGGTCGAGAACGACGACCCGCCGGTCACGGTGCTGTCGTTCCTGGAGCTCGCGCCCGAGGTCGAGGTGCGCACGCTGGGCCACGTCCGCGTGTGAGCTTCGAAGTCTTCAGAGGGTGGCGTTCAGAATCTGCCGTGGTTCGTCCAGCAGCGGTCGGTCGCGCGCAATTCCGCTCCGGCGCAGGGTCCTGGCTCGACGCGCGAGCCCCCGCAGCTCTGAAGGCACGCGAACGCGCCGTGCGAATAGGAGACTCCCGGCGGCCGCTCCGGCGATGACATGCAAGCGTTGAAGCAGACGCCGCCGTCGCGATCGATAGGCACGATCACGCGGCGGGTGCGCTCGAAGCTGGCAGCGCACGCGAGCGCCAGCGCACCGACCACGATGATCTTGCCGATCGACACCGCCGTCACACG
>DATKEU010000535.1:0-6667 GCA_035544495.1 Polyangia bacterium | reverse complement strand
GCCCCGGCCCGGACGGAAAGACGTCCGAGGTCGACCTCGCCGGCCTGGATCCCGAGAGTGCCCAGATGCGCGGCATCCGCGGCGGCGACATCGGCCTCGTCTTTCAAGAGCCGATGACCTCGTTCAGCCCCGTGC
Organism: Polyangia bacterium; assembly: GCA_035544495.1. GTDB lineage: Bacteria > Myxococcota_A > Polyangia > Fen-1088 > Fen-1088 > DATKEU01. Next base: position 6,532 of record DATKEU010000535.1, on the reverse strand, counting down.
ACACCGTCGGCAACCAGATCATCGAGACCGTGCGCCTGCACCAGAAGCTGGGCAAGGTCGAGGCGCGCGACAAGGCCATCGAGATGTTGCGTCTGGTCGGCATCCCCAAGCCGGAACGTCGCATCGACGAGTACGCGTTCCAGCTGTCCGGTGGCCTGCGCCAGCGGGCGATGATCGCGCTGGCGCTGTCGTGCGGCCCGCGCATCCTGATCGCCGACGAGCCGACCACGGCGCTGGACGTGACGACGCAGGCGCAGATTCTGGATCTCCTGCGCCAGCTGCAGGCGCGCGAGGGGATGACGATCATGATGATCACGCACAACCTGGGCGTGGTCGCCGAGATGTGCGACGAGGTCGTGGTGATGTACCTCGGCCGCGTCGTCGAGCAGGGCCCGGTCGACGACATCTTTCACGCCCCCCAGCACCCGTACACGCAGGCGCTGCTGCGGTCGATCCCCAGCATCCACTCGACGACGCGCACGGCGCTGCCGACCATCACCGGATCGATCCCGCACCCGCACAACCGCCCCGCCGGCTGTCCGTTCCACCCGCGCTGCCCCGACTTTCTGCCCGGGCGCTGCGACCAGGCCGAGCCTCACCTCAGCGTCGTCGGCCCGCGCCACGCCGTGAGCTGCTTTCTGCACGAGGGGCCAGCGCCGTGACCGCGTCCCTCCCCGCCGGCGGCGGCGCCGCCCCGACCGCGCCCGCGCCCTCGCCCTCGTCCTCCTCCGCCGCGCAGCCGCCGCTGCTGGAGGTCAGGGGGCTGCAGAAGCTGTTCCCCATTCGCAAGGGCTTCCTGCGCCGCGAGGTCGGCGCCGTGCGCGCCGTCGACGACGTCACCTTCCACGTCGACAAGGGCGAGACGCTGTCGCTGGTCGGCGAGAGCGGCTGCGGCAAGACCACCACCTCCCGCTGCATCCTGCGCGCGCTGGCGCCCACGGCCGGCCAGATCCTCTTTCGCACCGGCACGGGCGCCGTGGTCGACGTCGCCAAGCTGGACAAGCGCGGCCTCCGCCCGCTGCGCCGCCAGATGCAGATGATCTTCCAGGACCCGTACTCCTCGCTGAACCCGCGCCGCACGCTGTTCGACATCGTGGCCGAGCCGCTGGTGGCCAACGACGTCGGCACCCGGCAAGAGCAGACGGACCGCGTGGCGGAGCTGCTGCGCATGGTGGGCCTGCGCCCCGAGTACATCCGCCGTTACCCGCACGCTTTCTCGGGCGGGCAGCGCCAGCGCATCGGCATCGCGCGCGCCCTGGCGCTCAGCCCCAGCCTGATCGTCGCCGACGAGCCGGTCTCGGCGCTGGACGTGTCGGTGCAGGCGCAGGTCCTGAACCTGATGGTCGAGCTGCAGATGCGGCTCGGCCTCACGTACCTTTTCGTCGGGCACGATCTCAGCGTGGTCAAGCACGTCAGCGATCGCGTGGCCGTCATGTACGTCGGCCAGATCGTCGAGATGGCGGCGACGCGCCCGCTGTTCGTGACCCCCCGGCACCCGTACACCGAAGCGCTGCTGTCGGCGGTGCCAAAGCCCGACCCGCGCCTGCGCGCGAACCGCATCGTGCTGCGCGGCGAGGTGGCCGATCCGGCCAACCCGCCCGCGGGCTGTTATTTCCATCCGCGCTGCGCCTACGCGCAGGACGTCTGCAAGCAGCAAAAGCCGGTGCTGGAGGAGATCGCGCCCGGCCACCTGGTGCGCTGTCACCGCGCCCGGGAGCTGGGCCTGCGGGGGATTCAATGACGGGGATCGCCGCGCGGCGCATCAGGTGTGGGCGCGGCGCCACCCCTGTGGCAACATAGGCCTGGTTCGTCGGCAAGCGGCGCGGGTGGTGACCTTCACGGGTAGGGCGAAGGCCGCGGCAGGTTTTTCTTTTGCGCCCAGGAGATCGCTCCATGAAGTTCGCTCGCGCCCTCATCCTCGCTTCCCTGTTCGCTGCGGCTGCTTGCACCGGCAGTGAAGAGACCACGCAGCCCGGCTCGGGCGGGCACCACGGCGGCTCGGGCGGCGCAGCCGGCAGCGGGATGACGACGACCGGCGGCTCGGGCGGAACCTCCGAGACGAGCGGCGGCTCGGGCGGCATCTCCGACGGCAGCGGCGGCAGCGGCACGGGCGGCGCACGCGCGGACGCCGGCGGCGACGCGACCGGCACCGGCAGCGGCGGCAGCGGCGACGACGCCGGCGATGGCCTCTACCACTACGAGGTGGACATCGCGTACGTCCTCCGCCAGGACTGTGGCGGTTGCCACCTTCAACCCACCGTCCAGGGCGGCTTCGACATGAAGATCGTCAGCGACCTCATGCCCGGCCCCGACGCCTACCCGACCATCATGGGCACCGTCACCGCGGCGCACGCCGGCTGCCCGCGCCTCGACGCGACCAAGAAGCGCATCGTCCCCAACAAGCCCGAAAACAGCCTGCTCTACATCAAGATCAGCACGCAGAACCCTCCGGGCGCCTGCGGCGGCCACATGCCGATGGGGACCAACATGCCCCAGCAGCACATCGACAAGATCAAGACCTGGATCACCCAGGGCGCCCTGCGCTGACGCGGCCGAGGACGCGCCGGTCGCGCGGCGCTCAGTTCATCTTGCGGTAGACGCCGATGACGACGCCGATGATGTTCACGCTCTTGAACTCGCGCTTCTTGACGTAGATCGGCTGCATGCTGGCGTTGGCCGGCTGGAAGCGGATGGTGTCGCCTTCCGGGTAATAGCGCTTCACCGTCGCCTCGTCGTTGATCATCGCCACCACCGTGTCGCCGCGGTTGGCCTGCAGCTGCTTGCGCACGAAGATGTAATCACCGTCGAAGATGCCGTCCTCGATCATCGACTCGCCCTTCACGCGCAGCGCGAACACCTCGCGCGTCTGGCCGATGAAGAAGCGATCCACCTGCACGGTGTCCTGCACGTTCTCCACCGCCAGGAGCGGCACGCCGGCCGCCACCCGGCCGACGAGCGGGACCTCGACGATGTCGGCGCGCGCGTCGTCGCGCTCGCGCCCGCCCGCCCGCCCGTGACCGGGGATCGACACCGGCCGCAGCGCGCGCGACTTTAGATCTTCGCGCTGGAGGTAACCCTTCTTCTCCAGCGCGCGCAGGTGATCGTTCACCCCGTTGGTGGATCGAATCCCGAAGTGCGTGCCGATCTCGCGCAGCGTGGGCGGATAGCCGCGCTCGCCGATCGACTGCGAAATGAAATCGAGGATCTCCTGCTGGCGATCCGTCAGGACGCCCCGGGCGTCGTCTCGGACCAAGGTGAGCGATCCCATGTCTTTTTCCTCCACGCGCTTCGCCACTGAACATACGTATGGTACGGAACAAATGTGCCGTGTCAAGTCGCGGCGGCCCCGAAGCGCTCGCGCCCGAACGAATTGTCTCAGCCGCCGGCGGCCCAGTCGGCGCGCGCGCAGATGGCGGCCACCGTCGCGGCCTCGGGGCTGCCGGGCTCGGGGGCGTGGGCGTATTCCCAGCGAACCTCGGGCGGCAGCGACATCAGGATCGATTCGATGCGCCCGTCGGTGCGCAGGCCGAAGACGGTCCCGCGATCGTAGAGCAGGTTGAACTCGACATAGCGCCCGCGCCGCACCAGCTGCCAGCGCCGCTCGCGCTCGCCCCAGGGCTCGCCGCGCCGCCTGTCGACGATCGGCAGGTACGCGGGGACGAACGAGTCGGCGATGTCGCGCACGAAGGCGAAGGCGCGCTCGGGATCGCCCTCCACCTCCGACGGCGGGCCGGCGCCAGCCACGGGCGTCTGCCCGGCGATGGCCTCCGCGCCCGCGCCCAGGTAATCGAAGAAGACGCCGCCCACGCCGCGCGGCTCTTGCCGGTGCGGCAGGAAGAAATAATCGTCGCACCAGTGCTTGAACCGCCGGTAGAAACCGGGATCGTGGCGATCACAGGCGGCGCGCAGCGTGCGGTGAAAATGCGCGGCGTCCTCGCCGACGATGTAGTACGGCGTCAGATCCGCGCCGCCGCCGAACCAGGCGGCGCCGCCGCGCTGGAGAAAGCGAAAATTGGCGTGCGTGGTCGGCACGCGCGGGCTCCGCGGGTGCAGCACCAGAGACACGCCGGCGGCCCGAAAGGCCGCCCCCTCGCCCGGCAGGGCCCGCTGCATCTCGGGTCGCAGCTGGCCGTGCACGTCGGAAAAATTCACGCCCGCCTTCTCGAACAGCGCGCCGTCGGCCAGCACGCGCGTGCGCCCGCCGCCGCCCCCCGGGCGCGTCCACTCGTCCTGGCGAAAGGCGCTCCCGCCCTCGGCGCGCTCCAGCGCGGCGACGATGCGCTCCTGCAGGCCGCGAAAGAACGCCACCGCGCGCTCCGCCATCGCCGCACCGGCGGCGTCGCCGCCCGCGCCCGCGCCGCTCATGCCTGGCGGGCGCTCCGCGGGCGCAGCGCCGCCAGCTTGCTCTCGACGTCGCGGAACTTGCTGTCGCGCCGGGCGACCTTCTCGTAAAAATACAGCGCCTCCTGCCGATCGCCCAGCTGCTCGAAGGCCGCGCCCAGCAGGTAATAGAGCAGCGTCGACTCCGTCGGCGTGGCCTGCGGGACATTCAACGCTTCCTTGTATCGGACCACGGCGTCGGTGTGCGAGCCCTTGGCCTCGAGACACTCGCCGATCATGGTCAGCGCGAAGACCCGCCGCCGGGGATCGCGGGCGAGCTCGGTGAACTCGAAGATGGCGGCGTCGAGGAGGCCCATCTCCTTGTACGCGATGCCGAGATCGCCGTGCGTGCTGGCGTCCGCCTTCTCGCCCTCGGCCATGCGCGCCACCGGCGAAGGACCGCTGCCACCGCCCAGCCCCCCCGATCGCGCGTCGATGACCGTCGACGGCACGCCCCCCGGGATCGCGCCCAGCGGCGAGTAGGCCATGAGGCGCACCTGGTTCTGCTTGCGTTCGATGGCCTGATGGTGGCCGAAGCGCGCCTGCAAATCGCCGAGCAGCGCGGCCGCCTCGTCGGGCATGGCCTGCTCGATGAAGAAGTCGACCTGCTCCATCTCCGCCAGCAGCTCGGCCTCGCGCCCATCGCGCGGCCGGTTCACCGACGACAGCGGATCATCCTCGAAGGCCAGCACCTCCGGCCCGCCCGAGCTGTCCGGATCGACCTCGATCTCGATCCCCCCGCCCTCGGCGTCCTCGTCCAGGATGTCGTCGTCGGACGCGATCAGCGCGACCTCTTCCGTGATCAGCTCGCCGCCCGGCGACGACGACGACGACGAGAGCAGCGACGGTGACGATCCCAGCGACGGCGCCGCGGCGGCGACGACCGCTCGCTCGACGGGCGCGGCGTCCGATGCCAGGGCGCGTGCCCGGTCCGACGTCGGGTCCAGCTCCAGCGCCCGCGCCGCCAGCTTGGCCGCCGCCGCGCGATCGCTCGGCGCCAGCTGGTTGGCCATGTGCAGAAGCTCCGCGGCCGCCTCGGTCTTGCGGCCCAGCTGCGCCAGCACCGCCGACAGCTTCTCGCGCGCCGGCAGATCGTGCGGCTGCATCTCGAACACGCGCCGCAGGTGATCGACCGCGCGGTCGAGCAGCCCGTATTTCACGAACACTTCCGTCTCCGCCATGATGCGCGACACGTCGGGGTTGGCCGGCGGCGACGCCGACGGCGCCGCGCCGGGCGCGCCGATGTCCATCTTGAAACGCGGCTGACCAGCCAGGCCCAGCGGCGCCGGCAGGCCGTGCCGCGCGCCCGTCGGCGCACCACCACCACCGCCACCGCCGCCCGCTCCCTGCGCGTCGGAGAGCCCCGAACCGAGCGGCCGCAGCGGCGCCAGTCCCGCGCCCGGCACCAGGCCCGAACGCGTGCCCCAGCGCCGCGCCAGCTCCTGCCCCTCGGTGTTGCCCGGCGCCAGCGCCAGCGCCTTGCGAAGAGCGTCGTCGCGCTCGGCGGCCCGCCCCACCTCGTCGTGAATCTGCGCCAGCTCGCGCCACACGGACGCCGCCTTGGGCGCGTCCAGCTGCTCGAACGCGCGCGCCATCAGCGCCACGTTGCGCGGATCGCGCCCGTTGGCTTTCAGCGCGCCCTGCAGCCGCGCCAGCGCCTGCCGCGCGCCCTGCTTGCCGATGTACGCCTCGGCCAGCGCGCGCGCCACGTCCCAGTTCTCCGGCTGGAAGAACAGCAGGCGCTCGGCGACACGGATGTACTCGTCGATGCGCCCCTGCGCTTTCAGCTTCTCCGCCGCCTTGCCCAGCTCTCGCGCCGCCTCGTCGACGGCGCCCGATTGCGACGCCGCCTCCGCCAGCTTGATGCGCGCGACGACGTTGTCGGGGTTGATCTCGACGATCTGGCGCAGCGCCGCCAGCGCCTCCGCCGGCTTGCCCGCCTTCTGGTAACCGACCGCCGCCAGATCGAGCTGCGCCACCGCGTCGGACACCAGCCCCAGACGCTTGTACGCGTCGGCCAGCCTGGCGTGACCTTGCACCAGGCCCGGCGACAGCTTCAGCACGTTCTTGTAGACGGCGACCGCCTTTTGAAAAAATCCCTGCTCCGAATACTGCTCGCCGGTCTTGAGATAGATCTCCGTCGCCTCGTTGA
>DATKEU010000534.1:0-8128 GCA_035544495.1 Polyangia bacterium | reverse complement strand
ACACGCTGTGCGGAACGAAGGTGCTCTGGCGAAGGGACTACGAGCGCATCGCGGCCGCCCGCGGCTATTTCGGTGACTTCGACCCGTTCGGGGATTTCGATCTCATCTTCGGGGCGGCCCGCCTCAATCTGAAAATAGCGGAGATCCCGGTGCGCTATCGCGATCGCGTGTATGGCGAGACCAACATCGCGCGCTGGAAACATGGCCTTCTGCTGCTGCGCATGGCGGCGGTGGCGGCGCGCAAGATCCGGTTCGTCTGAGCGGCATGCCGACCGCCGAGCAGCGCGCGCGCACCCTGGACCGGTTCCAGCAGCACCGGCGGGCCTGGGAGGCGAACCCCGCTTTACAAGAGCTTTACGGTGACTGGTACGCGCGGGTGCGGGCGGCGCTGCCAGATCCTGCGCGCGGGCCGTGGTGGGAGCTGGGGTCGGGTCCGGGCTTCGCGCGCCGGTTCATCCCCGAGCTGGCGCTGTCCGACGTGGTGGCGGCGCCCTGGCACGACCGCGAGATCGGCGCCGACGCGCTGCCGTTCGCCGACGGCGCGGTGGGCGCGCTGGTGCTGTTCGACGTCCTCCACCACCTGCCGTCGCCGGCGCGCTTCTTCGCCGAGGCGGCGCGCGTGCTGGCGCCGGGCGGGCGCGTGGTGATGTGCGAGCCCTATGTCAGCCCGCTGTCGTTCCTGGTGTATCGCTTTCTGCACGACGAGCCGCTGCGCATGGCCGCCGATCCGTTCGCCGAGCACGACGGCGGGGGCGGGGCCGGCGAGAAGGATCCCTTCGACGCGAACCAGGCCATCCCGACGCTGATGTTCGGTCGCGCCACCGGACGCGCCCGCTTTTCGGCGATGTTCCCGGGGCTGGCGATACGGTCTATCGAACGGCTGGCGGGCCCGAGCTTTCCGGCCTCGGGCGGCTTCTCGCGGCGGCCGTTGCTGCCAGCGCCGGTGTGGCGCTGGCTGTTCGCCGCGGAACGACGGATGCCGGGCCCGCTGTTCGGCGCCATCGGCTTTCGGCTGCTGGTGGTGCTGGAGAAACGCTGACCTCAGCGCTTGGTCCAGGCGCTGCACTGATAGAGCGCGAGCGCGACCGGGGCGCCGGGCGGGAAGGCCGCGCGCGCGACGGGCGTGAGCACGCGGCCCAGGGCCGCCGAGATGCGCGCCGGCGGGCTGACGTGGTGGTCGTCGATGCCGTGGTAGCCGATGAGCTCGAAGGCCCGGGTCATGAGGCGGCTGACCATCGGATAGCCCGTGACCAGCGTGCCGCCGGGGGCCAGCGTGCGGGCGAGGCCGCGGGCGGCGCCGTCGGCGTCGGCGATGTGCTCCAGCACGGAGAAGCAGACGATAGCGTCGAAGTGATCGGCCGGCAGATCGTGGTCGCGCAGGAGATCGGCGCGGCGGAAGATGGCCCGGCAGCCGGGCGCCACCTGGGCGTCGAGGCCGGGGGCCAGCGTCAGATCGGTGCCGGTGTACTCGGCGTAGCGTTTCGTCAGCGTGCCGACCAGGACGCCGCTGCCGACGCCGACCTCCAGCACGCGGCGGCCGCCCGGCGGCAGCAGATCGAGGCCCATCTGCAGGCGGTGGCGGTAAAGCCAGCCCACCCACGGATGATAGTAGTAGGGGAGGGGATCGTGCGCGTCGTTCGGGCGCAGCACGCCGCGCGCCGGCAGGTCAAGGCGCAGCGGCATGGTCCGGTGTCTTGGCCGTCGCGTTCGACGTCGCGCTGGAGATCAAGGTGCCGAGATCGACGCCCGCCTGGCGGCGCGGACCGGCGATGATCGAGAACGCCTCTGGCGCGTAGGGATAGGCGCTGTCTATCGTCGCGCGCAGCTCGGCGGCGGCGCGGGCCAGCTCGTCGGCGGCGGTGCCAGCGCGCAGGGTGGCCAGCTGGCGCCGGATCTCCTCGCGGGTCTGCTCGTTGCTGGTGACGGCGTAGGTCTGTTCCAGGTGCTTGACGGCCAGCGCGTCGCCGCCCCGCTTCGTCAGCATCTGCGCCACCAGGCTCGGCAGCCAGGGTGGCACGCCGTCGAGCAGCGTGGCCCGGCGCAGGGCCTCGACGCCGCGCTGGCGCCACTCCGGCGCGCGGGGGTCGTTCTCGCCCGCCAGCGGCGGCAGCTCGAAGAACTGGTTGAAGCCAAGCTGGAACCAGATCTCCCAGTCGTCGGGGAACCGGCGGGCGCCGCGCTCGAGGATGCGGTCGGCCGCCTCCAGCGCTTCGACGGAGAACTGCTTGCCGGTGTAGACCAGCATGGCGGCGCCCCGCCGGTAGAGACTGTGAAAGCTCGGATCGAGCTCGATGGCCGTCGTCAGGTATCGCTCCAGCCAGCGCTGCTCGCCCTTCGTCGCCAGCTGCGTGCCGAAGTAGACGTTGGCGCGCGCCGCCACCAGATCGGCGGCCAGCGCGGTGTGCCCCAGGCTGGCGAGGCGCAGGGCGCCGGCGCCCGGCAGGTAGAGCATGTCGGCCTCGGGCGGCCAGGTCGCGCGCAGGCCGAGCGAGCGCGACAGCGCGGCGCGCGTCAGGGCGACGAGCGCCAGCGCGCAGAGGGCGCCGGCGATGACGCGCGAGCCGAGCGCGCGCGCGGCGGGATTGCTCACGCTGGTGGCTCCTCGCCGGGCTTGCCGCCGCCGGCCGCCGCGCCGGCTTCAGCCGATTCGCCCTCCGGGCCGGAGATCCCCAGCTTCGACATGCGGTAGCGCATCGACCGGAACGAGATCCCCAGCAGGCGCGCCGCCTCCGTGCGGTTGCCGCCGGTCCGTTCCAGGGCCGCGAGGACGATCCCGCGCTCGAACGTCTCCAGCTCGCGCTCGAGATCGAACCCCACCGCCGGCAGCTCCGGCACCGCCGCGGCAGGCGTCCCGCGCGCCGTCAGCTCGGGCAGCGCGTCCAGGGTGATGCGCCCGTCGACGGCCAGCGTGACCGCGCGTTCCACCAGGTTCTCGAGCTCGCGCACGTTGCCGGGGAAGTTGTACACGGTCAGCGCCGACATCGCCGCCGGATCGACGCCGGTGATCGGCTGGCCGTGCTCGGCGGAGAACTTGCGCACGAAGTGGTTCACCATCAGCGGCACGTCCTCGCGCCGTTCGCGCAGGGGCGGCATGCGCACCTGGATGACGTTCAGCCGGTAATAGAGATCCTGGCGGAAGGTCCCCTTCTCGACCTCGGTCTCGAGATCGCGGTTGGTGGCGGCCACCACGCGCACGTCGATCTCGCGCTCGCTGACGCCGCCCACCGGCTTGACCTTGCGCTCCTGCAGCACGCGCAGCAGCTTCACCTGCATGGGCAGCGGCAGCTCGGCCACCTCGTCCAGCATCACCGTTCCGCCCCGGGCTGCCTCGAACAGGCCGACCTTGTCGCCGGCGGCGCCGGTGAACGAGCCCTTGACGTGCCCGAACAGCTCGGACTCGATCAGCGCCTCCGGGATGGCGCCGCAGTTGACCGGCAAGAACGGGTTCTCGGCGCGCGGCGACAGCTCGTGCAGGGCGCGCGCCGCCAGCTCCTTGCCGGTGCCCGATTCGCCGACGACCAGGACGCTGGTGCGCGCGGGGGCAATCTTGCGCAGCAGATCGAACACCCGCTGCATGGCCGGCGACTTGCCGAGCAGGCGATCCAGCTTGTATCGCCCCTTGATCTCGTCGCGGAGGACGACGTTCTGGTGCAGCAGCAGCCGGCGCTCCAGCGCGCGCTCGACCACCAGCCCCACCTCGTCCAGCTTGAACGGCTTGGTCAGGTAGTCGTAGGCGCCGGCCTTCATGGCCGCGATGGCGGTCTCGGCGGTGGCGTACGCGGTGACGACGATGACCTGCGTGTCGGGGCGGCGGGTCTTGGCGGCGGCCAGCACGTCCAGGCCCGTGCCGTCGGGCATCTGCAGGTCGGTGATCACCAGATCGAACTCGGCCGCCTCCAGCGCCTGGCGGGCCTCGGCGGCGCCGCCGGCCACGTCGACGCTGTAGCCGGCGCGCTTCAAGAAGATCCCCAGGAACTCGCGCATCGACCGCTCGTCGTCGACGACCAGGACGTGGCCGGATGCCGCGGGCGCGGTCATGGGCGGCGCGTTCCGGCCATGGGCCCCGTCCCCGTCATGTCCGCTTGCGGGCGATGAGGATGACGAAGCCGCCCAGGTTGCGCAGCCCGGGCGCGTCGCAGGCCGCCCACTCGGCCCAGGTGAACAGCCGGCCGATCGGCCCCACGTCGAACACCCGCGACGTGGGCGTCACCACGCGCACGCCGCGCACGCCCAGGAGCTCGACGTCGGGCGGCAGGTATGACCGGGCCCGGTCGACGGTGTCGTAGCGCGTGAACACGTCGGCCTCGGTCGTGCCGTCGGCGATCCGCCCGGGCCCGCCCAGACGCTTGGCCAGATAGCGCAGCGAGTACGGGTTGTAGAACTCGAGCAGCAGGTGGCCGCCCGGCCGCACCAGACGCCCCAGCTCCGCCAGCGCTTTCTCGATCGGCGGGACGTGCGCCAGCACCTTCATGCAGTAGACGAGATCGACCGACGCCGTCGGCAGCGGCACGTCGACGAGCGAGCCCTGCACCACGGGCAGCGCGCGCGCGCGCGCCGCTCCCAGCATGCCGCGCGACAGATCCAGGCCGACGGCGCTGCGGGCCACGCGCGCCGCCTCGCGCAGCAGAAGGCCCGTGCCGCAGCCGGCCTCGAACACGTCGCGCCCGCTGCCATAGCGGCGCACCAGGTCCAGCTCCAGCTCGTCGATCAGGCGGTGGTAGCCGTGGTGGCGCTCTTTTTCGTAGCGGGCCGAGAAGCGATCGTAATAGTCCTGCGTGGTGGGCGCGGCGGCGGTGGACATGAATCCGCGCGGCATTATGCCACGCGCGGTCCGGACTGATCGGCGGCCGCGCGTCTTTGCCGCCGGGCCACGATGACGAACAGCACGCCCGACAGCAGGAACGCCAGCATCGCCGCCTGCAGGCCCATCGACACCGACGGCTTGACGGCGCCGCCGGGCGCGGGCGCGCCCAGGTGATCGGCCAGCCAGCCGACCACCGCCGGGCCAGGCGAGTTCCCCAGCGCCTGGATGCCGAACATGAACACCGCCTGCAGCGTGGCCGCGTATTGCGGCGGCCCCAGCTCGTCGACGATGGCCCCCGCCGGGCCGTTGTAGACCGAGAGCAGAAAGACCGCGATGAAGGTCAGCACCAGGAAGGGGACCTTGCCCGGGACGACCAGCGCCGCGGCGCCGGCCGGAAACGCCAGCAGCAACGACAGGCCGACCGCCAGCGCGTACCCGCCGGCGGCGCGCCGGTTCAGCGCGTCGCCCGCATAGCCGCCCGCCACCACGCCGCCGGCACCGCAGACCAGGCCCACGACGGCCATGAACGCGCTGCCGAAGACGACGCTGAGCTGGCGCTCCTCGATGATCACCCAGCGGGCCCAGAAGATCAGCGCGCTGGCTCCGAACGTGGCCAGGATGCCGCCCGCCAGCGCGCAGATGTACGTCGGCGAAAGCAGATACGCGCGCGCCGGCAGCGCCGTCGGCCGCGCCAGGCGATCGGGCGCGGCGATGAAGGCGGCGCCCAGCGCCAGCAGGATCGACGGACCGCCCGCGATCCAGAACACCGCCCGCCAGCCCAGCCGCGGGGCCAGGATCGCCCCCAGCACCAGACCCGCCGTCCCGCCCACCGCCATGCCGACGTTGTAGATCCCCAGCGCGCGGCCGCGCTTCTCCGGCGTGGCGTCGGCGCACAGCAGGGTGTTGGCGCTGGGCCCGTAGGCGCCTTCGCCGATACCAACCAGCCCGCGAAAGAACAGCAGCATGGGCAGCGACGTCGACAGCGCCGACCCGATGGTGGCGATGCTCCACAGCAGGATGCCGCCGAAGATCACCTTGCGCGGGCCGATGCGGTCGGCGATCGGGCCCGAGGCCAGTGACGAAACCGCGAACACCAGCAGGTTGACGGTCGCCAGCGAGCCGAGCGCGGCCTTGCTCATGTGAAAGTCGGCGCCGATGAGCGGCGTCATGCCGTAGACCACCTGGCGGTCGAGGTAGTTGAAGAAGTTGATCAGCGTCAGCAGCGGCAGCGGCGCCAGGCCGCGCGGGCGGGCGCGGAGCGGCGCCCCTCCGCCCGTCGGCGAAGGCGTGGAGCCGGCGGCGGCGGCGGTCAACGCAGGCTCTCCAGGCAGGCCAGCGCCTCTGGCTTGGACCAGTCGCGCTTGTTGATGAAGTAGTGGCGCACCTTGCCGCTGGCGTCGATGAGGTATGTCTCCGGGTACTTCTCGGTGCCGAACTTCTTCGGCACCTCCTTGCTTTCATCCAGCACGACGCCGATCTTGGTGCCGTTGGCGAAGAACCGCCGCACGACGTCCCAGTTTTCGTCGACGCTGACCGCCAGCATGCGCGCGTCGCTGTGCTCGATTGACCGCGCCAGCTCCTCCATCGACGGGATCTCCTCGATGCAGGGCGGGCACCAGGTGGCCCAGAAGTTCACCAGCACCGGGTGGCCGCGTTGCCCGCGCAGCGACACCATCTTGCCGCTGGCGTCGGGCAGCGTGAAGTCGGGCGCCTCGCGGTTCCGCAGCGCCGCCGGCACCGGATCGGGGCTGAGGCCGCGGCAGGCGTTGGCGCGCATCAGCTCCAGGCTGTCGTGGGCGCCGGCCAGAAAGCGCGTGGTCACGTAGGCCAGCGCCAGGACCGTCAAGGCGATCGCCACCGTCGAGCCGTTGCGTCTGGTCATTTCATTTCCGCGGCCGGCCCCCTCGCGCGACCGCCGCCTCCGTGTCTATCACAGCTCCAGCCCGACGACGCCGGCGATGGCGCGCACCGACGTCATCAGCGCGGCGAACCCTTCCGGCGTCAGCGACTGCGGCCCGTCGGAGAGGGCCTTGTCGGGCTGGGGGTGCACCTCGACCATCAGGCCGTCGGCGCCCAGCGCCACGGCGGCCCGCGCCAGCGCCGGCACCGACGCGCGATCGCCCGTCCCGTGCGAGGGGTCGATGATGATCGGCAGGTGGGTCAGGCGCTTGATGAGGGGGATCGATCCCAGGTCCAGCGTGTTGCGGGTCATCGTCTCGAAGGTGCGGATGCCGCGCTCGCACAGGATGACGTCGTAGTTGCCCTGCTTGACGATGTACTCGGCGGCCATCAGGAACTCTTGAATGGTGGCCGATAGCCCGCGCTTGAGCATCACCGCCTTGCGCACGCCACCAACAGCCTCCAGCAGCGAGAAGTTTTGCATGTTGCGCGCGCCGATCTGCAAGACGTCCGCATAGCGCGCCACCAGGTCGACGTCGCGCGTGTCCATCACCTCGGTGACGATGGGCAGGCCGGTGGCGGCGCGCGCCTCGGCCAGGATCTTGAGGCCGTCCTCCTTCATGCCCTGAAAGGAATAGGGCGACGTGCGCGGCTTGAAGGCCCCGCCGCGCAGGAAGCGCGCCCCCGCCGCCTTCACCGCCGCCGCGGCGGCGTGCATCTGCTCGCGGCTCTCGACGGCGCAGGGGCCGGCGATGACGCCGAACTTACCGGCGCCGAACTGCCCGCCGCCCACCTTGACCGCGGTGTCGTTCGGCTTCACCTCGCGCGAGACCAGCTTCCACGGCTTCGAGACCGGCACCGCATCCGCCACGCCGGGAAGGACGGTGAACAGCCCGGGCTCCAGCGGCCCCTGGTTGCCGGTGATGCCGATGGCCAGGCGGGTCGACCCCGGAATCTCGTTCGGGGTGAAGCCCAGCTCGCGAATCCTGGCTTCGACTGCGGCCACGTCCGCTTGCGAGGCGTCGGCCCGCATGACGATGAGCATTCCCGAGTCTAACCCGACCGCCGAGTTCTTGCCCCAAAGTGGCTAGATGACGGGGGATATGACGGGGGGAGTTCTCGATCGGCCAGTCGTGATTACCTTCTGGGTAGTGCCCGGATCATGATGGTGAAGAGCCGAATTGACCCGGGCCGAATGGAGGAAAGTCATGGGCTTTGGTGGTTGGTTGGCAGTGGGGGTGACGCTGGGAGCGATGGCGCTCGGGTCTGGCGTCGGGAGTACGGGCGTCGCGCAGGCGCAGGGCTTTACGGATCAGCCGGCGGTTCTGACGCCACCCGATCCGTTGTTGGCCGATAGCGTGAGCGGCGTGCTGGCGCGGGATCTGGCGCTGAGCCGTGTGAACATCGGTGTGACGGTTCAGAACG
>DATKEU010000533.1:0-29470 GCA_035544495.1 Polyangia bacterium | reverse complement strand
CGCCTTCACCGGCCGGCGCATCGTCGACGACGTGTCGCTGTCTGAGCTGGTGCCGTTCATCGACTGGACGTTCTTCTTCACGGCCTGGGAGCTGCGCGGGCGCTTTCCGGCCATCCTCGATCACCCGGAGCAGGGCCCCGCCGCGCGCGAGCTTTACGCCAACGCCACCGCGTTGCTCGAGACCATCGTCGACGGCAAGCTGCTGCGCCCACGCGGCGTCTACGGCTTCTGGCCGGCCGCCAGCGACCGCAACGACATCGTCCTTTACACCGACGACAGCCGGCGGCAGGAGCTGCTCCGCTTCAACATGCTTCGCCAGCAGCTGGCAAAGGCGAAGGACGCCGGCGACGGCGGCGGCGCGGGCGCGAGCGGCCAGGCGCAGCCCTATCTGTCGCTGGCCGACTTCGTCGCCCCGCGCGCCACCGGCCTGCCGGATCACGTGGGCGCCTTCGCCGTCACCGCCGGCCTGGGCGCGACCGAGCTGGCCCATCACTACGAGAAGAAGCTGGACGATTACAGCGCCATCATCGTCAAGGCGCTGGCCGATCGCCTGGCGGAAGCCTTCGCCGAATGTCTGCACGCGCGCGCCCGCCGCGACCTCGGCTATGGCCAGCACGAGGACCTGAGCAACGAGGACCTGGTCGCCGAAAAGTACCGCGGCATCCGCCCGGCCTTCGGCTATCCCGCCTGCCCCGACCACACGGAGAAGGGCAAGCTCTGGTCGCTGCTGGACGCCCCCGCCGCCGGCATCACGCTGACCGACAGCTACGCGATGTTGCCCGCCGCCAGCGTGAGCGGGCTTTACCTGTCGCACCCGCAGGCCCGCTATTTCAACGTGGGGCGCATCGGCCGCGATCAGGTGGAAGACTACGCGGCCCGCAAGGGCATGACCGTCGCCGAGGCTGAACGCTGGCTGGGGCCTCAGCTGGCTTACAGCACGTGAACAGTCCGATTCGTTGACATTCCACTGGACCGAACGTAGTTTTCGGCCCTCGTGGGGGATGACAGCATGCCGAGGACCTTCCTGACCGCGACGAGGCCGCTGCTGGCGACGCTCGTCCTCGCCACCGTGGCCGCCGTTTTCTCAATCGCCGGCTGCAAGCCGGACTACCCCTCGTGCGAAGAGGACAAGCACTGCCACGAGAAGGAGTTCTGCGTCGAGCGCAAATGCCAGCAGTGCCGCAACAACGGCGACTGCGCCGTCGGCAGCCAGTGCAACGCCGGCAAGTGCGAGGCCATCCCCGGCTTCTGTCGCAGCAAGTCCGAGTGCCCCGCCGGCAAGGAGTGCATCGCCAACCGCTGCAAGGCCTGCGTGGCCAACAGCGAGTGCCCGGGGGGTTCGTCCTGCGTGGCCGGCGCCTGCGTCGCCAAGAAGCCGTGCAAGACCGAGAACGACTGCGCCCAGAACGAGGACTGCGTCGAGGGCTTCTGCGTGGCCGAGCGCCCCGCCCCGCCGCCGCCGGCCCAGTGCGCCCTGGATCCGGTCTTCTTCGACTTCAACGAGTCGGCGCTGACCACAGAGGCAACAGCGCGCCTGGCCGTCGACGCCGACTGTCTGAAGAAGATCGGCCGCACGGCAACGGTGACCGGCCATGCCGATCCGCGCGGCACGCAGGAGTACAACCTGGCCCTGTCGGAGAAGCGCGCCCAATCGGTGCGCGATCACTTGGGCCGCCTGGGCGTCGACGGCAGCAAGATGATCACGCTGCCCCGTGGATCGCTGGACGCCAAGGGAACCGATGAGCCGAGCTGGGCCCAGGATCGCCGTGTCGACTTCAGCTGGCGATGACGCCCGCCGGGCGCGGGCCCGGGCCCATCGCCGCGCGCGCTGGCTGTGCTTGATCGCGCTGGCGGGCGTCGCCGCCTTGCCCGCCGGCTGCGTGACCAGCGGCGAGGGCGACAAGATGAAGGCCCAGCTGGCCGACCTGCGCACGCGCCTGGACGACATCGACAAGCGCGACGCCGAGTACAAGGAACAGGTGGCCCGCCTGCGCAAGGTGCTGGATCAGGCGACGGCGCTCCTGACGCGCAACTCGGCCGACGTGGGGGCCAAGGCGGCCAAGTCCGAGGCGGACATCGCCACGCTGCAGGGGCGCATCGAGGAGATCTCCCACGCCCAGGAGCAGCGCGACCGCCAGGCGAACGACGACCGCGGCCACCTGGAGGCCCGGCTGGCCGCCCTGGAGCAGACGCAGACCAAGATCGTCGACAAGGTGGCGCCCGCGCTGCCCGACGACAAGGACACGCTCTGGCAGCAGGCGGCGGCGCGCCTCAACGGCGGGCAGCGCGACGAGGGGCGGCGTTTCTACCGCGTCTTCATCCAGCGCTTTCCGCAGGACCCGCGCGCCTCGCAGGCGTACCTGGCCATCGGGCAGTCGTTCGTCGCCGAGAGCAAGTACCCGAACGCCGCCGCCGAGTTCCAGAAGGTGCTGGACGTCTACCCGCGCTCGCCCGAGGTGCCGGAGGCGATGTGGCAGCTGTCGTCGGCGTTCATCCAGCTGAAGTTCTGCACCGACGCGCGGGCGCTGCTCTCGGATCTGGTGAAGCGCTACCCGCGCTCGCCGCGCGCCACCGAGGCGAAGAACCAGATCAAGCAGCTGGCCCGCCTGCCGAAGAGCGCCTGCACCAGCTGACGCCAGCCCGGGCGGCACAGGCTGGTGCGCGTGTCGTTTTCTACGGCCGCCGAAATGCCGCCGCGATCGTCCGCCCGGCGGCGGTGGGATCGGGCGCCTGGTCGACGGCAGCGATCACCGCCGCCGCCGCCGCGCCGGCCTCCGCCACGGCGGCGATCCGCTCCAGCGTGATGCCGCCGATCGCCACCACGGGGACCGGCACCGCGCGCGCGACCTGGGCCAGCGCCGCCAGCCCGACGGTCGGATCGGGGTTTTCCTTGCTGCGCGTGGTGAACACGGGACCGAAGCCGATGTAGTCGGCCCCTTCGCTGGCCAGCGCCTGCGCCAGGTTGTGGGTCGAGATCCCGACGACGATCGACCGGCCGGCCGCGCGCAGCGCCGCGCGCGCCTCCGCGAGCGGTAAGTCGTCCTGGCCCAGATGGACGACGTCAGCTCCCACCGCCAGCGCGACGTCCAGGCGATCGTTCACGCAGAACGGAACGCCGGCGGCGCGGCAGACCGGCAGCAGCGCCCGGGCGGCGTCGCGCATCGCCGCCGCGTCGGCGCCCTTGGCGCGCAGCTGCAGGCAGCAGGGCCCCGCCGCCAGCAGCGCCTGCGCGCGCCGGACCAGCGTCTCCGTGTCCGCCAGCGCCGCCGGCGCGGCGTCGACGATCGCGTAGTACCCGCGTATCGGCATCGCGTACACTATACCGCCTTGCCCACCCCCTTCCGTCTCGTGACCGAGCTGCGTCCGATGGGCGACCAGCCGCGCGCCATCGAGGAGCTTGTCGCCGGGGTCAAGCGCGGCGATCCGTCGCAGGTCCTCCTCGGCATCACCGGCAGCGGCAAGACCTTCACCGTCGCCCAGGTCGTCGAGCGCATCCAGCGCCCGACGCTGGTCATCGCCCACAACAAGACGCTGGCGCATCAGCTGTACGGCGAGTTCAAGTCCCTCTTCCCCGACAACGCCATCCATTACTTCGTCAGCTATTACGACTACTACCAGCCCGAGGCGTACGTCCCCTCGACCGACACGTACATCGAGAAGGACTCGCTCATCAACGAAGAGATAGACCGCATGCGCCACGCGGCGACGTACGCGCTCCTCACCCGGCGCGACGTCCTCATCGTCGCGTCGGTGTCGTGCATCTACGGCATCGGCGCGGCCGAGGCGTACCTCGGCATGAAGATCGATCTCGCCCGCGGCGTCGAGGTGCGCCGCGACGCCGTCCTGCGGCGCCTGGTCGAGATCCAGTACGAACGCAACGACGTCGACTTCTCGCGCGGCACCTTCCGCGTGCGCGGCGACAGCGTGGAGATCTTCCCCGCCTACGAGCGCGAGAAGGCCATTCGCGTCGAGTGGTGGGGCGACGAGATCGAGACCATCTCCGAGGTCGACCCGCTGCGCGGCAAGGTCCTGCGCAAGGTCGACGAGGTGTCGATCTTCCCCGGCTCGCACTACGTCACGCCCGCCGACCGCCTGACCAAGGCGATGACCGGCATCCGGGAGGAGCTGCGCCCGCGCCTCATCGAGCTCAAGGCGCAGAACAAGCTGGTCGAGGAGCAGCGCCTGCAGCAGCGGACGCTGTACGACCTCGAGATGCTGGAGCAGATGGGGCGCTGCAAGGGGATCGAGAACTACTCGCGCCATCTGTCGGGGCGGGCGCCGGGCGAGCCGCCGCCCACGCTGCTCGATTACTTCCCAAAGGACTACATGCTCTTCGTCGACGAATCGCACCAGACGGTGCCGCAGATCGCGGCCATGTACAAAGGCGATCGCTCGCGCAAGGAGACGCTGGTCGAGTTCGGCTTCCGCCTGCCGTCGGCGCTGGACAACCGGCCGCTGCGCTTCGACGAATGGGAGGCGCGCGCGCCCCAGACGGTCTACGTCTCGGCCACGCCCGCCGAGTACGAGCTGGCGCAGTCGCAGGGCGTGGTGGTCGAGCAGATCATCCGCCCCACCGGCCTGCTGGACCCGGAGATCGAGGTGCGCCCGGTCGCCTCGCAGGTCGACGATCTGCTGGGCGAGATCCACGAGCGCGTGAAAGCCGGCGAGCGCGTCCTCTGCACGACCTTGACCAAGCGCATGGCCGAGGATCTGACCGAGTACTACACCGAGCTCGGCGTGCGCGTGCGCTACCTGCACTCCGACATCGACACGCTGGAGCGCATCGAGATCCTGCGCGACCTGCGCCTCGGCGAGTTCGACGTGCTGGTCGGCATCAACCTCTTGCGCGAAGGGCTGGATCTCCCCGAGGTGTCGCTGGTGGCCATCCTCGACGCCGACAAGGAAGGTTTCCTGCGCGCCGAACGCTCGCTGGTCCAGACCATCGGCCGCGCCGCCCGCAACGTCCGCGGCAAGGTCCTGATGTACGCCGATCGCGAGACCGACTCGATGAGGAAGGCCATCGAGGTGACGCGCAACCGGCGCCAGACCCAGCAGGCGTACAACAAAGAGCACGGCATCACGCCGAAAACGATCCAGAAGGCGATCCAGGACCTGGCCGGCACCGCGCAGGACGACTTCGTCGATCTCACGAAGCCGCTGCAGAAATCACGGATCAGCGACATCCCGCTCGAGGAGATCCCGCAGATTCTTTCGGCCATGCGCAAGGAGATGTTCGATCTCTCCGAGGCGCTGGAGTTCGAGAAGGCCGCCAAGGTCCGCGACAAGATCAAAGAGCTGGAGGAGATCCAGCTCGCCCTCGCCGGCTAAGGGTGCTCAGGCCGCTTCGGCCGCCCGTGGTCTTGCAACGGCGTCCAGCTGGCGCGCCAGCGCCTCGGACACGCGGGTCAGAGGCAGCCGGCACTCGGGCGACCGCAGCAGTCCCTGCCGCCACAGACAGTGCTTCACAGGCATCGGGTTCGGCTCCTGGAACAGCAACGGGATGAGCGCTTCGAGCGACGCCCACGCCGCGCGCGCCCCGAGATGGTCGTTGGCCGCCATGCGCGCGTGAACCTCGCCGAAGCGCGCCGTCTCGAGGTGCAGCGAGGCGAGGATCCCGCCCTCGGCGCCGTTGGCCAGCATCGTGTAGAAGTAGGCGTCCTCGCCGGTGAGCACCGCGAAGCCGCTCGGCCGCCGCCGCAGCAGCTCCAGCGACTGCTGCACGTTGCCCGACGAATCCTTGACGCCCGCGATGTTCGGCAATTCGGCCAGCGCCAGCAGCGTCTCGTTGGCGAGATTGACCCCCGTGCGGTACGGGATGTTGTAGATGAGGATCGGCCGATCGGTGGCCGCGGCGATGCGCGTGAAATGCTCGCGCAGGCCGTCCTGGCTCGGCTTGCTGTAGTACGGGCACACCGACAGGATTCCCTGAACGGCGTGACGCTCCAGGCGCTCCACGGCCTTGACCACCTTGCGCGTATCGTTGCCGCCCACGCCGACGACGATCGGCACGCGACCCGCCACCGTCGCGATCGTTCGCTCGACCAGCTGGTCGACCTCCGCCTCGTCGATGGTGGGGCTCTCCCCGGTGGTCCCGACCGGGATGATGCCGTGAACTCCGCGCTGGATATAGTGCTCGACGAGTCGCTCGTAGCTCACGTAGTCGATCTCGCCGTCGAGAAACGGCGTGACGATGGGCAGCCACACTCCCGAGAATCTCTTCGGGCTCTTCTCTCGCGATGACATCCGCCGGTCCTTTTTTTCCGTTGGTGAACGCGACCAAGTTCTTGCTTGGGCGCCCGCGATTGTCAAAGTCGAAAAACCATTTTGGCGCTGGCCATCACGTTCCCACGAACAGCAGCCGCCAGATGGCCGTGCCCTCGTCCAGGCACTGGCGCTCGCGCCGCGAGCAGGCGCCGAACGGGTTGTCGCGCTGAAAGCTCCAGGGGCCGGCGCTGTTGCGCAGGCGTCCGCTCGGCTCGCCCTCCAGCGCCGCCAGCGCCTCGAGTGCGATGGCGAAGATGTCGGTCTGCACGAAGATCTCCCCGCCCGCCGCCAGCGCTTGCACCATGTCGCCGCAAAGGCCGGGCCCCACCACGCGCCGCTTGTGCTGGCGCGACTTCCACCACGGATCGGGAAAATTCAGGAAGAACCGCCGCACCGACCGGGGAGCGAACAGGCGCGGCATGTCCACCGACATGTTGGCGAACACGCTGCGCACCCGCCCAAGCCCGGCCGCCGCGCAGGCCCGGTTCGCCCGCGCCACCACCTCGCGCCGGATCTCGATGCCGACGGCGAAGACGCCGGCGTCGGCCCGCGCCCGATCCATCAGGAAGTGCGCCTCCGCCGATCCCAGCTCGACCTCCAGCGCCAGCCCGGCCGGCGCTTCGACGCGCGGCACGTCGATCTCCAGCAGGTCGGATTTCAGCGGGTTGACGTGCTGGCGAATGCGGCGCATGCGCGGCGGCGGCCCCGGTTGGGCTAGAGGGGCGGCGCGGACCCGCGCACGCCTTGCAGAAGGGCCAGGCCGACGCTGGCCACCTCCGCTCCGGCCAGCCCCGCCTCGACCGCCTGCTCGCGGGTTTGAAGCGGGCCGGCCAGCACCGGCGCCGACCGCGCATAGGTCCGGAGCGCGCCCACCGCGACGCGCACCATCTCCGCCACGTCGAACGCGCTCGCCGCCGCGTCCAGAGCCGGCGTGAACCACTGCGCCCCCGCCCGCGCCCCCAGCTCGATGTCGGTCATCGAACGATAGCCGCGCAGCTGAATACGGATTCCCCGGGGCGCGCACGCCGCGATCGCCTGCAACCCGCCCGGCGTCGGCGGCAAGCCGACGACGACGTTGGCGCCGAGGCCCGCCAGGGCCACCGCCTCGCGAACCATCCCCTCCGGCTCGGCCGTCTCGACGGTCACGCACGTCGGCCCGTGGGCGGCGGCCGCGATCGCCGCCAGCCAGTCCAGTCGCCGCTCGATCCCTTGCCCGGCCCGGCCGGATTCGTCGACGGTGACCCCGCTCATCACCCCGCGCCGCTGCTCGTGCCTGATCTCGTCAGCGTCGCCGCTGTGGAGATAGAGCTTCATCTCCGGCTCTCGGGATCGTCCAGCGGCTCGAAGTCGAGCTCGGACTCGTCGACGGGACCCGACTCGTCGCCGGCCTCGTCCTCGAACGGCACGGGTGCGCGGGCACTCGCCTCCTCCCCCTCCACCAGCGCGCGCAGCGACGCCAGCCGCCCCGCCACCGCCTCCAGGCGCCGCCGCGAATCCGTCAGCGCGCGCCCCAGCTCCTCGAGCCGCTCACTCATGCACGCAAAATACCACGGATAATTGGCGCCCGTCGCGCGCGGCGAGACCCACGCTCGGCTAAGTCGTCGCGCCCGACTTGCGGTCGAGGTGGTTGATGTAAAGCTGCTGCAAGATGCCAATCAGGTAGCTGGTCAGCATGTAGAGCGCCAGTCCCGAGGGCAGCACCAGGGAGAACGCCGTGAACATGACCGGCATCATGATCGACATCATCGCCTGCTGCTGGCTGTCGGGCGACGCGGGCGACATGCGCATCTGCAGGAACATCACGCCGCCCATCAACAGCGGCGTGATGTAGTACGGATCCTTCGCCGTCAGGTCGTGGATGTGCAGCGCGAACGGCGACCGGTACAGCTCGACCGCGTAGTTCAGCGTCGAGTAGAGCGCGATCCAGATCGGCATCTGGATCAAGCTCGGCAAGCAGCCGCCCAGCGGCGACACGCCGTGCGCCTTGTACAGGTTCATGGTCTCGATCGACTGCCGCTGCTTGTCGTTCTCGTACTTCTTGCGGATGGCGTTCATCTTGGGCGCCAGCCGTTGCATCTTCTTCGCCGACAACAGCGATCGCTGCGTCGGATAGAAGGTCAGAAGGCGAATGAAGATCGTGAGGAGGATGATCGCCACGCCCCAGTTGCCGGTGAACGAGTAGAAGAACTTCAGCAACGAAAGGATCGGACGCGACAGGAACGCCAGGTTGACGTCGACCGCGTCGCTGAGGCGGACGTCCTCGCCGCCGGGCCGCACCTGCTCCAGCTCCGTCAGCACCTTCGGTCCGGCGTAGACGACGAAGGCGTAGGTGGTCGACGCGTGCGGCGCCACCGTCCGCTCGGCGAAGGTCAGCGCGCCGTCACCGATATCGGTCGCCGGCGCCGTCCCCGTGCACAGCCGATCCCGGGGAGGCGACTCGGGCAGAGGCAAGGCAGCGACCAGGAAGAACTTGTCGTCGGCCGCCACCCAGCGGACGTTGCCCCCCTTCTCCAGCTTGTCCTTGGCCAGCTTCTCGACCGACTCGCGCTCGGCCTTCTCGCCGACCTCGCAGATGATCGATGCCGGGTTCGCCGAGCTGCCGGATAAGAAGCTGCCGCCGCGCTGGTCCGGGTTCTGGTGGCCGAAGACGTGCATCGCCAGGTGATGGTCCAAGGGCTTATCGCCCTGGTTCTCGACCGTGACGTCCAGGAGCAGGCGATACGACTGCGGCTCGATGCGATAGCGCTTCTCGATGCGCACGCCGTCGGCCACCGCTTCGAACGCCACGGCGTCGGGCGCCGGCCGGCTGACGGTCCAGGCGCCATCCGCCGGCGTCGCGAACTTCGAGCCGGGAAACTCGGTCCGCAGCGGCGCGAAGCGCGCCTCGCCCGTGTTGATGAGCTTGAGGCCGCTGCCGGGGTCACCCTTGCGCAGGAGATACTTCGGCTCGCGCAGCTGGGCTTGCCGCAAGGTGCCCCCCTCGCTCGACAGCAGGAAGCTCACCGCGGGCGTGACCAGCTCGACCGTCTCCTCGGGGCGATTGGCGGCGGGCGCGTTCGTTGGCGGGGCCGCCAGGGACGGGCTTCCCGCGGGTGCCCCCGCCGCTGGCGACGCTTCCCGCGCCGACCCGCCCGGCGGCGTCGACGTCGGCGCGTTGCTGGCTACCGGCGGCGGTTGTGGCTGTGGGAAGAACTTGGTCCAGGCGAACAAGATCCCCATGCAGATGACGATGGCGATGACGACGCGCTTTTCCATACCAACCCTAGTCGTGAACCCCGCCCGGACCGACGTGCCGGGGCACCGGGTCTATACCACCGCGCGCGAATGGATGACAGCGCCCGAGACGCCACAGCGCCAGGCCCGTGCCCTTGACCACGCCGTGCGTCCGCAGCGCCTCCTCCGCGTAGGCCGAGCAGCTCGGCTCGAAACGGCAGCGCGGACCCAGGAGCGGCGAGACCGCCGCCCGGTAGACTCGAATGAGAAACAGAAGGATGGTCTTCATCGCCGGACCAGCTGCCGAGCTAGGCTAGCAAGTTCTTGCGCCGTTGGCTGAAGGCCGGCCGCGGCCGCCGAAGGACGGGCCACCACCACCAGGTCCAGTCCCGGCGGCAGCGCCGGCAGCAGCTTGCGGCAGCTCTCGCGCACCCAGCGCTTGACGCGGTTCCGGACCACGGCGTTGCCGACCTTCTTGCTCACGGTGATCCCCACGCGGCTGACGCTGGGCGCCCCGGGACCGGCCGCCGCCGCCCGCCGCGCGAAGAGCAGGTAGTGCGCGCCGCCGAAGCGCCGGCCCCCGTTCTGGATGGCCAGATAGTCCGCCCGCCTCGTGACCCGGCGGGCGTGCGGAAACGTCTCGCGCCGACCCGACGCGGGCAAACGCTACTTCTTGGCGACGGTGACCGTCAGCTGCCGGCGCCCTTTGCGGCGGCGGCGACGAATCACCTCGCGCCCGGCCGGCGTCTTCATGCGCTTGCGAAAGCCGTGCGTCCGCTTGCGGCTCTTGCGATGGGGTTGAAACGTCCTCTTCACGGGCTACCTCCGGCCTAGCTTGCCGGCGCGGATCGCCGCGCCGAAAGGCCGAAGGAGATACACCGGCGCCTGCGCGCTGTCAACCGAGCCTGATCCGTCGCCGCCCACTGCGTCCCGAGACGCGATTGTTCGAGTCGACAAATCGGTACGACTTGTAGGCCAGATCGGAGATCGCCTGGAATTGCTTTTCGCGCGAGCGTGCTCATGTTCCACGCCCTCATTCTCGACGGGAGATTTGCAGCGCTTGTCGCTGATCAATGAAATCCCCGACGGGACTTCGCGTGATTCGCGCTGACCGATCGCGCAAAGCCGCATGTCATGGGCGCTGGCGCGTTCGCGGCACAAAAACACCCGTGAAACGCGCGCGTGTCAGAAAGGTGTCCGCGTGGTTTCAAAAAATTTCATGTCAGCTCGCGTGCTTACGCCAGTCTTGCCCGAGAGCCCGCCGCGCACGGGTGCCTATTGGATGCGCGGCTCGCAAGAAATTTGACGGATCTTCGCCAGGTTCGCACGTGCATCGGTTTCGCCTTGCTGGGCTTTCAACGGGTCTGATAGAGAACCTGCACTCGCGCGGTTTCTGCAGCGAGATCTCCCAAAACCGAGCGCTTTAACGGATTCCCCTGATCGCCGTCAGGGGGGACATTTTCACGTCAGTGGTTGTGGATAGAGAGGGGAATCTTGATTGAAAGCATCCGGTCCGGCAGTGGTTTTTCTGTTCCCACTCCTGTGGATAACGCGCCGATGACGGTCGAGATGTGGTCCGAGGCCGTGCGCTCGATCGAGCCGCTGGTCAAGCCCGCGCACCGCGATCTGTGGCTGCGCCCCATCGTGTGCGTCGCCATCAGCGACGGCCGTATCCGCCTGCGGGCGCCGAACCGCTATCACAAGGAGTGGTTCGAGGACAATTTCCTCCCCTCGATCCTGCGCGACCTGGAGACGCGGGCGCAGCGCACGTTCGCGGTGGACTTCGAGGTGGTCGAGGAGGATTCGCTGTCGAGCACGCGCGCCTCCGTGATCGAACCGGTCGAGATCCCGACGCCCACGCCGACGCCGGTGCGGCCCCCGGAGCTTCTGCCCCGGTATACCTTCGACCGGTTCGTCGTCGGTCCCACCAACCAGTTCGCCCACGCGGCCGCGCGCATGGTCGCCGAGTCGCCGGCCTCGCGCTGGAACCCCCTGTTCATCTACGGCGGCGTCGGTCTCGGCAAGACGCACCTCTTGCAGGCGATCGGCCACGAGATCCACCGCCAGCACCCCGACTGGGTCATCACCTTCATCACGTGCGAGCGGTTCGTGACCGACTTCATCGGCTCGATGATGAACCAGAAGCGCCAGAGCGGCGTGAACCTCATGCAGGAGTTCCGGGCCCGCTACCGCGAGCTGCCCGACGTCTTGCTGGTGGACGACGTCCAGTTCCTGTCCAACAAGGACAGCTCACAGGACGAGTTCTTCCACACCTTCAACGCCCTTCATTACGCGCACAAGCAGATCGTCCTCACCTCGGACAAGCTGCCCGCCGAGCTGCCCGGGGTAGAGGACCGGCTGCGCAGCCGCTTCACCTGGGGCCTCATCGCCGAGGTGGAGACCCCTGACCTCGAGACCCGGGTCGCCATCTTGAAGCGCAAGGCCGAGGTGGAGAAGGTCATCCTCCCCGACGACGTCGCGCTTTACCTGGCCGCGCACATCAAGACCAACGTGCGCGAGCTCGAGGGCGCGCTGCTCCGCTTGGCCGCCCGGGCCTCGTTCCAGTCGCAGCCCATCTCGCTGGAGGTGGCGCGCGAGGCGCTGGCCAAGCTGTTCGCCAACACGCCGACGGGGCTCACCATCGAGAGCATCCAGCGCGAGGTGGCGGCCTACTTCGACATCAAATTGCACGACCTCAAGGGCCCGAAGCGCCACCGCGCCGTCGCCCACCCGCGCATGATCGCCATGTACCTGGCGCGCAAGCTGACATCGATGAGCTTTCCCGAGATCGGCAGCCGCTTCGGCGGCAAGGATCACTCGACGGTGATCAGCGCGGTTCGCAAGATCGAGCGCCTCTGCGCGGAGGAGCCGACCGTGCGCAGCGTGGTCAACACGATCGAGAGCCACCTGCGGCAACCGTGAGGGCGGGCGCTCGCGTGCGCTCGCTGCGCGGAAGGGGCCTGCTTGCCCCTCCCCAGCCCTCTCGCAAGGTGAGCCGGCACGGCAGAGCCGCGCCTCCCGATGGCCTGGAGAGGCTCCCGGTTTCTCGTCGGGATGTTGTGGACAGGGTTGTGGGTCGGGGCGGGAGAACGGTGATCGGCGGGTTCTCCACGATCCGCGAGCAGCGCTGAAGGAAGTTGCCAACAAGCGGTGAATCAATCGCCACCGTCGGAGAATCGGATCAATCCACAACGTCCACAGGCCCTACTACAGCTACTTTTAGATCTATTAAATTAAAGATAGAAGACGAAGGACACAGGCGGCGGGGTGTTGGTAGACAAGGGAGACAAGGAGCACGGGATGGAGTTCAAGATAGACAAGAATGAATTCTTGCGCGGGCTCTATCTCGCCTCTGGCATCGCCGATCGAAAGAGCACGCTGCCGATCCTGGCCAACGTCCTGTTGCGCACCGAGGGGAAGGACAAGCTCCTGTGCGGGGCCACCGACCTGTCGGTCACGACGGTGGCGATGCTGGGCGCCAAGATCGAGAAGGAGGGCGGCCTGACGGTGGTGGCGCGCCAGCTGTTCGAGATCGTCAAGGGGTTGCCCGGCGACGAGGTGCGCGTGCGGCGCAACGAACAGAGCTGGGCCGAGATCAAGAGCGGCAAGGTCGAGTTCAAGGTCGTCGGCATGCCGGACCGCGACTATCCCAAGCTGCCGGCCATCGCCGAGGCCGAGACCTACAAGGTAGACAGCGTCACGCTGCGCGAGATGATCGCCAAGACGATCTTTTCCGTCTCGCTGGACGAGACGCGCCAGCATCTTTCGGGCGTGCTGTTCGAATCGGACGGGGCCTACGCGCGCATGGTCTCGACGGATGGTCACCGCTTGTCGAAGGTGGGCCGTCCCCTGCCGGGTGGACCCAAGCTGCCGGCCGGCATCCTGATCCCGCGCAAGGGCGTGACCGAGATTCGCCGCGCCATCGAGAACCGCGAGGCGCCGTGCGCGATCGGCGTCTACCAGGGCAACTTCGTCCTCAAGGCGGACGACGTGGGTCTGTCGGTCAAGCTCATCGACGGCCAGTTCCCGCCCTACGAGCAGGTCATTCCCAAGGACAACGACCGCGCCGTGGTGGTCGGCCGGATGGCCATGCTGGACGCCTTGAAGCGTGTGGCCCTGATGTCGTCGGACAAGACCTGGGGCGTTCGCATCGGCCTCGAGAAGGGCAAGCTGCGCATCGAGAGCGACAACCCGGACCTGGGCGCCGCCAAGGAGGAGATCGACGTTCCCTACAAGGGGACGGCGCTGCAGATCGGTTTCAACGCCCGCTATTTCATCGAGCTGCTGGGCGAGATCGAGACGCCCGAGGTTCGCCTGGAGCTGTCCGGCGAGCTGGATCCCGGCGTGGTTCGCCCGGCTGATGGCAGCGACTATGTGGGCGTCGTGATGCCGATGCGTCTTTAGGCCCAGGGCGCGGGGCGACCTGGTTGCAGATCCGCGCGCTGTCGGCCATCGGCTGGCGAAACCTGGCGCCGCTGGCGTTACCGTTCGGCCCGCGGCTCACCGTCCTTCACGGCAACAATGGCCAGGGCAAGACCAACGTCATCGAGGCGATCTACTACCTGGCGACGCTGCGCTCGTTTCGCACCAGCCAGGCCGTCGATCTGGTGGCGGCGGAGCTCGGCCCGGGAGGCGCCGCCCGCATCGGCGCCTCCGTGGAATCGCAAGGCCTGGAGCGCAAGCTGCAGGTCACCGTCGCCGCCGGCGGGCGGTCCCTCACCGTCGACGGGAAAGCCGTGCGGGGCGCGGCGGCGATCTTCGGCGCGCTCAGCGTCGTGCTGTTCGTGCCGGAAGACCTCCTCTTGCTGCGCGCCCCTCCCATGGCGCGGCGCCGCTTTCTGGATCTCGCCGTCTTCAATGTCGAGCGCGGCTATTACCGCGAAGCCAGCGCCTTCCAGCGCGTGCTGAAGAGCCGCAACCGGTTGCTGCGCCTCGGGCGCGCCGAGGGTCCACTGCTCGAGACCTACGACGAGCAACTGGCGCAGCTGGGTGCTCGTCTGGTGATGCGGCGGCGGGCGCTGGTAGGTGAGCTGGCGCCGCGGTTGCGTGCCCACTTTGCGGACCTGCACGGACCGCTGCCGGTGGACATGCGGTACGAGAGCGATCCCACCGTCGAAGCCGCGCTCGACGAGCCGGAGGTGATCGCGGCCCTGCTGGGCGGACTGCGCGCCCGGCACGAGCTCGACCAGCGGCGCCGCTTCACCGGGTTTGGCCCGCACACCGACGATCTGACGGTGCTGCTCGGCGAGCGCCCGGCGCGCGCGCACGCGTCGCAGGGACAGATGCGCTCCCTCGTGCTGGCCCTCAAGATGGCCGAGCTCGGCAACACGGAAGCGCGGCGCGGGGAGGCGCCGGTGTTGCTGCTCGACGACGTCCCGAGCGAGCTGGATCCACAGCGGCGCGAGCAGCTGTTTCACCTCGTGGGTTCGCTCGACTGCCAGACCGTCATCTCGGTCAGCGATCGCACGCTGGTTCCGGCCCTGGTCGCGCGTCGCGACCACCGCGTGGTGTCTGGCGCCGTCTATTCCGATTGAGAGGGTGACTTTCCCCTTTGCAGGTTGCGCGTTTGCATGCTAGGTTATTGGAAACTTTGACTTTCTAGGCCATTCCGGCCTCAGCAAAGATACAGCCGAAGGCAAAGCAAAGACACACCATGTCGAGCCCGGTCGTGCCCCCGGGCGGCGCGGAACAAGGCGGAAGCGTATCTTCTGCCGGCGCAGCCGCCAGCGACTACAACGAAGAGAGCATCCAGGTCCTTAAGGGCCTGGAGGCCGTGCGCAAACGGCCCGGCATGTACATCGGTGACACCGATGACGGCACGGGGCTTCACCACATGGTGCATGAGGTGGTGGACAACTCCGTCGACGAGGCGCTGGCGGGCTTTTGCGATCGCATCGACGTCACCATCCACTTCGACGGCTCGGTCTCCGTCGAGGACAACGGCCGCGGCATCCCCGTCGGCGAGCACCCCACGGAGAAGCGGGCCACCGCCGAGGTGGTGATGACGGTGCTGCACGCCGGCGGCAAGTTCAACCACTCGAACTACAAGGTGTCGGGCGGCCTCCACGGCGTGGGCGTCTCGGTCGTCAACGCCCTGTCGGAGTGGCTGAAGCTGGAGATCAAGCGCGAAGGAAAGACGTACTACCAGGAGTACCGGCGCGGCGATCCGGTGAAGCCGCTGGCGGCCATCGGCGTCTCGGAGAAGACCGGCACCAAGGTGACGTTCAAGCCCGACCCGCTCATCTTCAAAGGGACCGAATACAGCTTCGAGCTGCTCTCGCAGCGGCTGCGGGAGCTGTCGTACCTGAACAGGGGCCTCACCATCACGGTGCGCGACGAGCGCTCGGACAAGTCGCACGAGTTCCGCTTCGACGGCGGGATCATCGAGTTCGTCGGCGATCTGAACTCCTCGAAGATCGCCATCCACGACAAGCCAATCTCCATCGTGGGCGAGGTAGAGAGCACGCAGGTCGACATCGCCCTGCAGTGGAACGACTCCTATCAGGACGCGATCTACTGCTTCACCAACAACATCAAGAACAAGGACGGCGGGACGCACCTGACCGGCTTTCGCGCGGCCCTGACGCGCACCGTGAACGCCTACGCCCAGGCCGCAGGGTTGCTCAAGGATCTGAAGAGCGGCCTCGGCGGCGACGACATCAGTGAAGGGCTGACGGCGATCGTCTCCATCAAGCACCCCGATCCGAAGTTCTCGAACCAGCCGAAGGACAAGCTGGTCTCGTCGGAGGTGAAGGGGATCGTCGAGCGCGTGGTGAACGAGAAGCTCGGCCGCTTCCTGGAGGAGCACCCGCGCGAGGCCAAGCAGATCATCGAGAAGGCGGTGCTGGCCGCGCGCGCGCGCGACGCCGCCCGCAAGGCGCGCGAGATGGTCCAGCGCAAGGGCGCGCTCGATTCCTCGTCGCTGCCGGGCAAGCTGGCCGACTGCCAGGAGCGCGACCCCGCGCTGGCGGAGCTTTACATCGTCGAGGGCGACAGCGCCGGCGGCTCAGCGAAGCAGGGGCGCAATCGCAAGGACCAAGCGATCCTTCCCCTGCGCGGCAAGATCCTGAACGTGGAAAAAGCGCGCCTCGAGAAGATGCTCTCCTCGCAGGAGATCGTGACGCTGATAACCGCGCTGGGCTGCGGGGTCGAGCAGGAGAAAGAGATCGACAAGATCCGCTATCACCGGATCATCATCATGACCGACGCTGACGTCGACGGCAGCCACATCCGGACGCTGCTGCTGACCTTCTTTTATCGGCATTTCCGGGAGATCGTCGATCGCGGGTACCTCTACATCGCGCAGCCACCGCTCTATCGGGTCAAGCGCGCCAAGAAAGAGCTCTACCTCAAGAACGAACAGGCGCTGGAGGACTACCTGCTCGACAGCGCCGCCGAAAATCTCAAATTGCTCCGTCCTGACGGCGGCGCGCCCCTCGAAGGCCCGGACCTGCGCGAGATGGTTCGCCAGGCCGGCAAGTACAAGCGGCTCCTCGCGGTGATGGATCGCAAGTGCGACGCGCGCGTGGTCGACGCCATCGTCAAGACCGCTCGCCTCGGAAAGAACGATCTGCGCGACCAGATGGTGGTGGCGCGGGCGCTGGCGCGGCTGCAGCTGTACTTCGACAAATACGCCCCCGAACTGTCCGACGCCACGCTGAAGGTGGCGCCCGACACCGAGCACGGCGGGTTCAAGATCGTCGCGCCGGCCAAGGCGGCGGGCGTCCGCAAGCCGACGACCATCGACTTCGAGTTCATGGACTCGCCGGAGTTCGCCGATCTGACGGCGATCCACGCCAAGCTGGCCGTCCTCGGCGATCCGCCGTACGTCCTGGAGAACGGCGCCGACCGGATCGAGTTCCAGCGCCTGGAGGAGTTGGTCGAGCGCGTGAACGAGCTCGGCAAGAAGGGGCTGCAGATCCAGCGCTACAAGGGCCTCGGCGAGATGAACCCGGAACAGCTGTGGGAGACCACGATGGATCCGGCGCGCCGCACGCTCTTGCAGGTGCGCGTGGAGGACGCCTTCGAAGCCGATCGCCTGTTCTCGACGCTGATGGGCGATCTCGTCGAGCCCCGCCGCGCCTTCATCGAGAACAACGCCCTCAACGTGCGCAATCTGGACGTTTAGCTCGGGGCGCTCGCTGCGCTCGCTGCGCGGAAGGGGCCTGGTGGCCCCTCCCGCGGGCCCTCCCCGGCGCCTCTCGCAAGGTGAACCGGCGCGGCGGAGCCGCGCCTCCCGTCGATGAACTCGCTCGCTGCGCTCGCTCTGGCGTGGAAGATCAAGTCACCCTCGCCCGCGCCTCTCGCAAGGTGACCCGCGCGGGCAGAGGCGCGCTCCCGTCGATGACTCGCTCGCTGCGCTCGCTTTGGTGCGGAAGACCAAGTCACCCTCCCCGGCGCGTCTCGGAAGGTGGAGGCGCGGGAGCAGAGCGGCGCTCCCGCCGATGAACTGGCTCGCTGCGGTCGCTCTGGCGCGGAAGATCAAGTCACCCTCGCCCGCGCGAAGCGTGGGAGAGGGCTGGGGTGAGGGCAGGCCTGAAAATGAAAACGCCCGCTGGTGAAATCCAACGGGCGTTCGCTCGAGGCGCTTGCTGATTTAGCAGGCGAAGATGCGGTCGAGCTTCTCCTCGATCTTCACTTCCTTCGACTTGGTGGCGACAGCGATCTCCTTGATCAAGAGCGTGCGCGCCGTGTCCAGCATCTTGCGTTCGCCGAAGGAGAGCTCCTTGTCGCCCTTGAGACGTTGCAGATCGCGCAACACCTCGGCAATCTCGAAGACGGAGCCAGTCTTGATCTTCTCCATGTACTCGCGGTATCGCCGGTTCCAGGTCTGACCTTCGACCGCCACCTCGCGGCTCTTGAGGATCTCGAAGACCTCGTCGACCTCGTCGGCGCGGATCAGCTCGCGCAGGCCCACCGCCCCGGCGTTGCGGGTCGGAATCATGATCTTCATCCCGTTCTCGAGGATCTTCAGGATGTAAAAGGTCTGCTTGTTCGAGGAGATCTCACGCGTTTCGATACCGACAATCTGCGCTACCCCATGGGCCGGATAAACGGCCAAATCACCCACTCGGAAAGTCGGCTCCATAATTACCGTTGCTCCTTATTGATGACGGTTTTCAAGGCACGCGAACTCTATCACGCAGAAAGAGGCGATTCAACGCGAATCCGGGGTCGCCGCACGAATGGTACTGTTTGCGAGATACGGTCTGCGACCACGCTGTCCGACGGTCATGGCGCCACGGCGCGCTAGGCGAGGTCGCGAACGAACCGCAAGATAGACGCGACGGCGAAACCGGTTCCCCCTTTCCCGATGTGTCCGAACTCCTTGTCGGCGCTGGCGGGGCCCGCAATGTCCACGTGGACCCAGGGCGTCTCGCCGACGAATTCCTTCAAGAAATGCCCAGCCGTCAACGCGCCCCCCCAGCGTTCTCCGGTGTTTTTCATGTCGGCGATCTCGGATTTCAACTGCTCGCAGAGGCGGGCCGGCAAGGGCAGCGGCCACATCTCCTCGCCGGCCGCGCTAGCGGCCTTCAGCCAGTCGGCCGACAGCGTCTCGTTGTTGGTCATCACGCCCGCGGTGTGCGGCCCCAGCGCGACGACGCACGCGCCAGTGAGAGTGGCGAAGTCGATGACGAGATCCGGTTTCAACGCCAGCCCATACGTCAGCGCGTCGGCGAGCGTGAGGCGCCCTTCGGCGTCGGTGTTGTTGATCTCGACGGTCTTCCCGGCCATCGACCTCAGGACGTCGCCGAGCTTGTACGAGCGCCCGGAGGGCATGTTCTCGGTGCAGGCGGCCAGCGCATGCACCTCGACGGGCAGCTTCTCGCGCGCGATGGCCCCGATCGCGCTCAGGACGGCCGCGGCGCCCGCCATGTCGACCTTCATGTCCAGCATCCCCTCGTTCGTCTTCAGCGACAGGCCGCCGGAGTCGAAGGTGACGCCTTTGCCGACCAGGACGACGCGCTTGCGTGGCGAGGGCGGCTTCCAGGCGAGATGGATGAAGCGCGGCTCTTGATCGCTGCCCTGGGCGACGGCCAGGAAGAGGCCCATTCCGCGCTCCCGACACTCGGCTGGCCCGAGCACGGTGATTTCCAGACCGGCGGTGCCGGCCAGCTCGCGCGCGAGCTCCGCGAGGCGCGTCGGCGTCATTACCGCTGCCGGCTCGTTGACCATGTCGCGTGCCATGGCCACGGCGCGGGCGGTCTCCTGCGATTCGGCGAGCGCGCGCCGGGCGGCGGCGCCGTCGGCGACACGCGAGAAGATGGTCAGCCCCGCGGCGGGCGCGGGCGGACGTTTGTCGCCGGTGAGGTAGCGATCAAATCGATAAGCCCCCAGCAGCACGCCCTCCGCAAGGGCGCGAATCTCGTCGACCTGCTTTCCAGGGTCGCTGAGCGTCTTGTCGGGACCGAGATAGGCGATCCCGATGCGGTTCGCGCCCACCGATGTTGCGACCCGGGCAGCGCGACCGGCTGCCGCCCGCAGATCGGAAGCGTGGTTCGTGGGGCGTGGACCGCACCCGACCAGCATCAAGCGCTCGGCCGGCAGCTTGCCTTGCGTGTGAAGAAGCAGGCTTTGCCCGGCGCGAGCGCGGAAGCGTTCATCGCTGATGGCTCGCCGCAGGTTGCCAGCGAGAGCCTGGTCGGCCGCAGTCAGCAGCGAGTGGTCGGGCAGGGCGTCTTCGTGGAAGAGCAAAGCGAGGAGCGGGAGCGGCTGGGCGAGAGGCTCGGAGGGGGAAAGCGTGGTCTCCATGCAGCGCACCAAATGGAAGGGGGCGGGAAGAGGGTAGAGGGCAGGGGCGCGATTTTCAAGGCGGATCTGTTGACACCGGCGACGAAAAGAAAGTAGTTTGGTCGGTTAATGGCGTCTTCCAAGGGCAAGT
The DNA here is from genome assembly GCA_035544495.1 of Polyangia bacterium. Taxonomy (GTDB): domain Bacteria; phylum Myxococcota_A; class Polyangia; order Fen-1088; family Fen-1088; genus DATKEU01. The sequence continues at coordinate 9,111 of DATKEU010000533.1, read as the reverse complement.
CTGGCAAGCGCGACCGGAGGGCCGCAAAGGGGCGGCCGAACGGTTCGGGGACGCGCGCGCGGACGGCTGTCACTGGCGACGCAAAGACCAGGGCGCGGGCGAAGGGTGGCGGCAAGGCGGCGCGGATCCGGGCCGGCGGCGCCAGGCCGACGAAGGCCAAGACGCCTGTCGCTGCCGCGGAGGAGACGCCGGTGGCGCCAGTGGTCGAACATCGCGAGCCGCCGGCCCTTCCGGTGCCGATCGCCAGCTTCATATTTTGATCAGATCCGTAAGCGGGGAGACACGATCAGATGGCAGAGACGAATCTGTTGGCCGACAAGCGGGAGAACGCCGCCCGCATCCTGCGCGAGATACTGGAGCGAATGGGAATCGACGCGGAAGTGAGCGCGTTCGACGATGGTGAGCGCGTCATCCTGGACGCGCACGGCCAGGAATCGGGTCTGGTGATTGGAAAGAAAGGCGCCACGCTGGACGCGCTCCAGTACCTGATCAATCGCATCGTCAGCAAGAAGCCCGGCGATGGTCCCGGTATCGTCGTGGACGCGGAGGGATACCGCGGCCGTCGGGAAGACTCGCTGGTCGATCTGGCGAATCGACTGGCGGAGAAGGCGGTCAAGAGCGGGCGGCCGGTGCCGGTCGAACCGATGAGCCCGCACGATCGGCGGGTGATCCATGTCACCTTGAAGGAGCATTCGGGCGTGACCACCGAATCGGAGGGCGAAGGGCTGTTTCGTCGGGTAGTGATCTTTCCGAAGGGACGCTCGGACGGCTAGACTTTCAGCGAGCGGCGAGTAGCTCGCTGACCGTGGCAATGCCCAGGGCGGCGATGAGAGCATCGGCCAGCCGGTCGGGCTCCGCATCGGGCACGAAAGGCAGCAGGCCGAGGGGACGCACGCCGGTGACGGCCTGGATCTGAGCGGTGGAATCGAGCGCGGGGTCGTGGCTGCCAGACGATGTTTCGGCGAGGATGACACCCGCGAGGGGTAAGGCGCGGCGGCGGATCTCGCTCAGGGTCAGGGCGGTGTGGTTGATGGTTCCCAGGGCGGCGCGCGCGACGACGAGGATCGGCAGACCGAGGCTCGCGGCGAGATCGGCGGCGGTGATCGACCCGTGGTAAGGGACGAGCAGACCCCCGGCGCTCTCAACGAGGAGACCGTCGCCGCGCGCGCGCAGTCGGTGGGCGTGCGCCAGGAGGCCGTCGATGTCGACGGCGGCGCCGGCGGCGGCAGCGGCGACAGCCGGAGCCGCCGGCAAGCGGAAGGTCGCGGCCGTCACGTCGACGACCGGAACCGGCGAGGCGGCAGCTCGGCAGAGAGCTTCGGCGTCGGGGGCCAAGGCGGGTGATGGACAGCCGGTCTCGACCGGCTTGAAGGGGACGAAGCTGCGCCCGGCCCGGTGCGCGAGGCGCAGGAGAGCGCAGCCGACGGCGGTCTTACCGACCCCGGTGTCCGTTCCGGTGACAAACAGACCCGGGGCGAGAGGCGAGGTCAAGCGAGGGCTCCGGCCAGGGCGGCGGCGAGGGCATCGATTTCGTCCGGGGTGTGGACGGCAGAGAGGGTGACGCGCAGGCGGGAGGTGCCCTCGGGGACCGTCGGCGGACGGATGGCGGGCACGAAGATCCCAGCGGCCAGCAAGGCCCGAGCGCAGGCGAGAGCCCGGTCATTGGTGCCGAGGATGATGGGAATGATGGCGCCGGGGGTCTCCGATTGGGTGACGGACCCCATTGCTCGCAGATGGGTGATGAGGCGTTCGCGGTTTTCGCGAAGGCGCCGGCGCCGGTGGTCGCCCTCGGGGCCGGCGGCCAGGCGGACGGCCGTAGCGGCGGCGGCGGCCACGGGCGGCGGCGGTGCCGTGGTGAAGATGAAGGTGCGGGCGCGGTTGACGAGGAACGCGCGGAGGGGCGACGGGCCGGCCACGAACCCGCCGAAGGAGGCGAAGGCCTTGCCCAGGGTCCCGACCAGGACGTCCGGCGTCACGCCGGCGGCAGCGCAGGCTCCCCGTCCGCTCGGTCCGTGGACGCCGAGGGCATGCGCTTCGTCGACGAAGAGGATGGCCCCGGTCTCGGCCGCCGCGGCCGCCAGGGAGGCGAGGGGCGCGATGTCACCGTCCATGCTGAAGAGGGACTCGGTCACGAGCAGCCGCCGGCGGTATTGACCGGCTTGCAGGGCAGCATGAGCGGCGGTCGCGTTTCGGTGCTCGTAGACGCGGACGGTCGCCCGGGAAAGCCGGCAGCCGTCGATCAGGCTGGCGTGGTTGGCCTGGTCTGAAGCGATCAGATCGTCGGGGCCAGCGAGGGCGGTCAAGGCACCGATGTTCGCCTGATATCCGGTGGAGAAGAGCAGGCAATCGGGTGTGCACAGGAAGTCGGCCAGAGCGGTTTCGAGATCGCGGTGAGGGGGCAGGTCGCCGGTCACGAGCCGGGCGGCGCCGGCACCGAAGCCGTTCCGGACGCTGGCCTCGGTAGCGGCGGCGACGACCTTGGGATGGTTGGCAAGACCGAGGTAGTCATTGGAGGCGAAGGCGAGGAGGGAGGCCCCGGCGCGAGAGACGTGGGTGCGGTCGGGTCCGTCGAGCTCGGGGCAGGCGCGGAGGCGGTCGGCGCGGGCGAGTTCGCCCAGCTCGGCTCGCAAGGACTCGGGGAAGGCGGCGGAGGGCGACATGCCCGGCGATGTTTCACGTGGAACGGTGGCGAGGCAAGCGCGTCTCGCGTTCGGATCGTTTCACGTGGAACGTATCAGTACGAGCAACCAGCGAGGAGGGGTGGTGCCGTAGCGAACAGATTCGGCCAGCCTCAGCCCAGCCGGTGTGGGAACCGCCCCGCCAGAGGTCAGCGCCAAGATCTTGCCGCCTACCCGCACCAGCGACACGGCCCGCGAAAGCCAGGCGGGCGGCTCGAACGTCGCGCGCGACACGGCCACATCGAAGGCCTGGCCAAGAAAGGCCCCGGCTCCGTCCTCCAAGCGAGTGGGCACCACCCTCAACCGTTGGCCCAGATCCAGAACGCGGATGGCCGTGCGCAGGAAGGCGACCTTCTTGCGGATCGGTTCCACGAGCGTGAAAGACGCTTCGGGCTTCAGCAGCGCAGCCGGGATGGCGGGCAGACCGCCGCCGCTGCCGATGTCGAGAACAGCGGGGCTACCTGCGAGCGTGCTGGCGACAGCAAAGGAATCGGCGAAATGGTCGTCGATCAGATCGGCGAGTGATTTCGCGCCGGTCAAATTGATCCGCTGGTTCCAGTCAACCAGAAGCCGCCCGTAGGCGACCAGCGCGTCGGCCATTTCGGGCGCCAGCGCCACGCCCCAGCTCTCCGCCAGCCGCGACAAGCGCTCTTGTTCTCCGGCCACGGTCCGGACACTATCATCGCGCCATGCTGGAAGAACCGGCCCTGTCCCAGGTCCTTGGCGAGTTCGTCACCTCGTTCACCGGCGGCGGGCCAGCGGCGATCCAGACCCTGGCGGGCGATGCATCCAGCCGTCGCTATCACCGGGTGGCGGTCCGCGGAGGCCAGCCCGCAACCGCGGTGGTGATGGAGCTGCCCGACGATCCGATGAAGTCCGACGAGGGCAGCAGCGCCGGCCCGCCGCCCGAGTTGCCCTTCCTGAACGTCCAGCGCTACCTCGCGGCCGGTGGTCTGGCTGTCCCCCGCATCTATCGGCACGATCCCCGGCGGGGACTGCTGGCTCTGGAGGATCTCGGCGACCAAACCTTCGAGATGGCGGTCAAGGCCGCGAGCCCGGTCGCCCGCCAAGGCCTGTACCGCCAGGCGATGAAGCAGATCGTGGCCCTGCAACAGCTCGGCGCGACCCGCCGCGATCCGGACTGCGTGGCGTTCGGGCGGCGTTTCGACCGAGCGTTGCTGCGCTGGGAGCTGGAGCATTTTCGCGAATGGTACCTGGAGGCCGAAGCGGGCCTCGTCCTCACGCCCGCCGAGGAGGAGGTGGTGGGGGCGGCGTTCGAGTGGCTCGCCGGCGTCCTGGCCGACAGCCCGCTCGTGCTGGTGCATCGGGATTTCCAGAGCCGCAATCTCATGCTCGTCGGGCCGGCGGCGGTGCCGGAGATCCGCATCATCGACTTTCAAGACGCCCTGCTGGGCTCGCGGGCGTATGACCTGGTGGCCTTGCTTCGCGATTCGTACGTCGAGCTGCCGGACTCCGAGGTCGCTTCCCACGTGCAATGGTTCGCCGAGCAGATCGGGCAACCGGCGGAGCCCTTCCGGCGGCTGTTCAATCTGCAGGCCCTGCAGCGGAAGCTGAAGGACACGGGGCGCTTCATCTACATCGACCGGGTCCGCCGCAATCCCAGCTTCCTGCGCTGGATTCCGACCAGCCTGCGCTACGTCGCCGCGGCCCTGCGCGAGGCGCCACCGCAGCTGCAAGACCTGCGAACGGTCCTGGCGCATCGACTGCCGGTTCTCGCGAGCGATTGACATAACGCGATTACGATTTTGTTCGGGAAGCCCTCCGCCGCGCGACAAAGCGCGGTCGGTGCGCCGCGTTGCCTATATACTTGCGCACCGGGCCGCGGGGTGCGTCCATCCCCGGCGAAGGCCATGCAATCGCAAACGCGCACCGAACATTCCGCGTCGAACAGTGTGCTGATCGTCGACGATGATCCGACCACCCTGCGCGTTCTGGAGGTCAGCCTGCGCAGCGAGGGCTTCGCCGTCGAGACCGCCAGCGACGCCGCCGCCGCCAGCCGCTGGCTGGCGCGACACGTTCCCGGCTTGGTCATCGCGTCGGCGACCCTGGCGGGCGTCGACGGTTTCGAGCTCTGCCGGCGGCTCAAGGCAGCCGCCAATCACGCGTCGGTCCCGGTGATGCTGATGGGCGAGCCGGGCGCCGCCAACCGCATTCGCGGCATCGAGGCGGGCGCCGAGGAGTTCGTCGGCAGGCCGCTGTTCATCAAGGACGTCGTCGGGCGCGCCTCGTTGCTGCTGCGACGGCAAGACCACCGGCGCCTGGAGGCCGACGACGAGGCGGGGCGCGACCTCGCCGGGTCGCTGGCGCACATATCGGTCGTCGATCTGATCCAGGCGCTGCAGGACCACCGCCGTTCGGGCGTCTTGCACCTCGGCAGTCCACAGAGCGGCGCCGGGGAGATCTATTTTCGCCAAGGAGCGGTCGTGGACGCCGAGGTTGGGCGCCTCTCCGGCCGCGAAGCGGTGTTCCGCCTGCTGTCATGGACGCAGGGGACTTATCGCATCGAGGCCAAGAACATCCGGCGCAAGGACGCCGTCGGCTTGGGATCGACGGCGTTGGTGATGGAGGGGATGCGCCGCCTGGACGAATGGCAGCGGCTGCTCCGGGATCTGCCGCCGCTGGCGACGGTGTTCGAGGTCGACTATCGGATCCTCGCCGAACGGCTGGCCGAGATCCCCGACGAGGTGAACGGGCTTTTGCGGCTGTTCGACGGGGCGCGGTCCCTGCTGAACGTGATCGACGACTGCGGAGTCTCCGATGCCGAAGCGCTGGGCCTGGTCCGCAAGCTGTACGGGGAAGGGATCATCCGCGACGTGCAGGCGCCGGCCGAGGAGAGCGCGCCCGCCGCTCCGGTCGTCGAGGGATGGCTGACCGAGGCGGCCGGCCCATTTCGGCCGCCACCGCCGGGCGCCACCGACGAGCCCGAATATCAGGAGAACGATCAGCCGAACGACCAGGCGGGCGAGCACCCGGGGTTCGACGCGGACATCCACCGACGGCCCACGGGTCCCCTCGAGCCTCTGGAGCGAGTCGCCGCGAGCCCGATGGAGCGCAGCGAGGAGCCGCGCGCGACGCGTGAGGATCGCGCCGCCGCTGAAGCCGCGATCGACATGCGGCCTGCCGGCGAGGCCGCGACGGAACCGCCTGAGCTCTCCAGAGCGCCGGAGGCGATCACAGTGCAAACGCCCGCTCCGTTCGAGCCTGGCGTGGTGGCCGGCGAACCGGCGCGGGCGGTCTCCGGCGAGCCGCCGGTGCCGGAGACGGCGCCCGCGCGCGGACCGAGCGCCGCCATTCCCAAGCCGCGCCAGGACGAGGACGCGGTGGCCATTGCGTCGCCTCGGGAACCAGACGGCGGCGACGTTCGGCGGACTTTGCTCGCGGCGGGCGGCATTCCGGATCTGGCCCCGATGGCCGCCTCCGGGACACCGACGGCTATCGTGGGGTCGCTGGCCGACGCATCCGCGCCCATTCGGTCCACCGAGCCCGGTATGGGGCCGACGGAGGCCTCGCCGGGCGGCGCCGCGCCGCGGTCGCCAGGCGTCGATGCAGGTGAATCCGGGCCGCCGCGTGCGTCCACCGACGCGGCGGCCCTGCTGGCATCGGTCGAACCGGGGCCGGCGCCGGCCGCCGCGCCCGAGGCCCTGTCGCAGTCTGCGAGCAACTGGATGCTGCCCGACGATCACGTCAGCACGTCGGAGGCGCTCGACGAACTGAATCTGCCGTCGCGCCACCGCGGGCCGCTGCTGTTGATCGCCGGCGCGACCCTGGTCGCCGCCGCCTTCGTCGGCAGCCAGCTCTGGTTCGCCCGGCACCCCGGCAGCGGTGACGCCCGCCCGGCCCTGGTCGAGAAGGCGGCGACCTTCCCGACGGAGGCGGCGTTACCCCGGGAACCGACACCGCCCGCGCCCACGCCGCGTGCGCCGGCCGTCACGCCAGCGCCACCGCCGCCTGCGATCGAAGCGACGAGCGAGAAGCCCGCGCCCAGGCCCGCGGCGCCACCCGCGGCCGAGTTGCCAGCTGCCGGCAGCGGCGAGGCCGCCAAGCCGGCGGCGGCTCGTTCCCGCACGGTGACCGCCGTCGCGGCAGAAGCCGCGGCCAGGCCGGTGCCGCCGCCCAGGAACGCCCCGGCGCCAGCGACGGGCGAATCGGCCCGCGAGTCGGGTTTTCCCGAGCTGCTGCAGAAGTGCCGGTCGGCGTTTGGTCAGGGCAAGATGCGCGAGGCCGCGGCGGCGTGCGCGGCGGCGAAGGACGCCAATGGCGAATCGGGCGACGCGCTCCTGATGCTGGCCCACGTCGAGTTCAACCGCAATCACCTCAAGGAGGCGCTGCAATGGGCGGAGAAGGCCATCAAGGCCGACCCCAACCTGGCCGACGCCTACGTCATCTTCGGGGGCGTGCAGCAGGACGCCGGGCGCAACCGCGAAGCAAAATGGGCCTACAAAAAGTATCTGGAGCTGGCCCCGCGTGGACAGTACGCGGCCGACTTGCGCGCCATCATCGACACGTTGTAAGCGACGGCGGACATGCTGGTGCTGGGGATCGAGACCTCGTGCGACGAGACGGCCGCCGCGGTCGTTGAGGATGGCCGGCGCGTCCGCTCGGACGTGGTGGCGTCGCAGATCCTGGTGCACGCGCCTTTCGGCGGCGTGGTGCCCGAGGTGGCCTCGCGCCAGCACCTGGCGACCATCGTCCCGACGGTGCGGCGCGCGGTGGCCGACGCGGGCGCCACGCTGGCGGACCTGGACGGCATCGCGGTCACGCGCGGTCCGGGGCTTGTGGGCGCGCTGTTGGTCGGCGTCGAGACGGCCAAGGCGCTCGGATACGCGCTTGGCAGGCCGGTCGTGGGCGTGAACCACCTGGCCGGGCACCTGGCGGCGGCGTTCCTCGAGGATCCGTCGCTGCCCGAGCCGCCGCCGCACCCGCATCTGGCGCTGCTGGTGTCGGGCGGACACACGGCGCTGATTCGCGTCGACGGCCCCGGGCGAACGCACCTCGTCGGGTGCACGCGCGATGACGCCGCCGGCGAAGCCTTCGACAAGGTCGGCAAGATGCTGGGGCTTGGCTATCCCGGCGGTGTGCGCATCGACAAGCTGGCCGCCACCGGCGATGCGCGCGCGTTCGCGCTGCCGCGCGCGCTGCCGGGGCGGGACGATCTCGATTTCAGCTTCTCCGGGCTGAAGACCGCGGTCGCCACCATGTTGCACGGGGTGCCGGCGCCGACCGGGCAGGCGCTGAATGATTTCTGCGCCAGCTTTCAGGCCGCGGTGGTCGACGTGCTGGTGCGCAAGTCGCGGCGCGCGCTCCGCCGCGAGGGGCTGGGCGCGCTGCAGGTGTGCGGCGGCGTGGCGGCCAATCGGGGGCTGCGCACGGCGCTGGCGGCGGCGGCGGCCGAGGATGGATTTCGTCTCTTCATCCCGCCACCCAAGCGCTGCACCGACAACGCGTCGATGATCGCGGCGGCGGGGACGTCGCTTCTGGCGACGGGGTCGCGCGCGCCGTGGGATCTGGGCGTCGATCCCGGGCTGCCTCTTTGAGCGCGCCGGGCGCCGCCCCGGAAGATCCGCGGCGCGTTCTTCGACGGTACGACCTTGGGGCCAAGAAATCCTGGGGGCAAAACTTTCTCGTCGCGCGCGGCGTGGTCGAGCGCATCGTGGCGGCGGCGGACGCCGGGGCGGCTGATGTGGTGCTGGAGATCGGCGCCGGGCTGGGCACGCTGACGGCCACGCTGGCCGCGCCGCCGGCACCGGCCGCGCCTCCGCGGCGGGTGATCGCCGTCGAGCGTGAACCCGACATGCTGATGGTGCTGCGCGGTGAGCTCGCGGGGGCGGGCAACGTCGAAATCGTGGCCGCCGACGCGGCGGCGGTCGATCTCGCGGCGGTGGCGGCGGCGGCGGGGCGCCCGCTGATCGTCGTCGGCAACCTGCCGTATCAGATCGCGTCGCCGATCTTGTTCCGCCTGCTCGAGACGCGTGGCGCGATCGCGCGCATCGTTGTCATGCTGCAGAAGGAGATGGCCGATCGCATCGTCGCGCCTCCAGGCGAGAAGGCCTACGGCGCGCTGTCGGTGATGGTGCGGTTCTACGGCACGCCCAAGCTCGTCTGCCGCGTGCGCGCCGGCGGCTTCGTGCCGGCGCCGCGCGTCGACTCGGCGGTGCTGCGCATCGTGCCGCACGCCGCGCGGCCGGCGGTCGACGAGCAGCAGTTCTCGCGCGTAGTGCACGCGGCGTTCGGGCAACGCCGTAAAACGCTGCGAAACGCGCTTTCCGCGGCGTTCGACGCGGGGGTGGTCGACGGCGCGCTCGCCGCCGCGAGCATCGATGGCCAAAGGCGCGGCGAGACGCTGTCGGTCGACGAGTTCGTCGCGCTCACCAAGGCGCTCGATGCCTGAGCTGCCCGAGGTCGAGATGGTCGT
>DATKEU010000532.1:0-8016 GCA_035544495.1 Polyangia bacterium | reverse complement strand
CGTCCGACGAGCCGGCGTCGCCCGCGTACCAGGGCCCCACCTGCGCCGGGCGCGTCGAGGCGGCGCCGCGGATGTCGTCGGCGGCGCGCGCGGCGTAGACCATCGCTTCCAGCAGCGAGTTCGAAGCCAGACGGCAGGCGCCGTGCAGCCCGGTCATCGACACCTCGCCGATGGCGTACAGGTTCTTCACGCTCGACCGGCCGTGGCCGTCGACGACCACGCCGCCGCAGCTGTAGTGCGCGGCGGGGACGACCGGGATCGGCATGGTGCGCATGTCGATCCCCAGCTCCAGGCAGCGGGCGTGGATGGTGGGGAAGCGCTCGACCAGGAAGTCCGGCGGCAGGTGGGTCATGTCCAGGACGGCGTAATCGTCGCCGCTGCGTTTCAGCTCGGCGTCGATGGCGCGGGCGACGATGTCGCGCGGGGCCAGGTCCTTCATCTCGTGATAGCGGTGCATGAACGCGGTGCCGTCGCGCAGGCGCAGGATGCCGCCCTCGCCGCGCAGGGCCTCGCTGATCAGGAACGACTTCGCCGCCGGGTGATAGAGGCAGGTGGGGTGGAACTGGAAGAACTCCATGTTGGCCACGCGCGCGCCCACCCGGTAGGCCATCGCCACGCCGTCGCCCGTCGCCACGTCGGGGTTGGTGGTGTAGAGGTAAACCTTGCCGCAGCCGCCGGTGGCCAGCACGACGGCGCGCGAGACGGCGGTCTTCACCTCGCCGCTTTGCTGATCGAGGAGGTACGCGCCGAAGACGGCGTTGGGCCCGCCGTACTTCGCCGTGGTCAGCAGATCGATGGCCATGTGATCGGGCAACAGCGTGATGCGATCGGCGCGCTCGGCCACGCGTTCCAGCAGCGCTTGCTGGATCGCCCACCCGGTCATGTCCTTGACGTGCACGATCCGGCGCGCGGTGTGGCCCCCCTCGCGGCCGAGGTCGAAGTGTCCTTCGCCGTCGCGATCAAACGGGACGCCCAGCTGGTTGGCCAGGCGCAGGATGTGCTCCGGCCCCTCGCGCAGGCAGCTCTCGACGGCGGCGCGGTTGCACAGGCCGTCGCCCACGCGCAGGGTGTCGGCGATGTGCGCTTCGATGTTGTCGGCGGGGTCCAGCACGCCGGCCACGCCACCCTGGGCCCAGCTGGTGTTGGAATCGCGCGGAGCGCGCTTGGTGGCGATGACGACGCGGCCGTGCTCCGAGGCGCGCAGGGCGAAGTAGAGGCCAGCCAGACCAGAGCCGATGACCAGGTAGTCCGTTTCCAGCACGGGTGAACCATAACCCACGGCGGGCGTCGGGAGGGTCTGGGCGATCGCCTATCCGGGAATCGAACGACGAATCCGCTTTTCGGTTACGGGGCTCGGCCACGCCGTCACGTCAGGCCCGCCGGCTCTCGGGAAATTCGCAGCGGCTGTTGGCCTCTGGGTTGCTGGCGCCTGGTGCCGGGAGGCTCCCGGCATGTTGAAGCGCGCGTCTTCGCCTCGAATCATCTCGGCGCTGGTCGGTACGGTCATGGCGGCGGTCGCCGCCTGCAGCCCCGCGGACCCGGGGTCGCCGACCGGCGCCGCCGATCCGACGGCGAACGTCGGCTCGATCAAGGCGGCCCTCGACCTTGGCCCGGGACTGTCGATCGCGACGGTCACCTATACGATCGTCGGGCCGGGCGGCTTCTCGCGCACGGGCGCGATCGACGTCTCGCACAGCACGACGCTGTCGGCGCTGATCTCGGGCATCCCCGCCGGCATCGGGTACACGATCACGCTGTCGGCGACGACTGCGAACGGCGGCGCGACCTGCGCGGGGGCGGCGACGTTCAACGTCACGGCCCACGCCACGAACACGGTGATGATTCACCTGACCTGCAGCGAGCCCTCGCGCCTGGGCAGCGTCATGATCAACGGCACGATCAACATCTGCCCGGTCGCCGACGGCCTGGGCGCCAACCCGGCCGAGGCGTTCGTCGGCACCGGGATTCGCCTCTCCGGGACGGCGCACGACTCCGACGCGGGTCCGGCGGCCTTGACCTATTCGTGGTCGGCGACGGCGGGCGTGTTCGACGATCGCGCCGCCCAAAATCCGCTGTTCACCTGCTCGACGCCCGGCATGGTCACGATCACCATGACCGTGTCCGACGGCGATCCCGCCGAGACGTGTCCCGACAGCCTCAGCGTCACCGTCGGCTGCACGACGCCCGCGCCGCGCCCCTTCTACTGGGTCGAGCTTGGGCCTGGCGGCGCCACGCTGGCGCGCGCGGCCACGCCCGAGGCGACCTGCCCGTCGATCACGATCGACAGCGTCCCCACGCCGATGTCGGTGCGCCTCGCGGCCGGCACGGAGCCTGTCCGCACCTCCAGCGCCTCGCCCGTGCTGCCGTCGGCGTTTTCCATGACGGCGTGCGAGCTGACCATCCCGCCGGGCGCGTCCAGCGCCACGATCTTCGGACAGCCGCTGCCGCTGCCCAAGGCGCACCCGCAGAAGATCGTCGTCATCGGCGACACCGGCTGCCGCCTCAAGACGGGCAACCCGTGGCAGGCCTGCTCCGACACGACTCAGTGGCCGTTCCCCGTCGTCGCCGACGCCGCCGCCGGCGCGCACCCCGATCTCGTGGTCCACGTCGGCGACTATCACTACCGCGAGAATCAGTGTCCGAGCACGATCACCGGCTGCCAGGGGAGCCCGTGGAGCTACGGCTGGGACGCCTGGGAAGCGGATCTCTTCCGCCCGGCCGAGAACCTGATGCACGCCGCGCCGTGGGTCATGGTGCGCGGCAATCACGAAGAGTGCCTGCGCGCCGGCCAAGGCTGGTTCCGGTACCTCGACCCCCGTCCCTACTCCGAGATGCGATCGTGCAACGACCCGGCGAACGACAACCTCGCCAACTACAACGACCCTTACGCCGTCCCCTTCGGCGGCGATTCGCAGTTCGTCGTCTTCGATTCGGCGCGCTCGACGGCCAGCGCGCTGAACCCGATGGCGGCGGCCGACATGTTCGCGTACAGCGCGTACGCGGCCGAGCTGCAGCAGGTCGCGGCGCTGGCAGCCGATCCGAACGTCTTCAGCGTCTGGGCGAATCACCACCCGCTGCTCGGGTACGCGCCGGTCGCGGGCGGCAACCCGGCGGGCGGGCAGGCCTCGATCCTCTCGGTGATGAACGCGCTCAACGGCGCCGCGTATTACCCGCCCAACATCAAGCTCGCGCTGCACGGGCACGTGCACCTCTTCGAGGCCATCGACTTTTCGACGCCTCACCCGCCGACGATCGTCGCGGGCATGGGCGGCGACAACCTGGACCTGGCGCTGCCCGATCCGTTTCCACTGTCGGTGCAGCCGGCCGCGGGCGTCGCGCCCGACCTGATCGCGCAGGACAACGTGTTCGGGTTCGTCGTCATGGAGAAGATCGCCGGGGCCTGGACCTTCACCGCCCATCGCCTCGACGGCACCATCATGAGCACGTGCGCCCTGTCGAGCGCCGACAAGCTCTCGTGCGCGCCCACGGGTTACCTGCACTAGCGTTCGTGGTTGCCGCCGTCGTGCCGGCCATCGCTGGCGCCGATGGCGAGCCGCGCGCCGCCCTGGTCGAGGTTGGTCGCGCGATCTTCTTCGACCCGGCGTTGTCGGAGCCGCGTGGCACCAGCTGCGCCAGCTGTCACGATCCGGAGCGCGCGTTCTGGGGCGACAACGGTTCGAGGCGCGGCGTTCCGCGCGGCAGCCGGCCGGGTCATTTCGCGCGCCGAAACGCCCCTTCGTTGCTGTACCTGCGTTACGTGCCGGCCTTCCAGTTCGCGCCGGCCGACGACGATTCGCCGCAGCCGGAGCCGCGGGGCGGCCTGTTCTGGGACGGACGCGCCGATTCGATCGCGGCGCTGGTGCGGCAGCCCCTCCTCAACCCCGACGAGATGAACAATCGCGACGCGCGGGCGATCGCCGCGAAGGTCGCGCGGGCGCCGTACGCCGCCGCGCTGGCGCGCGAGACCGGCGCCGCGCTCGGCGACGGCGAGGCGACGCTGGTCGCGGTGGGCCGGGCGCTGGAGGCGTTCCTCACCTCGAAGGAGATGGCGCCGTTCTCCTCGCGCTTCGACGCGTTCGTCACCGGGCGCGGCAAGCTGACGCCCTTCGAGCGCGAGGGCATGCTGCTCTTCCGCAACCCCGGCAAGGGCGGCTGCGGCGGTTGCCATCTTTTTTACGACACGGGCCGCGATCCCGCGCTTTCGATGTTCAGCAACTATGGATACGACGCCGTCGCGGCGCCCCGGAACCCGAAGCTCGCCGGACAGCGCAAGCCCGATCTCGGTCTCTGCGAGCGCACCGACCGGACGACACCTTCGACCGACGGGCGGTTCTGCGCGTCGTTCCGCACGCCGTCCCTGCGCAACGTCGCCGTGCGCGGCGCCTACATGCACAACGGCGTCTTCACCAGCCTGCGCGACGTCGTCGCCTTCTACGCCACGCGCGCCACCGACCCGATGCGCTGGTACAAGTCGGGCGTCAAGTTCGACGACGTTCCCGCGAAGTTTCGCGGCCAGGTCAACGTCGCCTCCATCCCCTACAACCGGCGCGAGGGCGACGCTCCGGCGCTGAATGATCGCGAGATCGACGCCATCGTCGCGTTCCTCGAGACCCTCACCGACGAGCGCTACAGGCGCAAGGCTTCCGGTTCGCGGATCGCGCCTGAGCTGGGACCGCAGTGAACCCCGGGCGGCCGTCCTCCCTCGGGCGGCCGCTCTCGCGAGTCGACCCTTGACGCCGGCGACGATTGCAGTCATGGAGGATCCATGCGTTCGCGCTGGCTGGTGGCGGCTCTGGCGCTCTCGGCGGCGGCGCCGGTGTCGGCGGGTTGCTCCGTCTCCAGCGGCTCGCCGCCGCCCGCAGGTTCGGGCGGCGCCGGGCCCGGTGGAACAGGCGGTTCGGCCGCGCCCGGAACGGGCGGGGCCAGCGCGGGGACGGGCGGGGCCAGCGCAGGGACGGGCGGCGCCGCCGGGGCCGGCACCGACGGCGGCGCCACCATGCCCAGCGACGGTGGCGGCGACGGCGCCGCCGGGCCGGCCGGCTGCGCCCCCGACAACCTCTGCTTCGACTTCGAGGGTGAAACCGCCGGCGCCAAGCTGCCTGCGCCCTGGACGGGCGTGGGGACGATCGACACCACGCGCGCCGTCAGCGGGAAGAACGCGCTGCACGTCCTGGCCGGCGAGGACGAGGCCTTCGCGATGATCGCGCCGGCGGCGCTGCTGCCGAACGCCGCCAACGAGTACTACGGCCGCGTGATGTTCTGGACCGCCGGCGTCCCGGACAATCACTGGACGTTCGTGCGTTCGCGCGGGGCGGTGATGGGCAAGGCCTTCACCGCCGAGTACACCTACGGCGGCTCGGGGAAGGATCTCATCGCCAACTACGACACCATCGGCGCCTCCAGCGACTGCTGGAAGACAGGCGGCGCCGTTCCGCTGGGCAAATGGACCTGCATGGAATGGCACTTCAAGGGCGCCACCAACGAGCTGGAGCTGTGGATCGACGGCATCGCCGACGACGGCGCCCACGTCGTCGACAAGGGCGACGGCTGCGTGAACAACGGCACGGGCGGCGTCTGGTACGCCCCGACGTTCGTCACCCTCGAGCTCGGCTTCGCCAGCTACGGGGCCAGCGCCGGCTTCTCCGTCTGGTACGACGATCTCGCGCTGGGCAGGACGCGCGTCGGCTGCTTGAAATAAGGCCGCGCGCGCCCGGTTTGCGGCAGCCAGCCTCCGGTTTCGCGTGTTACGATTGGACGGCTGATGGTCCCCAGGACGAAACGCGGGCCGGCCTTGCTGGCTGGCGCGGCGGCGATGGCGCTGGCGCTGGGCGGCAGCGCGCGCGCCGAGATCGCCGCGCGCGCCGGCGGTGACGGCGTGGTCGAGTTCTCCACCCGGCGCGCTGCCCGCGCCGACCGCGCGAGCGCCGGCGGTACCTTCTGGGCGCGCGAGCGCGCTGACGGCGTGGTCGAGTTCACGAACTTGCCGCCCCTGGCGACGCCGGGGGGCAAGTGGAAGGTCTGGCTCAAGACCGGGCCGGGCAAGGCGGCGGCGCTGCGCGGGCGCACCGACGCGGTTCCGCCGCGCGACACGTCGCCGGCGCGCTTCGCGCGCTACGACCAGCACATCCACGACCAGGCGGCCTTCTTCGGGATTCCCGAGGCGCTGATGCGGGCCGTGATAAAAACCGAGTCGGACTTCGATCCCAATGTCGTATCCAGCGCGGGGGCGCAAGGCTTGATGCAGCTTTTGCCGGAGACGGCCCGTCTCATGGGCGTGACCGACGTCTTCGATCCGCGCCAGAACGTCATGGGCGGCGCCCGCTATCTGCAGGTGCTGGCGCGGCGGTTTTGCAAGACGCCGGCGGCGGTGGGCGAGGGCGGCGGCCCAGCAGCGGCGGCGCGCCTGCTGGTCTGTTCGCTCGACGAGAAGATCAGGGTGGTGGCCGCCTATCACGCGGGACCGGCGGCCGTCGAACGATACGGCGGCGTGCCGCCGTACGAGACCACGCGCGCCTACGTGGCGGCGGTGATGCGCCGCTATCAGCAATACCAGGACGGCGAGCTGCCGGGCGCGTTCGTGGCGGAGCGCTGATGGCGACCACCTCACCGCCACCCGAGGGAGTCGCCGCCGCCGGGACCGTGGAGCCGGCCGGCGCAGCCGATCGACTGCGGACGCACCTGGCGGCGGCCGCCGAGCAGCTGGCGGGCAAGCACTACCGCCAGGCCGAGGTCGAGCTTCTGCGCGCGCTGTCGACGGCCCCGGCCGATCTTCGCGCGTTGAAGCTGCTGGCGCTGGTGCGGTTCAAGCTGGGCAAGCTGGACGAGGCGCACACCGCTTACCGGGAGATCGCGACGCGCCAGCCGGACGACGCCGCCATCCAGCGCAACTTTGGCCTGGTGTCGCTGAAGCTGGCGCGCTTCGACGACGCCGTGGCGGCGCTGGAGCTGGCCACCCGCCTGGCCCCCGACGATCGCCGGACCTGGAGCCACTATGGTTTCGCGCTGACCAAGCGCGGGGATTCCGTGGCGGCCGCACTGGCGTTCCGGCGCGCCGGGCAGGACCTGCTGGCGGCGCAGCTCGAGCCGGCCGTGGCCGCCGTTCCCGCCGATCAGGACACCTCGCCCGTGGCCAGTGGCGAACCGCCGGCGCGCCCGTCGGACGGCGATGGCGATCGGGCGGCGTCCGAGGCCCGCGGCAACGGGGCGTCCCCGCCGGCGGCGAGGCCCGCGCCGCCAGAGAGCGTCTCGCTGATCGTGGCGGCGGGCGCGACGCGAGCGCTGGCGCCGGTCGCGCCGGGGTTTCCGCCGCCGGTGATGACCTCCGTGCCGCTGGTGTCGTTCGTGGTGGCGGGCCTGGCGCGCGGCGCGATGCCGCTGTTGCCGACGGCGACGGCGGTGGCTTTCCCCGTCGAGGACGAGGCCTACGTGCGCCGCGACGCCGCCCTGGCGTGGACGGGCGCCGCTTCCGCCACCTGGCGCCCGGCGTTTCGCCGCGTGCGCGGGCGCGCCAGCGAACGGCCGCTCGGCGGCGACAACGGACGGGGATTCTATCGCGTGGCCGGCGCCGGCGCGCTGTGGTTGGCGGGCCCGCCCGGGCACTGGGCGACGGTCACGCTGGACGACGACATCTTTTACCTGCGCGAAGATCGTGTTCTGGCGTTCGACCAGGGGGTCTCGTGGGAGGCCGGGCGCATTCCGGGCGACGGTCTGCGGCTTCTGCAGTTCCGCGGCAGCGGGCGGGTGGCGCTGCGGTTCGACGCGCCTCCGGCGGCCGTGCGCGTGACGCCGGCGGGCCCGCTGTTCGTGCCGCGCGGGCGGCTGTTCGGCTGGGTGGGGCGCATCGTGCCGCACGGCCGCCGCGGCCCCAGCGACGATGGCCCGTTCCAGATCGAGTGCGAGGGTGAAGGGATCGTCCTCCTGCAGGCGCCGCGCGCTCTGCGCCGCGCGCGCGCCGCCCGGATCGCCGCGCGCGCGGGAGGGCCCGCCTGATGGCCAACCTGCGCGGCGAGTTCACCA
>DATKEU010000531.1:0-4972 GCA_035544495.1 Polyangia bacterium | reverse complement strand
ACGCCGACGTCCTTCACCGACCAGGCGTCGTGAGAGTAGATGGGATTGGCCAGCCCCTGCCACATGAGAGCGGCCGCGGTCTCGGGCGCCGATCCGTCGGAGCCGGGCGGGATCGAGGTCGACCCGTCGGCGGCGGCGTCTGGCGCGGGGCCGCCCGGCATCGCGGCATCGGCGGTCGTGCTGGCGTCGAGCGAGGTCTCTTGCGAAGCGTCCGGCCCCGGGGGGGCGCCGCCGTTCGTCGCGAGCGGGGCGTCGGTGCCTGCCGCCGCGTCGGCGCCGGCTCCGGACGTGGCGCCGGACCCGCCCCCACACGCCGGCGACGTGACCGCCAGCGCGAGCGTCAGCGCCCTCGTTGCCAGCGCCGGCCGCCCGGCCCGCGGCGCCCCGAAATCGAATTGCGCGCGACCCGCCATGCTGCCCTGCGAAAGTCAGGATAACGTTTCTCCCGCTCGCGACAACCGGGAAACGCGGGACCTGCCCAGCTAGTCTAGGCGCCGCGCTTCGGGCTGGTCAGGATTTCGTCGATCAACCCGTATGCCTTGGCTTCGTCGGCGGACATGAAGTTGTCGCGCTCCGTGTCGCGCTTGATCTTGTCGGCGGGCTGGCCGGTGTGGCGGGCGTAAATGCCGTTGATGACGTCGCGTCCGTGCAGAATCTCGCGCGCATGGATCTCGATCTCGGTCGCCTGACCTTGCAAGCCCGCCAGCGGTTGATGAATGAGCACGCGCGCGTGGGGCAGGCACGTTCGCTTGCCTTTCGCGCCCGCCGCCAGCAGCAGGCTGCCCATCGAGGCCGCGCGGCCCACGCAGAAGGTCGCCACCGGACAGCGCAGCGCTTGCATGGTGTCGTAGATCGCCAGCCCCGCCGAGACCTCGCCGCCCGGCGAGTTGATGTACATCATGACATCGCGGTCAGGATCCTCCGATTCGAGGAACAGCAACTGCGCCACCACGACGTTGGCCACGTCGTCGTCGACCGGCGTGCCCAGGAAGACGATGCGATCCTTGAGCAGGCGCGAAAAGACATCCCAGCCGCGCTCGCCACGGTGGGTCTGCTCGACCACCGTCGGCACCAACGAGGCCAAAGATCGACGGGCGATCATTTCTTCCGGGGGACGGACAGCCACGCCACCAGCGCCGAGCGCGAGAAGCGCCAGGCCCCGGCCAGCTTCCGCCCCGGCAACTCGCCGGCCTCCGCCAGCTCGATCACGGTCGCCTCGTCGATCTGGAGAAACTGACCGGCCTGGGCGGCGTTCAGCACCTCCGCCGCCTCGAACGGCTGGAACGAGTACGACCCCTGAAGGGCCGCGCCGTGGCCGCCGGCCAGCTTGTGCGTGGACAGCGAGCCCAGCGCGCTGCGCCCGCTTTCACTGTCGGGATCGACATACTTCGAGACCAACCCCGCGACGAGGTCTTTCTTGCGCATGCCCAGCGCCTCGGCGGCCCGATCCAGCTTGTCCACGGCGGCCGCCGGCAGCCGGACGAACAGCGCACCCTGGGGCGACGTCTTCTTCGACATGCGCTGATGATATCTAAAAATATCTCAGGCGCAAGGAGCGGGAATTTTCAGCCAGAATCCAGCGGCAAACGGCGCGTCGGCGGAGTTTCTGAAGATATCTTTCTGTCCGTCTTCTAGCTAGCTCGCCGGCCTCACTGGGCCGTCCAGCCGCCGTCCATGGTCTGGGCGCTCCCCGTGACGGACGCGGCCTCGTCGCCGCACAGAAAGATCGCGAACGCGGCGATCTCCTCGGCGCGCACGAATTTGCGGCTCGGCTGGCGCTCCAGGATGACCTTGGCGATCACTTGCTCGCGCGGGATGCCGTGCACGCGGGCCTGATCGTCGATCTGCTTCTCCACCAGCGGGGTCAAGACATATCCGGGGCAGATCGCGTTGCAGGTGATCCCCTGGCCGGCGGTCTCCAGCGCCACCGTCTTGGTCAACCCGAGCAGGCCGTGCTTGGCGGCGACGTACGCCGACTTGAACGGCGACGCCACCAGCGCGTGCGCCGACGCGATGTTGACGATGCGCCCCCACCCCTTGGCGCGCATGCCCGGCAGCGCCGCGCGCGTGGTGTGAAAGGCCGCGCTCAGGTTGACGGCGAGGATGGCGTCCCACTTTTCCAGCGGGAACTCGTCGACGGGCGCCACGTGCTGGATGCCGGCGTTGTTCACCAGGATGTCGACGGCGCCCAGGCTACGCTGCGCGGCCGCCACCAGCTCGTGGACCTCGCGCGGCCGCGAGACGTCGGCGCCGGAGTAGTCGACCTTCACGCCGTGCGCGCGCTCCAGCGATACGCGCAAGGCCTCGATCTCCTCGGCGCCGCCGAACCCGTTCAGCATGACGTTGCAACCGTGCGCCGCCAGCGCGCGCGCGATGCCGAGCCCGATGCCGCTGGTCGATCCCGTCACCAGCGCCGATTTGCCGTGCAGCATGTCCGACCTCGCTTGCAGCGAAAGCTAGCAGGTCGGACACGCGGCCGTCGCGGCCTTTCAGTAGCGGCGCTCCTCGACCTCCTCGACGAACGAGACCTCGGGCGGTCCCTGTACGCCGGCCTGCTGCATCCCCGCGCGCAGCTCCGGCGAGCTGCCGTACCGCTTGGCGCCCTCGACGTCCTTGACCCGGTTGACGATGGTGACGACGTTCGGGTCGCTGGCGTCGCGGTAGACGATGGTCGACGTCCAGCCGTGGGCGCGGCGGATCTCGGTCATGTCGTCGAAGACCTTCTTCCACGCCTCGAAGTTGGCGACCCGGTGACGAACGATCAGCGCTGCGGCCATGGACATTCTCCTCTTCGATCGCGGCGGCCCCGTGCCGTCGCTGCTTCGAAAGTCACTTTGCCGCCGGCCCGCGCGGGGCGGAATGATTGAAAGCGCACGGGCCCCGTGCAATCGTGCACAGGGTGCGATCCGGATGATCGACTGGAATGATCTCCGCTATTTCCTGGCCATCGCGCGGGCCGGCACGCTGGCGGGCGCCGCGCGCGATCTGGGTGTCGAGCACAGCACGGTCGGGCGCCGGCTGGGCGCCATCGAGAGCGCGCTGGGCGCGCGGCTGCTGACGCGCACGCCCGACGGTTTCTCGCTGACCGAAGCGGGGCGCGCCGTCCAGCCTCTGGCGGAGCGCATCGCCGCCGACGTCGAGGCGATCGAGCGCCGCGTCTCCGGCCAGGACGCGCGCGTCGAGGGGACGGTGCGCATCACGACGTCGGAGGCGCTGAGCGGCTATTTCGTGCGGCAGCTCGCGTCCCTGACCGAACGCCACCCGGGCCTGACGGTGGAGATTCTGAGCGGCAACCGGGCCTTCGATCTGATGCGCGGCGAGGCCGACATCGCCGTGCGGATTCGCGAGGTGATGGAGCCCGATCTGGTGGTGCGCAAGCTGGCCACCGCGGGTTGGTCGATGTACGCCACGCCGGCGTACGTCGCGCGCAAGGGAGCGCCGCCTTCGCCCGAGGATCTGCGCGGGCACGACATCGTGGCCTACGACGCCACCATGGCCGCCGTTCCGGGCGCGCAGTGGCTGGCCGAGCACGGCGAGGGGACCACCGTCGCCATGCGCGGCAACAGCATCATCGCGGCGATGAACGCCGCCATCCTGGGGCTGGGGCTGACCGTTTTGCCGTGCTTCATCGGCGACGGCGAGAGCGCGCTGCGCCGGCTGACGGCGCGCCTGCTGGGCGCGCGCGACATCTTCCTGGTGGTGCACCCCGACCTGGCGCGCGTGGCCCGCGTGCGCGCGGTGATGGACTTCATCGTCGAGACGTTCGAGCGCGACGCCGTCAAGTGGGCCGGCCAGCCCGCGCCGCCGGCCGCGGGGATGCCATCGTGAACCTGCCCGTCAACCCGCCCGTGCTGCCGATGCTCTCGCGCGCCGCGAGCGCGCTGCCGGCGGGGGACGGCTTCATCTTCGAGCCCAAGTGGGACGGTTTTCGCGCGCTCACGTTTCGCGACGGCGACGAGGTGTTCCTGCAGAGCCGCGACAGCAAGCCGCTGGCGCGCTATTTCCCCGAGTTGATCGAGCCGATCCGCGCGCAGCTGCCGCGGCGTTGCGTCCTGGACGGCGAGATCGTCATCGCCCGCGACGGCGCGCTGGACTTCGAGGCGCTGCAGATGCGCCTGCACCCAGCCGCCTCGCGCGTGAAGATGCTGGCGGCGCAGATCCCGTCCGCCGTCGTGTTCTTCGATCTGCTGTGCGAGGGCGATCGCGATCTGCGCGAGCTGCCGTTTCGCGAGCGGCGCGCCCTGCTGGAACGTGTCCTGGCCGGCGCGCGCCCGCCCTTGCACCTGACGCCCGCCACGCGCGCGCGGGCGGTCGCCGACGACTGGTTTCGCCGCTTCGAGGGCGCCGGCCTGGACGGCGTGATGGCCAAATCCGAAGCGGGCGTCTACGAGCCCGACAAGCGCGTGATGCTGAAGGTGAAGCACGAGCGCGACTGCGACTGCGTGGTGGCCGGTTTCAGGTGGCACAAGGGCGGCGCCGGCAGCGCCGTCGGCTCGCTGCTGCTGGGCCTCTACGACGACGGCGGCCAGCTGCACCACGTCGGCGTCTGCGCCAGCTTCACGCTGGCCAAGCGGCGCGAGCTGGTGACGTTCCTGGACCCTTACCGCGCGAACGCGCTGGGCGATCACCCGTGGCGAGCGTGGGCCGACTTTCAGGCCGCGGGCGAAGCCGCCGGCCAGCGCCGCCCCGGCATGGGGAGCCGCTGGAACGCGGGCAAGGATCTGTCGTGGGAACCGCTGCGCCCCGAGCTGGTCGTCGCCGTCGCTTACGATCACATGCAGGGCGCCCGCTTTCGCCACACCGCCCAGTTCCGCCGCTGGCGCGACGACAAGCCGCCCCACGACTGCACCTTCGCCCAGCTCGAGGTGGTGCCGCCGCAAGAACTGGCCGCGATCTTCGCCCCCCCGCCGCGCCCATAACGCCACTGCATCCCCACCTGCGACGTGCGCCGAAGTACCTCCGAGCCTCGCCC
>DATKEU010000530.1:0-4840 GCA_035544495.1 Polyangia bacterium | reverse complement strand
CCGCTGTCGGAGATCTACTTCAAGCGCGAGGAGTGGGCGCCGCTGGTGCCGATCCTGGAGATGCTGGCGCGCAAGGTCGACCGCAAGACCAACCGCGAGCTGACGCTGCTCTTTCACCGGCTGGCCAAGGCGACCGATCGGCTGGGCGACAACGCCAAGGCGATCAAGTACTACAAGCAGTCGTACGACCTCGATTCGACGTACTTGCCGACGCTGGTCGATCGGGCGGCGCTGCTGTATCGCCTCGAGCACTGGGACGACGCGTTCCGCATCTACCAGACCATCCTGGTCCACCACCGCGACGCCCAGCGCGACGACGAGATCGTCGACATCTTCTTCCGCCTGGGGCGCATCAAGCTGAAGCTGGGCGAGCGCACCAAGGCGGTGAACATGTTCGAGAAGGCCCTGGAGATCCAGCCAGGGCACCGGGCGACGCTGGGCGCGCTGACCGATCTCTACGCCGACGCGGGCGACTGGGAGCAGGTCATCAAGCAGAAGCGGGCGCTTCTTTCTTCCCCAACCACCGACAGCGAGGAGAAGTTCAAGCTGTCGGAGGAGATCGCCCAGATCTACAAGGAGAAGCTGAACAACCCGCAGAAGGCCATCGCCGCCCATCTGGAGGCCCTGGGCCACAAGCCGTCGGATCGGCAGCTCCTGCACAACCTCCTCGACCTCTTCAGCGACACCAAGCAGTGGAAGAAGGCGATGGAGATCCTGATGAAGCTGGCCGAGCTGGAGACGGGCAAGATGAAGGCCCGGTACTTGGTCGCCGCCGGCAACATCGCCAACTACGAGCTGCACTCCGCCGACGACGCCGTCGAGCTTTACAACCAGGCGCTCGATCACGACCCGGACGACCTGAAGGCGTTCGAGCGGATCGACAAGATCATGACGGTGAAGAAGGACTGGCAGAACCAGGAGCGCAACTACCGCCGCATGATCAAGCGCCTGGGCCAGGAACCGCCGCCCGAGAAGAGACCGACGCAGATCGCGCTCTGGCACGCGCTGGGCGAGATCTACCGCTCGCGCCAGAAGAACTACAAATCGGCGGTGGCCGCCTTCGAGGTCTGCGTCCAGCTGGATCCGACGGCGACGGCGCGCCACCAGATCCTGGCCGAGCTCTACCAGCTGTCGGGCCCCGAGACCTACGACAAGGCGGTGCAGGAGTACCGCCACCTGGTCAAGTCCACCGACGACTTCGGCCAGATGGCCGTGCACATGAAGACGCTGCGGCGCCTGTTCATCGAGATGCGCCAGTACGACCGCGCCTGGTGCGTGGCGGCGGCGCTGGTGTTCCTGCGCAAGGCCGACGCCGAGGAGCAGCAGTTCTTCGATCAGTACAAGGCCAAGGGCTTCGTCCGGGCCCGCGCCCGCATGACCGAAGAGCTGTGGGCGAAGAACGTCTACCACCCCAACGAGGACCGCTATATCTCGCTGGTTTTCGCCACCGTCAGCCAGGGCGTGGCGGCCGCGCACGCCAAGGAGCACAAGGAGTGGGGCCTCAAGCGCAAGGACCGGCGCGACGTCACCACCGACCAGCTGCTCTTCAGCAAGGTGTTCAATTACATCACCCAGGTGCTGGGTGTTCCCCAGCCCGAGCTGTACCTCCTGCCCGAAGCGCCGGGCGAGCTGGAGATGGCGAACGCGCGCGAGAAGGCGCACCTTCTGCCGTCGTTCGTCGTCGGGGCGGCGCTGCTGCAAGGGCGGCCAGAGAAGGAGCTGGCGTATGTCATCGGCAAGAAGCTGACGATGATGCGGCCAGATCACTTCGTGCGCTGGCCGAGGGTCGTGCCGACCATCGCGGAGCTCAAGATCGTGTTCCTGGCGGCGCTGCGCCTGGTGCAACCCAAGTTCGACATCCGCCCCGACCTGCAACAGCCGGTCAATCAGTACGTCGACCATCTGCGCAAGGTGATCCCGCCGCAGAACCTGGAGCAACTGGGCGTGGTCGTCCAGCGGTTCGTCGCCAACAAGGGCGAGGCGGATCTGAACAAGTGGTCGAGCGCCGTCGACATGACCGCCACGCGCGCCGGGTTCCTGATGTGCGGCGATCTGGACGTCGCCGTACGCCTGGTCCAGGCCGAGCCGGTCATCGTCGGCGTGGCCGAGCCGAAAGAGAAGGTCAAGGACCTCATCCACTGGTCGATCTCCGACGAGTACTTCACGCTGCGCGAGCACCTGGGCCTGGTGATCGGCCAGTGAGCGCCGGCATGGGCATGTCCCTCTCGATCACCCACGACAGCTCGTGGACCTGGACTATTCGATCTGTCTCCCCGACCTGACGCTCATGAAGGAGCGCCCGATGATCCTGTCGGCCTGGCAGCGCGTGCCATCGGAGATTTTCTCGGAGCGGAAACCCCTCACTCGAGCCGCTGTTCGGACTGCTCGATGATAAGCTCCCGGTCCGATGACCTGGATAGCCCTCGTTGCGCTCGCCGTGGCCGTCGGGGTGGCGGGGGCCGCGCTCGGGCGGGTGGCGGCGGGGCAGCAGGCGCGGGCGTGGATGGCGGGGGTGCGGCAGGTGGTGGAGGCGATCAAGGGCGCGGCGGCGGCGGAACGGGCCGAGCTCCTGCGCGCGGCCGAGATCTCGGCCCGCGAGGAGGCGCGTGGCGCCAGCGCGGCGTTCGACACCTTCTGCCAGGTGCGGGAGGCCGAGCTGCGCGCGGGCTCGGCGCGCGCCGAACGCCGCGCGGAGGAGCTGGCGTCGCGCACCGACGAGGCGACCGCGCGGCGGCAACAGATCGACCAGCGCAAGGCGCGGGCGGAGGCGGTCGAGAAGGAGGCGCGCGCGTCGCGCGACGAAGCTATCGCGAAGGACCGCGCCGCCCAGCAGGCGCTGGAGCGGCGGGCGGGTGAAACCACGGCCGCGCTGCGCGCCGGCCTGGCCGAGAACGAGCTGGAGGAGACGCGCCTGGGCGCTGCCCAGCTGGTGCGGTCGGTGGATCAGGTTCCACCCGACGAGCGGTCGCGCGAAGCCCAGCGCATCATGGGGATCGCCGTCGGTCGCTTCTCCGGGCACTACCTGACCGAGCGCCTGCTCTCGACGGTGCCGCTGCCCGTCGGTCCGGCCGCGGAGGCGATCGTCGGGCGCGAGGAAGCCAACCTGCGCGCCATCGAGGCGGTGGCGGGGGTCAAGCTGACGCTGCTGGAGTCGCGTGACGCCGTCCGCCTGGAGGGCCTGGACGGCGTCGGCCGCGAGGTGGCGCGCCGCAGCCTGGCTCGCCTTGGCCGCGCGCCGGCCGGCGCCGCCGTCATCACCGATGCCGGACGCGTCGGCGCGGCGGCGCGCGAGATCGCCGCGCAGCTGGATCGCGAGCTTTTCGATCTCGGGCGGCGCGCCTTCGCCGACCTGGAGATCCCGGCCGCTCACGCCGAGATCGTCAAGCTGGTGGGCCGTCTCAACTACCGCACCAGCTTCACGCAGAACCAGTGGAAGCATGCCGTGGAGGCCGCCTTCCTGTGCGGCATGATGGCAGAGGAGCTGAATCTGGATCTCAAGCTGGCCCGGCGCGCCGCCCTCATGCACGACATCGGCAAAGCGCTCACGCACGAGCTCGACGGCTCGCACGCGGTCATTGGCGCCGACTATGCCCGCCGCCTGGGCGAGCCAGAGATCGTGGCCAACGCCATCGGCGCCCACCACACCGACGAGCCGTTCTCCAGCCCCTACGCCTATCTGGTCGCCGCCGCCGACGCCATGTCGGGCGCTCGTCCCGGCGCGCGCCGCCAGATGGAGGACAACTTCGTCGCCCGCCTCGACGACCTGATGCGCATCGCCCACGGCTTCCGTGGCATCGAGGAGGCCTTCGCCGTCCAGGGCGGGCGCGAGCTGCGCATCTACGTCAGGGAAGACAGCGTCGACGACCTGGGCGCGGTCAACCTTTCATCGCAGGTGGCGAAGAAGATCTCGACCGACATGACCTTCCCGGGTCAGATTCGGGTCACCGTGATCCGCGAATTCAAGGCCATCGAGACCGCCAGCTGAACCGGCGCCGCGCCCATGAACGTCGTCATTCCGCCCATTTTTTTCTATGTGATCGGGGCCATGCTGGTCATCTTCGGCGCCCTGCGCGCGCTGACGCTGGGCCGCCGCTCGCGGCGCGCGCTGGTCGATGCCGACGGAGACGAGAGCCCGGCCCGCGCCAGCGAGCGCCGCCGCCACCTCCGCTTCGGCATCATCTGGGTGCTGATGGGGCTGTTCCTGATCGTCTCGACGGCCGGCGTGCTCAAGGTGCGCTCACCGTTTTAGGGAGCGGCGTCGCCCGCCGGCGGATGCGCAGCAGCACGCGTCCCGGCTTGCGCGGCACGTGCACGTGCGGACGGACAACCCAACCTTCCCCCAACCTCGGGCCGTTCGTGCGCGACCGCTGCCGTTTACGCCGGCGTGGTCCCGATTGTATGCTCTAGGGGATGTACTTATTTGGCTTGAGATGGTTCGGGCGCGCGGTACCCCCGGCCGCGGCGCTCGGGGTGATGCTCTTCTACTCGGCTCGCGCGCTGGCGGTGGGCGAGGCCATCACCGACGTGCGGGTGCTGGACAACCAGCGCACCGAGGAGGACACCATCCGCTCGATCGCCGGAGTCAAGATCGGCGACACGCTGGAGCTGGACACGCTGGAGACGGTGCGCGAGCGCCTGAACAGCTCCGGCCTGTTCGCCGACACCAACGTCTGGTGGGAACAGAGCGGCGCGGGCGTTCGCGTCAACATCGCCGTCAAGGACAAGTTCCCCTGGGCGCCGGTGCCGACCGCGAGCTGGTCGGCCAACAACAAAGCCTTCGGTCTGCTGTTCGTGCACGGCAACCTGTTCGGCCGTGGCAAGCAGTTGCTGATCGGCGGCC
>DATKEU010000529.1:0-8981 GCA_035544495.1 Polyangia bacterium | reverse complement strand
TTTTCGAAGGCTGTCGGTCTGGTCAATGGGGGGGACCCGGCACGGTCATGCCAAACACGCATGCTGAGGATCGAGGACCCGGCCAGACCCTGTCCTCGTTCATCCTTCTACATAAGGCCGACATCCTTTCACGCTGGAAGGACGCGGTCCGCCGCCTTCCCGAGGCACGCGGCCTGAGCGAGCCGGCGCTGCTCGACTCGATGCCGCAGCTGCTGGATGCCATCGCGGCCACGATCTCGCGCCACCTCGAGCCCGAGGACGATTGGCCGCGCCATCTGGTGGAGGTGCACGTCCTCGATCGCCTGAACACCGGCTGCGATCTGGATCAGATGGTCGCCGAATACGCCATGCTGCGCGAGGCGATCCTGGATCAGCGCCAGCGGGCCGGGCTCCCGGCGGCCGATCCCGACGACGATCGGCGCCTCCATCGCGCCATCGACCAGGCCATCTCACAGTCGGTCAATCGCTTCACCGACGCGCAGACGCGGACCGCCCGCGCTTTGGACCGCATCGCCACCGCCAGCTTCGAGAGCACGGATCTCGACGATCTGCTGCGCCGGTTGCTGACCGTCATGGTCCAGAGCATCCCCGCCGTCGACACCGCCGCCATCCTGTTGCGATCGGGCGACGTCCTGCAGGTGAGGGCCGCCGTGGGGCTGGAGCGCGAGACTGAGATCGGCTTCACCGTGGAGGTCGGCGAGGGGTTCGCCGGCACCATCGCCGCCCGGCAGCGCCCGCTGCTGCTGCGATCGGCGGCCACCGACCCGCTGGTGAGAAGCCCGCTTTTGCGCGCCCGCGGCGTGCGGGCGCTCTACGGCGTGCCGCTGATCGAGAACGGCTCCGTGACGGGCGTGGCGCACATCGGGTCGCTGACCGCCCACGATTTCTCCGAGGCGGATCGCGCGATGCTCGATCATCTGGCGGCGCGGGCCACGGCCGCCATCTCCCAGCAGGTGCTGCGCCACGAGGCGGAACGGCGCGCGGTCGAGTTGGGCCAGGCGCGCGCTCGCGCCGAGCGCGCCGAGGCAGGCCATCGTTTCCTCTCCGAGGCGACGGCGATCCTGACCTCGTCGCTGGAGTACGAGAAGACGCTGGAACGGGTGACCAGCCTGGCGGTGCCTCAGCTCGCCGACTGGTGCGGCGTGAACCTGGTCGGCCCCGACGAAGAGCCGCACACGGTGGCGGTGGCGCACGTCGATCCCGCCAAGGCGGAAGCGGCGCGCGCGCTGGCCGGCGGACATCCGATGCGCGCCGACGCGCCGGTGGGGGCGGCGGCGGTGATCCGCACCGGCCTCGCGCAGCTGGGCAGCGAGGTCACCGACGAGATGCTCGCCAGCGTCGCCCACGATGCGGAGCACCTGCGCCAGCTGAAGGCGCTGGGGCTCGGCTCCTACATCGTCGTCCCGCTGTCGGCCCACGGCCGTGTCTTCGGGGCGCTGACGCTGGCCACCGTGCGCGCCTCCGGCCGTCGCTACGGCCAGGCCGAGCTGGAGATCGCGGAGCACCTGGGCCGGCGGGCCGGGCTGGCGATCGAGAACGCCCGGCTCTTTCGCGAGGCGCAGGACGCCATCCGGCTGCGCGAGCGGGTGCTGGCCATCGTCTCGCACGATCTGCGCAACCCGCTGACGGCCGCGCGCATGTCGGCGGAGCTCATCGCCAAGCAGGCGCACCAGCAGAAGGACGAACGCCTGCTCAAGCACGCCGAAACCATCGAACGCTCGGCCCTGCGAATGGAGCACCTCATCGGCGATCTGCTGGACATGGCCCGGATTCACGCCGGCAAGCTGGAGATCGTGCGCCGGGCTCATCGCGCTGACGCCATCGTGCGCGAGGCGAGCGAGCCGTTCGAGGGCGCGGCCGCCCGGCAGGGGATCCACTACACGGTGGAGCCAACGCTGACCGATCTCTCGGTCGACTGCGATCGCGAACGCGTGCTGCAGATCTTCTCGAACCTGCTCGGCAACGCCTTCAAGTTCGCCGCGCGTGGTGATCACATCACGCTGCGCGCCCGGCGCGAGGGCGGCGAGCTCCGGTTCGAGGTGGCGGACTCCGGCCCGGGCATCCCCGCCGACGAGCGCCCACACATCTTCGACGCCTACTGGTCCGCCGAACGCCGCGGCGTGAAGGGAACCGGCCTGGGCCTTTACATCGTGCGCGGCGTGGTGGAGGCGCACGGCGGGCGCATCTGGGTCGACAGCGATCCCGGCCGCGGCACCACGTTCTTCTTCACGCTGCCGCTGGCGCAGTCCGCGCCCGCCGCCGGCAGCGGTCAACTCGCCGAATCGAAGGACCCGCGGTAGCAGCGGCGGCGGTCCAGCGCGGCCAGAAGCTCGGTCGGCGGCAGCGGCTTGCGAACGAAATCAACGTCGCCGAACTGCAGGCGCATCGTCTCGCGGCTGAAGCCAGCGGCGGTGATGATCAGCGTGGGGATCGCCTTCAGCGCCTCGTCCCGCAATTGCGCCTGCCGAAAATCCCACCCGTCCATCACGGGCATCGTCAGGTCCAGCATGATGATCGCTGGACGAAGACCTTGCTGCAGCCGATTGAGGGCATCGCGGCCATTGCAGGCGGTGACGACGGTGTAGCCCGCAGAGACCAGCAGCTCCGTCACGCTCTCGCGAATGGCAAAGTCGTCCTCGACAACCAGGATTTGCAAGCGCGGCATCTCCGATTCGCTGGCCCGCCCCGCCTCATCGGAGACCGACTTCCCGTGTGTTGCAGACTCGACTTTGAACAAGATGAAACTCCCCCGAGCGCCGCTACCATGACGCCAGTTCAATGGAAAACGTTGGGTTCGGGCCCGCAACTATCAATGTCCGACATGCCAAATTCATCATTCCCGGTGTGACCACGGAGGCGCGAGGGCCCTCGGGCGCGCGCCGGCGGGCGGGCCGACGGATAGGTGGCCGCCTACGTCGACCGACCGATCGAGCGCAGCGCTCGGCTAGGATTGACGCCTCTGTGTTGAACCAGCCTGTGGTTTTCCGTCCTCGCCCGTCCCCGTCGCTGCCCGTCCTGCTGGCCGCCTGGACGGTTCTCGACCTCTTGTTCAACGTCCGCTATCCGGCGCCGGCGCCGGCCTGGCTGTGGTTTCTTCCATCGATCGACGCCACCGTGCTTCTGGCCGCGGTGGCGATCCTGGGCTGGCGCGGGCACCGGCTTCCGCGCGGCGTCGCCGTGGCCCTGGCCCTGGCCGTGGTCGTGGTCCGGGCCTTCCGCGTCGGGGATGGCGTCGTCCTTCGCTATTTCAACCGCCCGTTCGACGTCGGGCTGGATCTGCCGACCGCGGGCGAGATCGGGAGGCTGATGCGCGCCACGGTGCGCCCGCCCGTGCTGGTGGCCGCCACGCTGGGGCTCGGGGCGTGTACGTTCGGGTTCGCCTGGCTGGCCGGCTGGTCGATTCGCGCCGCCGAACGATCGTTCGCCGCCGCCCGGGTACGCCGGACCTTCGCCGTCCTCGTCGCCAGCGCCGTGGCCGGATCCGCGCTGTTTTCCCAAACCGACAGCAGCGGTTTACGGCAGGGGCTGTTCGCGCCCAGCGTGGCGGGGCGCCTGGCGCGCGAAGCGATCCGCGCCGGTCGCCTGGACGACGACGGCCGCCAGCAGGCCCAGCGCGTGCGCACCGACGCCGCGCGCGTCGCCTCGCGGCCTCACGATCTGGCGG
The DNA here is from genome assembly GCA_035544495.1 of Polyangia bacterium. Classification (GTDB taxonomy): domain Bacteria; phylum Myxococcota_A; class Polyangia; order Fen-1088; family Fen-1088; genus DATKEU01. Next base: position 5,317 of record DATKEU010000529.1, on the reverse strand, counting down.
GGCTGGGCGGCGTCCATGTGCTGGTCTTCTTCGTCGAGTCGTACGGGGCCACGGTCCTCGAGGACCAGCGGATGGCAAGCCGCATCGACGCCCTCTATCGCGACGTCGAAGGGCGCCTGCGCGCCCGCGGCTTTCAGATCGCGTCGCGCCTCCTCGACTCACCCACCTACGGCGGCCGCTCGCAGCTGGCGCACCAGGCGCTGTTCACCGGCGTGCGCGCCGGCAACCGGATCGAGGACGCCGCCGTGCAGAGCTTGCGGCCGCGCGCCATGGCCGATTTCTTTCGCGACGCCGGCTATCGCAGCGTGCTGGTCATGCCCGGGACCACGCACCCCGACCTTCCGCGCTGGCTTTATGGCTTCGACCGGCTTTACGCCGCCTGGGACCTGAGCTATCGCGGGCCGACCTTTGCGTTCGGAGCCATGCCCGATCAGTTCGTGGTGCGCGCCATCCACGACCGCGAGATCGGCGCGGCCAAGACGCCGTTGCTGTTGGCGTACGCCCTCATCTCCAGCCACGCGCCCTGGGACAGCCAGCCGCCGATGCTGGCGAACTGGGGGGAGGTTGGCGACGGACACGCCTTCGCCGAGCTTGCCCCGGTTCGCTTTCCGACCAACTGGAGCAACCTGGGCCAAGCAGCCGACGCCTACACGCACGCCGTCGCCTACGATCTTGGCGTCATCGCCGATTACCTGGCCAGCTTCGATCTGGGCGACGCGTTGGTGATCGTGCTCGGCGATCATCAGCCGGTGGCGGATGTCACGGGCGCCAGCGCCTCCAGCGCCGTTCCCATCCATGTCATCAGTCGCCGGCCGGCGCTTATCGACCCGTTTCGTGCCCGCGGGTATGTGGACGGGATGCGCCCGCGCGCCGACGGCGCCCCGCCCGGAATGGAGACGTTCCTTCCCGATTTGCTGGCGGACTTCTCGCCAGCGGTCCCGCGAACGACGCCTCGAGGTTTGTCGCCGGGCACGCCGACGGCAGCACCCGAAACCCGCGCCGGGCATCGAGATAGACCTTCAGGCGCCCGCGCGGGCGCAATGCAGCGAACTGTTCCCAGCCCAGGGTGAAATCGTCGTGACCCCGTTACCGCTGGCACACGCTACCCGACCTGCGCAGCGCGCGAAGTTTCCCCTTGACCGACGCGGGATGCGGACGGAGGATTGCGTCTGGCACGGGAAAAATCGTTTTTCCCAATCGGTCAGGGCGGGGTGCGTCGGTGGCACGGCCAACGCACTGGGGCGTCGAGTCAGCCTGTCAGAGGACCCGTCATTGAAGGATCGATAGTTCCCCTTCCCCTCGCGAGGCGAGGCGTCTCCCAGCTGGAGCGCCGGGCCTCCGGGGCGTGCTGACAGCGGGAACATCGGGCTTCATCGCTTCAATCGAGGAACACACATGAACCGAATCAGCCGTTCCCACTGGTACCTCACCGCCAGTTTCGTCCTTGCTTCGATCGCCGCCTGCTCCGGCGGCGGCAGCAGTAGCGAGGACGCCGCCACCCATCCAGGCACCGGGGGTGCCATGACGGGCGGGCCAAGCACGGGCAGTGGCGGCGGTGGCAATCCGTCGACCGGCGGTGGTGGAATGCAAGGAGGCGACGGGGGGCCCGGCATGCCGACCGGGACGGGGGGAAACCCCGGCAGCGGCGGCGCGATGACGATACCCGAGACCGGGCAGTCGGTCCTGCAGCGAAACAAAGATATCGCGCGCACCGGTCACTTCATCCAGCCGAAGCTGACGCACGCCGCGGTCGCGAACATGATGCAGGATGCGGCTTTCACGGCCGCGTACACGGGTGGGACCTGGGGCGTTCCGCTGTACATGGAAGACGGCGCCATGCACAAGGGCACCTTCTTCATCGCCACGATGGGCAATGACGTTGTCGCGTTCGACGAGACGACGGGAGCCACGACCTGGACCAAGAACCTGGGTCCCATCTATGCGAACGCGCCGTGCGGGGGTCCTTACAAGACAGTCGGGATCTTCGGGACGCCGGCGATCGACCCCGCTTCGCGCACGCTGTTCGTCGTCGCCCCCACCCCGACGTTGAATTTCATGGTCCACGCGCTGTCCGTCGACGACGGATCAGAGAAAGCCGGCTGGCCGGTCGACGCCAGCATGGGTGCGGCGGCAGTCCCGGTTGGCAAGCACAACCAGCGGGGCGCGCTGTCTCTGGTGAACGGCGTCCTGTACATCCCGTTCGGCGGTCACTGGGGCGACTGCAACCCGTACCAGGGCCGGGTCCTGGCCATCGACACCACGGACCCGACGAAGAGGGGCGTGTGGGCGACCCAGGGCGAACGAGGAGCGATCTGGGGAACGGGTGGATTGGCCTCCGACGGAACCAGCATTTTCGCGGTTACCGGCGACAGCGCCCGCAAACCACCTGCGATGCACGCGCCCGAAGCTCCGGCTGGCCCTGACAGCAATGCCGTCCTCCGTCTGACGGGCCTGGCAGTGTTGCCCGACCGCACGGCAGCCAATTATTACTACCCGACCCGATGGGCGGCGATGGACGCCGCCGACCTCGACTTCGGCTCCAACAGCCCGGTCTTCATCAAGGTCCCCATGGCCAAGCAGGCCGGATTCGTCGTTGCCACGTCGAAAGACGGCCACATGGCCTTCCTCGACAGCGCGCACCTCGGTGGCCAGGGTGGCGAGATCGTCGACCTGGTCGTCGCCCAAAGCGGAATGTCCATCCACACGGCCCCGGCGTCGTACACCACGGCGATGGGCACCTACGTGACGATCAGCACCGATAGCGGCGCGCACTGCCCAGCTGGCGGTGGAACGGTGGTTATGGGCGTCCGCGTCAATGTCATGGCGGGCGGAATGATTGCTCCCACCGTCGCGTGGTGTGCGCCCAACGGGACTGTCACGTCGCCCATCGCCACCACCACCGACGGAAAGACCGATCCGATCGTCTGGTACATGAGCGGCACTGGCCTGGTGGGTGTCGACGGCGACACGGGGATGCCGGTGGCGAAGGCCACGGGTGCTTGCCCGGGCGTGATGCGCTGGACGTCGCCCATCGCGGCGCAAGGTCGAATCATCGTCGGCGGGGGCACCGGTCTCTGCTCGTGGTCGGTGAAGTAACCCGTCCCTGAGGGCGGGGGCCCTTTCAGACCCCAAGACGTTCGAGCTGCGCACGAGCGCCGCGACCAAAAGTCGCGGCGCTTCGTGTTTGTGCCGTCATTTCGACTGTCGCCAGACGACTGAAGACGGCCGTTGAGAATCCGAACGGAAATCCGAATGATCGTTGCGGGGGCGGCGGGGAAGCGGTCCTGATTTCTTCTTGACCGCGGCGGTGGGCAGACGCACGATGGGATACAGGTCCGGGAAAAACGTTTCCCCCATTTTGTACCGGACTCGGGCGTGAGGTCGTGTGGCGTGCGGCGTCCTATCGAGGCGACGACCCCAGATAACCTGAATACGAGGAGCCGTCATGGAAGCATTCGTCGTGTCCCCCAGGCGAAGCCAGGCATGCGGCCTGCTCTGCGCCTTGCTCGGCGGCCTGGTCGCTTGCAGCGGCGAGATTGGCAGCAGCGGCTCTAATCCCGATCCGGGAGTCGGCGGCGCGGGACCTCCCAGCCCAGGCGCGGTCGATCCCGGAACCAAGGGGATCCACCGTCTGAACTCCGCCGAGTACAACAACACCGTCGCCGACGTGCTGGGAACCAGGCTGCAGCCCGCGAACGCCTCGTGGCTGACCGGCGAGATCGGCGGCTTCGACAACATCGCGGCGGTCCTGGACGTCGACGAGGAGCAGTACGGACGCTACTTCGACAGCGCGGGCGCGATCGCCGACGATGTCTTCGCCGCGCCCGACCTCAAGTCGCGCGTGATGGTCTGCGCGACCGAGGACACGGGGTGCGTGCAATCCATCATCCGCACCACGGGCCGCCGCCTGTTCCGCCGCCCGCTGGACAACGACGAGGTCGGCACGTATCAGAAGGTTTACACGGCAGCGAAGAAGCTCGGCGAGACGCACGAGGGATCCGTCAAGCAGGTGCTGCGCGCGCTGCTGTCGAGCGGCGAGTTCATCTTCCGCATCGAAAACGATGCGCGGCCGAACACGCTGGACAGGCATCCCCTCGGCGCGTTCGAGCTGGCGGCGCGCCTTTCATACTTCCTCTGGAGCAGCGCGCCCGACGACGCGCTGCTGGACGCGGCGGCGGACAACTCGCTGCTCACCGACGCCAAGCTGATCGCCAGCGTCGATCGCATGCTGGGCGATCCGGTCAAGAGCACGCGCCTGGTGGAGAACTTCGTCGGCCAGTGGCTGGGAGCTCGCAAGCTGCCCGAACACTCCGCCAACCCGATGATCTTCAGCGACTGGTCGCCGGCGCTGGCCACGACGCTGACCAAGGAGATGTACCTCTACTTCGGCGACTTCCTGAAGAACGACCGCACGTGGATGGACTTCATGAAGGCCGACGTCAACTTCGTCGACGATGCCGTGGCCAAGCTGTACGGCATCACCGCCGGGACGCCGGGCGCGACGACGCCGCAGCGGGTGGAGGTCACGACCGACCAGCGCTTTGGCTTCGCGGGTCTGGGTGGGTTCCTGGCCCTCTCGTCGCTGGCGGATCGCACGTCGCCCACCACGCGCGGCCGCTGGATCCTGGGCAACCTGATGTGCCAGGAACCGCCGGCCCCGCCCAAGGGGGTTCCCGACCTGGGCGGCGTCACCGGTCTCGATCTCACGAAGAGCATCCGGGTCGCGCTGGAAGAGCATCGCAAGAACGCGAGCTGCGCCGCCTGCCATTCGATCTTCGACGGGTTTGGCCTGGCCCTGGAAAACTTCGATGCGATCGGTCGCTTCCGTACCGCGTACCCCGACGGCTCGTCGATCGACGCGCGCGCGGAGGTCAGCGGCGCCTCCTTCGAGGGCCTGTCCGGTCTCGCCGACTATGTCAGCCAGGATCCGCGCTTCAGCACGTGCGTGACGCAGACGATGTTCAAGTACAGCCTGGGACGACTGGTCACCGCCGAAGACGCTCCGGCGCTGGACAAGATCAAGGAGAGGTGGCTGCAGGGGACGCCGTCCCTTCGCCGCCTGGTGCAATCGCTGGTGTTGGCGGACACCTTCCGTTCTCGTCACGGGGCCAACTGAGGAGATTGCCATGAAACGATCGCTTGCTCGAAGGACGTTCCTGCGCGGCGCCGGCGTGGCTCTGTCAATGCCCTGGATGGAGTCGCTGGCTCCCCGGGGCGCGCTGGCCCAGTCGGCTTCTCGTCTGCGTTATCTCCCGATCTTCCTGCCCTGTGGCGCGGCCGCGGCCTGGCGCCCGCCCACGGCGGGGCAGGGCACGGC
>DATKEU010000528.1:0-7105 GCA_035544495.1 Polyangia bacterium | reverse complement strand
CGGATCTCGTCGTCGCGGCCGATCACCGGGTCCAGCTTGCCGGCGGCCGCCAGCGCGGTCAGGTCGCGCGCGTAACGGGCCAGCGTCGGCGTGGCGGCGCCCGTCGGCGTGGCGGCGCCGGGGCCGGCGGGCACCTCGCTGGCGGGGTCGGCGACGCGGCGCTTGAACGCCTCCTCCAGCTTCGGCAGCGTCGCCCCGGCGCCGCGCAGAGCGGCCGCCGCCGGCGAGCGCGTCTCCAGCGGGATGCCGAGCAGAAGGTGCTCGGCCGACACCTGCGCGGCTCCGCGCTCGCGCGCGTCGATCTGCGCGATGTCCAGCAGCCGCAGGACGTTGCCGCCTAGGTACACGCTCTCGCCGGGCTGCTTCGGCAGCGCGGCCAGGGCCGCCTCCAGCGGCGCCGCCAGCGTGGCCGGGCTGGCGACGCCGGCGGCGCGCAGCAGATCGACCGCGGCCTCGACGTCCAGCATCGCCAGCAGCAGGTGCTCGAGCGCGACCTCGGGCTGGTCGCGCGCCCGGGCCAGCTTCTGCGCGGACACCACCGCCCGCCGCCCCGACGGCGCCAGGAAATCGAAGTTCACTTGCTGGCGTTCACGTACCGCAGGCGCAGGTCGTAAAGCAGGCTCTCCATCAACTTCTCCTCGGCGGCGCTCAGGTTCCCGCGCGTCTTCGTCTCCAGCATCGTCAGGATGTCGATGGTGTGCTTGGCCAGCGCCAGATCTTTCTCGGGCTGGCCGCCATCCGGGGGCTCGAGCTCGCCCAGGTGCAGGAGCGCCGAGCTGCCCAGCGACAGCACGAAGGTGTGGAAGTCGACGGCGGGCAGCGCGGCGGCGTCGGGGCGCCCCTCGTCGGGCCCGGGCTGCGCCGTCGGGTCGTCGACGGGCGCGGCCTGCGCCGTCGACGACGCCGTCGTTTTCGACCGGCCTTCTTTCAACTGGCCTTCTCTCGGCTGGCCTTCTTTCGACTGGCCTTCGGCGGCGAAACTGCGCCTGTCGGTAACCGTGAACCCGCCCTGCTTCGGATCGGAGCTGGTCATGCCCGAACGTTACGCGGCAATTTTTCCGGTTTCAATGATGGAGCGGCACCATTCCTCGCGGCGGCCGCCGGCAAAGGGCGCCCGGCGGGCGACTGGACGGGGCCGGTCAGTTGTGCGAGTTCGTCGCCGGGGTCTCGGAGCCGGCGGCGGGCGGAGCGTCGGCGGCGGGCGATTCGTGCGGATCTTCACCGCCGTGCGTGCCCTTGTCGGCGACGTCGCCCAGGCCCTTCAGGTGTTTCTCGTAGTCCTTGCGGGTGATGAGCCCCTTCTTGATGTTCCGGTCTACCGTCCGCCGGTCAAAAAGCCGTGCACTCTTGGCGTCCGCATCGCGACTCATGGCGGCTTAGCTATCACAAGGCTTCGCCGGGGGGAAGCGGGGCCCCGATGCGGGGCGGCGGGCGGGTGCCGGGCACGCCTTGGAAATATCCAGCCGCGCGTCCGGGTTGTAAGCTGCGCGTCGCCGCCGCCGGGCGGTGTCCACCCAACCCGTCGGGAGGCCAGCGAAGATTCATGGACGTCCGGGTCATCAACGAACTGGTGCAGAAACAGTCCGCGTTCATCGAGAAGCTGAACGCGGAGATGTCGAAGGTCATCGTCGGGCAAAAGCCGATGATCGAACGGATCCTGATCGGGCTTCTCACCGGCGGGCACGTCCTTCTGGAAGGCGTGCCGGGGCTGGCCAAGACGCTGACGGTCAAGACGCTGGCCGACGCCCTGCACATGCAGTTCCGGCGCATCCAGTTCACGCCCGATCTGCTGCCCGCCGACATCGTCGGCACCATCATCTACAACCAGGCCCGCAGCGAGTTCATATCGAAGCACGGGCCCATCTTCGCCAACCTCGTCCTCGCCGACGAGATCAACCGCGCGCCGGCCAAGGTGCAGTCGGCGCTGCTGGAGGCGATGCAGGAGCGGCAGGTGACCATCGGCGACGCCACGCACCGGCTGCCCGATCCGTTCCTGGTGATGGCGACGCAGAACCCCATCGAGCAGGAGGGGACGTACGCGCTGCCGGAGGCGCAGCTGGATCGCTTCATGTTGATGATCAAGGTCGGCTACCCCACGCGCGAGGACGAGCGCGCCATCATGGACCGCATGACGTCGGGCATGCCGGTGCGGGCAGAGGCGGTGGCCACCCCCGCGGAGATTGCCGACGCAAGGTCGGTGGTGGGGCAGGTCTACATCGACGAGAAGATCCGCGATTACATCGTCAGCATCGTGCACGCCACGCGCGAGCCGAAGGTGCACGGCCTGGGATCGCTGGCCGACTTCATCCAGTTCGGGGCCAGCCCGCGGGCGTCGATCTACCTGAACCTGGCGGCGCGCGCGCACGCGTTCCTGCGCCACCGCGGCTACGTCACGCCCGAGGACATCAAGGCGGTGGGCGTCGATGTGCTGCGCCACCGCGTGATCCTGACCTACGAGGCGGAGGCCGAGGAGATCACCACCGAGACCGTGGTCCGTAAACTGTTCGAGCACGTCGAGGTGCCATAGCCCTGTCCGCCGACAATGCTGACGCGCGAGCTGTTAAAGAAGATCCGCAAGATCGAGATCGTGACCGAGCGGCTGGTGCGCGACCGCATGGCCGGGCAGTACCACTCCGTGTTCAAGGGGCGGGGGATCGCGTTCTCGGAGGTGCGGCAGTACATCCCGGGCGACGACATCCGCCTCATCGACTGGAACGTGTCGGCGCGCATGAACGAGGCGTACGTCAAGCTGTTCACCGAGGAGCGCGAGATGACCGTGCTCTTGCTGGTGGACATGTCGGCCTCGGGGAACTTCGGCTCGCGCGGGCAGGAGAAGCGCGAGCTGGCGGCGGAGATCGCGGCGGTGCTGGCGTTCTCCGCCATCCGCAACAACGATCGCGTGGGGCTGATCATCTTCACGGAGGAGGTCGAGAAGTTCGTGCCCCCGAAGAAGGGGAAGAAGCACGTGCTGCGCGTGATCAGCGAGATCCTGTCGTACGCGCCGCGCCACCGGCGCACGAACATCGCGGCGGGGCTGCAGTTCCTGGGGCGCATCGCGCGCCGGCGGGCGGTGGCGTTTCTGATCTCGGATTTTCTGGCGCCGCCGCCCAGCTATGAACGGGCGTTGCGCATCAGCGCCGGGCGGCACGACCTGGTGCCGGTGCAGGTGACCGATCCGCTGGAGGAGGCGCTGCCGCCGGTGGGCCTGCTGGAGTTGTTCGATCCGGAGACCGGCGAGGTGGTGGTGTTCGACAGCAGCGGCGGCGAGGCGCGGGCGTTCGCGGCGGAGGCGCGCGTGGCGGCGGCGGCTCGCCAGGGGCTGTTTCGACGGCTGTCGATGGACGCCATCAGCGTTCGCACGGACAGGCCGTACCTGAAGGCGCTGACCACGTTCTTCGAGGCGCGCGCGCGGAGGTTGCGGCACTGATGCGGGCGCGGGCGGTGGTGGCGCTGGCGGCGGTGGCGCTCGCGGCGGTGGCGTCGGCGCACGCGCGGGCAACGGCGGACGGTGGCGCGCCGGCTGCGGCTGCGGCGGCGGCGCCCGACTCCGACCCCGACGCGCCGACGGTGACGGCGCGCGCGGACAAGACCGAGGGGCACGTCGGCGACGTCTTCACGCTGGTGGTGACGGCCATCAGCAAGCGGGGCGTGCCGGTGAATCTCCCGAGCACGCTGGACCTGGCGCCGTTCTCCCTGCTCGATCGCAAGGAGAACGAGAGCGATCTCGGCGACGGGCGCGTGCGGCGCGAGTTCGCGCTGGGCGTGGCGGCGTACGAGCCGGGCGAGGTCGAGATCCCGGCGGTCGAGGTGACGTACCTGGGCAAGGGCGGCGAGGTGCGGACGGCGAAGACCGAGCCGGTGGCGATCACGATCAAGAGCCTGATCGCCAACGATCCCGAGCCGACGCTGAAGGACGCGGCGCCGCCGGTGGTGGTCATGCAGCGCAACTGGCTGCTGCTCTATGTCGCGGCGGCGCTGGCGGCGGCGGCGCTGGGCGCGCTGGTCGCCTGGCTGGTGATCCGGCGGCTGCGCGCGCGGGCCAGCGCGCGCCCGGGCCCGCCGCCGCGCCCGCCGCACGAGATCGCCCTCGAGCGCCTGGATCGCCTGGGCGCGTACGGGTTCCTCGAGAACGCCGACAACCGCCCGTTCTACTTCGCCGTGTCGGAGGTGATCCGCGAGTACCTGGGCGCGCGCTTCGGCTTCGATTCGCTGGAGCTGACCACCGACGAGCTGGTGGCCGAGCTGCACCGCCGCGCCGAACGCGAGCTGGTGCTGGGCGAGATCGAGGGCTGGCTGTCGGCGGCGGATCTGGTCAAGTTCGCGAAGATCTCGCCCAGCGCCGCCGAGTCGCGCGGCACGCTGGAGACGGCGATTCGCATCGTGACGTCGACCCGCCCGCGCCACGAACCGCCGCCGGCCGGGGCGCCGGCGCCCGCGCCGGAGGGAGCCCGTGCCTAGCGGCCGCATCCCGTACCGGCTGATCGCGGCGGTGTTCGCGCCGCTCGGCGCCGCGTACCTTTATGTGTTGCGCGGGGCCGAGGGCTTCCGCTTCGCGCACCCGGCGGCGCTGGCCTTGATTCCGGTGGCCGTGGCGCTGGTGTTGTGGGCGGGGATCCGCCGTGCCCCGGCGCGCAGCGCCGCGCTGACGCACGCCCGCGCCTCGGAGCTGGGCGCGCGCCGCCCCGGGCTGGTGGCGCGCCTCAAGGATCTGCCGCTGGTGCTGCGGCTCGCCTCCGTGGTGCTGGTGGGCGTGGCCCTGGCGCGCCCGCAGACCTCGCGCGTCGACGACGAGCTGGAGCTGGAGGGGATCGACATCGTCATCGCGCTGGATCTGTCGGGGTCGATGGCGGCGACAGATCTCGAGCCGAACCGCCTGGACGCGGCCAAGCGCGTGATCGAGCAGTTCGTGCGCCAGCGTCCGTCGGATCGCCTGGGCCTGGTGGTCTTCGGCAGCGAGGCGTACACGCACATCCCGCTGACGCTGGACCATGGCACGTTCCTGCGCATGCTGGGCGAGCTGCAGCTGGGGATCATCGACGGCAACGCCACCGCCATCGGCAACGGCATCGGCGTGGCGCTGAACCGGCTGCGGCACAGCGACGCCAAGTCGAAGGTCGTCATCCTCCTGACCGACGGCGACAACAACGCGGGCAACATCTCGCCGCAGCAGGCGGCCGAGTACGCGCAGAAGATGGGCGTGAAGATCTACACCATCCTGGCCGGCGACAACGATCCCGACGCCAGCAACCAATCAATCCAGCAGCAGATGCGGCGCCGGCTGCAGCCGCCGCAGCCGGTGAACCCGAAGCTGCTGGAGCAGATCGCCACCATCACCGGCGGCACGCCGTACCTGGCGACGGACACGGCGGCGCTGGCCCAGCGTTTTCAAAACATCCTGGAGGATCTGGAAAAGTCGCGCCTCAAGGATCGCGGCATCTTGTACGCCGAGCTTTACCAGCGTTTCCTGCTGGTGGCGTTCGCGCTGCTGGTCCTGGAGATCACGTTGCGCCTGACGCGCTTTCGACGGTTGCCCTGAACATGCGCCTTCTGAACCATCACCTTCTGTGGCTCTTGCTGGTGGTGCCGGCGGCGGTGCTGGGGTACGCGCTGTCGTTCGCGCAGCGTCGGCGCTTGCTGGCGCGCCTCGGCGACGGGCCGCTGATCGCGCGTATGGCGCCGTCGGTGTCGGCGGGGCGGCGCGTGCTGCGGGCGGCGGAGGTGACCCTGGCGCTGGCCCTGATCGCGCTGGCGCTGGCGCGGCCGCAGGCGGGCGGCAAGGCCAAGCTGACCAAGCAGCCAGGGCTGGACATGGTGGTGGCGCTGGACTTCTCGCGCTCGATGCTGGCCAAGGACGTGTATCCGTCGCGCCTGGAGCGCGCCAAGCACGAGCTCGAACGCCTGATGGGAAAGCTGGCCGGCGATCGCATCGGCCTGGTGGCGTTCGCGGGCGAGACGCTGACGTATCCGCCGACGACCGATTACGCGGCGGTGAAGCTGTTCTGGCGCGATATGGGGCCGTGGGACATGCCGGTGGGCGGGACGGCGATCGGGCGGGCGATGCGCGCCGGGCTGGATCTGCTGACACGGCTGCGGGCGCAGGGCGGGGCGACGCGGGCACAGGTGATCCTGCTTTTGACCGACGGCGAGGACACCGACAGCGAGCCGCTGGACGTGGCGGCGGAGGCGTCGAAGCTGGGCGTGAAGGTGTTCACCGTCGGCATCGGCTCGCGGTCGGGCGAGCTGATCCCGGAGTTCGACGAGAAGGGGACCGTCACCGGGTACGTCAAGGACCAGGACGGCAAGTACGTGACGTCGCGCCTGGGCGAGTCGACGCTGCGGCAGATCGCGCAGATCACCGGCGGCGAGTACTTCCACGCCGACCCCAAGCGTTTCGGCGTCGAGGAGGTCGAGGCGGCGCTGGCCGGGCTCAAGCGCACGGAGAACGAGGCCCGCGTGGTCAAGCAGTACGACGAAGTGTTCGAGCTGCTGTTGCTGCCGGCGTTCCTGCTGCTGGTGGGCGAGGCCTGCAGCACCGACCGGCGGCGGCGCGCGAAGACGCCCGCGCCGGCGGAGGGCGCGTCGTGAACGGCGGGGCGGCGCGCGCGGCGGTGGCGCTGACGGCGCTGGCGCTGGCGCCGTTTCTCGTCGGGTTCGACTGGCTGCAGAGCAAGAACCGCGACGCCGAGCAGGGGAACGCGGCGATGAAGGCCGGCAAGGCCGAGGACGCGCTGGCGGCGTACGACCGCGCGGCGGCCAAGCTGGGCAACGATCCGGCGCTGCGCTTCGATCGCGGCACGGCGCTGTACGGCCTCTCGCGCTACGAGGAGGCGGCGCAGGAGTTCCTGCGCGCCACCGAGGCCAAGGACGGCAGCCTGAAGGCGTCGGCCTTCTACAACCTGGGCAACGCCTTCGCCAAGGCGAACAAGTTCAAGGAGGCGATCGAGGCGTACAAGCGCTCGCTGGCGCTGGACCCGCGCGATCAGAAGGCGAAGGCCAACCTGGAGCTGGCGCTGCGCCAGCTGAAGGAAGAGGAAAAGAAAAAGCAGCAGGACGACAAGAACAAGGACAACAAGGACGACAAGAACAAGAAGGACGACAAGAAGAA
>DATKEU010000527.1:0-6421 GCA_035544495.1 Polyangia bacterium | reverse complement strand
GAGGCGAGGACGTCGTGGGCGGTCGCCTCGGAGGTGATGGCCAGCGACATCTCGGCGATGAGGTCGGTCACGCCGTAGCCGATGCAATGAACGCCGACGATCTGCCCGCGCTCCTTGTTCGTGATGACCTTGATGAAGCCGTCCGTGTGTCCCGACCCGACCGCCTTGCCGTTGACGTTGAAGGGGAACTTGCCCACCGCGATGTCGAGGCCGGCCTCGCGCGCCTGCGCTTCGGTCTTGCCGATCGACGCCACCTCCGGATCGCAGTACGTGCACCCCGGAATCGCGTCGTAGTTGATGGGCTCGACGTGCTTGCCGGCCATGGCCTCGACGGTGCGGATGGCCTCGGCGCTGGCGACGTGCGCCAGCGCCGGCGGCCCGGCGCAGTCGCCGATGGCCCAGATGCCGGGGCTGGTCGTGCGGTATTGATCGTCGACCTGCACGAAGCCGCGCTCCAGCGCCACGCCCATGCCCTCGAGGCCGATGCCCTCGACGTTGGCGCGCACGCCCACGGCCAGCAGCACGCGCTCGGAGGTGATGGTCTCTTCTTTCCCTCCGCCCTCGGCCGCCACGTACGACGTCGTCACGGTCTTTCCGCTGACCTTCACGCCGGTGGTCTTGGTGCCGGTGAGGATCTTGATGCCCTTCTTCTTCAGCGCGCGCGTCAGCGACGCCGAGATCTCCTCGTCCTCGATGGGCAGGATGCGCGGCAAGAACTCGATGACCGTCACCTCGACGCCGAAGGCGTTCCAGAAGTCGGCGAACTCGATGCCAATCGCGCCCGCGCCGATCACGACCACCGACTTCGGGACCTCGGGGAGGATCATCGCCTCGCGATAGGTGATGACGCGATCGCCGTCGGGTTCGATGCCGGGCAGGAACTTGGCGCGCGCGCCCGTCGCCAGGATTGTCCGCGGCGTCTCGAGGGTCATCTTCCCGGACTTCTGCTCCACCTCCAGCTTGCCGCGCCCGGTGAGCCGCGCGGTGCCAGGGAGGTGGGTCACGCCGTACTTCTTGAACAGCCAGTCGATGCCGCTCGCCTGCTTGTCGGCGACGGCGCGGCTGCGGCCGATGACCTTGCTCCAGTCGAAGGTGATGGGCCCGTTGATGACGACGCCCAGGTCGGCCGCGTGCTGCGCGCTGCGCATCATGTCGGCTGACTTGAGCAGCGCCTTGGTCGGGATGCAGCCCCAGTTCAGGCAGATGCCGCCCGGCCGCTCGCGCTCGATGCACGCGGTCTTGAACCCCAGCTGCGCGCCGCGAATCGCCGCGACGTACCCGCCGGGGCCCGCGCCCACGACGACCAGATCGAATTTTTCGGCCATCTCTTCGAGCCTAGTTTGTCGCGCCTAAAACGCCAGCGCGATCGGGCGTTCGAGGATCGCCGTCATCGCCTGCAACAGCTTGGCGCCCAGCGCCCCGTCGATGACCCGGTGATCGCACGACAGCGTCAGCGACATGCGCTGGCCGACGACGATCTTGTCACCCTTGACCACGGGCTCCTTGCGGACGGTGCCGACGGCCAGGATGGCGGCCTCGGGCGGGTTGATGATCGCGCAGAAGTCCTTGATGCCCATCATGCCCAGGTTCGACACGGAGAACGTCGCGCCGGTCATCTCCTCGAGGCGCAGCTTGCGCTCGCGGGCGCGCCCGGCCAGCTCGCGCGCCTCGTTCGCGATCTGCCCCAGGGTCTTCTTGTCGGCGTCGCGGATCACCGGCGTCACCAGGCCGTCGTCGATCGCCACCGCCATGCCGACGTCGACGCGGGCGTGCTGGATGATCGCCTCCTCGCCGAACGAGGCGTTGGCGTCGGGCACGCGCCGCAGGGCCAGCGCCGCCGCCTTGATCACCAGGTCGTTCACCGACAGCTTGGCGTTGTGAACCTGGCTGACCTGCTCGCGGAACTCCATCGCCGCGTCCATGTCGACGTCGGCCGTGAGATAGAAGTGCGGGATCGTCGTCTTCGATTCGACCAGGCGGCGCGCGATCGTCCGCCGCATCATCGACAGCGGCTTTTCGACGTCGTCGCTGGGGATCGGCACGCTCGGACGCGCCTCGGCGCGCCGCTCGGGAATCAGCTGGGCGGGGACGGGGCCCGCCGGTCGGGCGGCGGGCGCTGCCGCCGCTTCGGGCGCGGCGCTGGTGTCGTTGGCGGGCGTGCTGGCCGGAGCAGCGCCCCCCGGGGCCGCCGTCTCGCCCCCGCCGTCCGCGGCCGCCTTGACGTCACGCTCGACGATGCGCCCGCCGGGGCCGGTCCCCTGCACGGCGCGGAGGTCGATGCCGAGATCCGTGGCCAGCTTGCGCGCCAGCGGCGACGCGAGGACCTTGGCGCCGGCCGGCGCGGGCGCCGCCGCAGCGACCGGACGCGGCGCGACCGGCTTTGCGGGCGCGGGGGCCGCCGGCGCGCGCGCGGCGCCGTTGGCTGGAGCCGCCGCGGCCGCGGGCGCGGGAGTCGGCGCCGGTTTCGCCTCGGCGGGCTTCGGCGCGGGAGCCGGGGCCGCCGGCGCTTTCTTGCCACCGCCCGCCGCGCGCGCCTTGGCCTGCTCGACCAGCGCGGCGATGTCCTCGCCCACCTTGCCGATGATGGCGATGGGCGATCCGACCGGCACGGTCGAGCCGTCCGCGATCAGGCGCTTGAGCAGCACGCCCTCGTCGAAGGCCTCGAAGTCCATCGTCGCCTTGTCGGTCTCCACCTCGGCCAGCAGCTCGCCGGGCGCGATCTTGTCGCCTTCGTTCTTGCGCCACTTTCGCAGCACGCCCTCGCGCATGGTGTCCGAGAGCTGCGGCATATCCAGAATCTGGGCCATGACCTTTCGTCTGCCTTTCCCCTTACAGTCGAACGAACGCTCGGCGGGCGCGCGCTATTCCAGGTACAGCAGGCGCTTGACGGCGGCGACGGCGCGCGCGATGTCCGGAACGCACTGCGCTTCCAGGTGGTGGTTGTACGGCATCGGCATGTCGGCGCCGGTCAGGCGCTCGACCGGCGCGTCCAGGTCGTCGAAGCAGGCCCTGCCGACCCGGTAGGCGATCTCGGCGCCCACGCCGTTGAAGGGCCAGCCCTCCTCCAGGATGAGACACCGGCCCGTCTTCCGGACCGACTGGATCAGCAGTTCCTCGTCCAGTGGACGGATCGTTCGCGGGTCCACGACCTCGACCTCGATCCCCTCGGCGGCCAGTTGCTCGGCGGCGGCCAGCGCCACCTTCACCATCTTCGACCAGCCGATGATGGTGAGGTCCTTGCCCAGGCGCTTCACCTCGGCCACGCCCA
Source organism: Polyangia bacterium (assembly GCA_035544495.1). Lineage (GTDB taxonomy): Bacteria > Myxococcota_A > Polyangia > Fen-1088 > Fen-1088 > DATKEU01. The sequence goes on along the minus strand of DATKEU010000527.1, from coordinate 3,153 downwards.
GCGGGATCGTGTACTCGCCCTCCGGGATCTCTCCCTGGTCGCCGTACAGGATCTCGCCCTCGATGAAGACAATCGGGTTGTCGTCCCGGATGGCGCTCTTGAGCAGCCCCTTGGCGTCCTTCGGGTTGGCCGGCATGACGACCTTCAGCCCCGGGATGTGCGACCACAGCGCCTCGGTCGACTGGCTGTGCTGCGCCGCCAATTGGTGCGCCGAGCCGCCCGGCCCGCGGAACACCACCGGCAACGTGAACTGCCCGCCCGACATCTGCCGGATCTTGGCGGCGTTATTGATCAGCTGATCGGCCGCCACCAGCGAGAAGTTCCAGGTCATGAGCTCGATGATCGGCCGCAGGCCCACCATCGCCGCGCCGATGCCGACGCCGACGAAGCCACCCTCGGCGATCGGCGTGTCGACGACGCGCTTCTCGCCGAAGCGCGCCAGCAGGCCCTTCGACACCTTGTAGGCGCCGTCATAGTGCCCCACCTCTTCGCCCATCAGGAAAATCCGGTCGTCGCGCTCCATCTCCTCGGCCATCGCCTGGTTGAGCGCCTCGCGAAAAGCTACCGTCGGCATGTTGTCCCGTTACTCCTTGTACGTGAACTCGGACAGGCGTTCGAACGGCAGCTCGGGACTATCCTCGGCGAACTGCACGGCCTCCTCGATCTCCGCCTTGACCTTCTCCTCGATGGCGACGATCTCGGCCTCCGGCACGTTGGCCTTGGACAGAAGCTCGCGCCCGAACCCGATGGGGTCGCGCTTCTTCCACTCCTCGACCTCCTCCTTTGTGCGATAGAGGCCGGCGTCGGACATCGAGTGACCGCGGAAGCGATAAGTCCGGATCTCGATCAGCGTGGGCATCGATTCGTTGCGCGCGCGGCGCACCGCCTCGGCGATGCGGTCGCGCACGCGGATGACATCCTCGCCGTCGAAGCGGTCACGCGCGATGCCGTACCCGAGCGCCTTCTGCGACACGTCCGTCACCGACAGCGACCGATAGAGCGGCGTGCCCATCGAGTAAAGGTTGTTCTCGCAGATGAAGACCACCGGCAGCCGCCAGAGCGCCGCCAGCGCGATGCCTTCGTGAAAGGCGCCTTGCGCCACCGAGCCGTCGCCGAAGAAGCACAGCGTGACGCGTCCGTCGCCGCGGTACTTGGACGCGTACGCCGTCCCGGTGGCGATCGGGATGTGCCCGCCGACGATGCCGTAGCCGCCCAGGAAATTCCGGGACGCGTCGAAAAGGTGCATCGACCCGCCAAGCCCCTTCGAGCAGCCGGTCTCCTTGCCGTACATCTCGGCGATGATCTCCTTCGCCGGCATACCTTTGGCGTAGGCGTGGGCGTGTTCGCGATAGGTGGCGATGACGTAGTCCTCGGGGCGCAACGTCGCGATGGCCCCCACGGCCACCGCTTCCTGGCCGATGTAAAGGTGCAGAAATCCGCCGAATTTCCGAAGCGCGTAGGCTTTGGCCAGCGCCTCTTCCATGCGCCGGATGGCCAGCATCTGGTGGTAGTAGTGAACCAGCTGGGTCTTGTCGGCGGTGCGCGTCTTCTCGCGCGGCTCGATGACCTCCCGTTCAATTCGGCTCATGTCCAGCATGTCTCCTGACTCTTCTCCTCAAGCTGCGGCCACCTGGGATCGAAGCCGCGAGGATATACCAGGACCGAACGGCGAGCGGGAAATAAACGCCCTCGATCCCCGCCGCCGGCGGTGCAAAGCGCTGCGCTCAATTTCCGCGGCTGGCCCGCCGATGTGCCACTTCACATGTCAGCCATCGGAGCCAGCGGTGTGGAGGGGGGCGGCGGACAGCCCGCCGCCGGCGAGGGGGAAAATCTCGGCAAGATCCTGCTGGTGGACGACGAGCCGGCCATCGCGCGCGGATACGCCCGGCTGCTGACCCTGGCCGGGTACCATGTCGAGACCGCGAACGACGGCAAGGAGGCGGCGGCGCGCACGCGCGTGTGTTCGTACGACGTCATCGTCAGCGACATCACCATGCCGGAGATGAGCGGCCTGGCGTTCCTGCGCTCCGTGCGCGAGCACGATCTGGACGTCCCGGTGATCCTGATGACCGGCGGCCCGGCGATCGAGAGCGCCATGCAGGCCCTGGAGCACGGCGCCCTCCGTTATCTCATCAAGCCCGTCGAGCCCAAGCACCTGGAAGAGGTGGTCGCGCGCGCGGTGCGGCTGCACAAGATGGCGAAGATCAAGCGCGAGGCGCTGGAGCTGTTCCACCTGGAGGGCAAGCACCTCGGCGATCGGGCCGGCCTGGAGGTGCGGTTCGCCAACGCGCTGTCGACGCTGTGGGTGGCGTACCAGCCGATCGTCTCGTGGTCGGGGCAGAACGTCTTCGCCTACGAGGCCCTGGTGCGCAACGAGGAGGTGACGCTGCGGTCGCCTCAGGATCTGTTCGAAGCGGCCGAGCGCCTGGGCCGGTTGCGCGAGCTCGGTCGCATCATCCGCGATCGGGTGGCGGGCAAGGTGGGCGACTTGCCGCCGCCCGGTCTGGTGTTCGTCAACGTGCACGCCCTCGAGCTGGAGGACGACAGCCTCTATTCGTCGAGCGGGTCGCTGTCGGCGCACGCCGGCCGCGTGATCCTGGAGATCACGGAGCGCGCGCCGCTGGAGCGGATCAACGACGTCAGCGGGCGCGTCGCCCAGCTGCGCGCCATGGGCTATCGCATCGCCGTCGACGATCTCGGCGCCGGGTACGCCGGGCTGACGAGCTTCGCGCAGCTCGAGCCCGAGGTGGTCAAGGTCGACATGTCGCTGATCCGCGGGCTCGATCGTTCGCCGACCAAGCAGAAGCTGGTGCACTCGATCGTCGGGTTGTGCCGGGGGCTGGGCATCCAGATGATCGCGGAGGGCATCGAGACCGAGGAGGAGCGCGACGCCCTGATCAAGCTGGGCGGCGATCTCTGCCAGGGCTATCTCTTCGCCCGCCCGGGGCGCGCGTTTCCGTCGGCCGTGCTGCGGCCAATCAACGGCGCGCGCTGATCGCGCGGGCCGCACCGGGGGGGCCGTAGAGAAAGCGGGCGGCGGCGGGTGTGAGGACGGGCCCCATTCGCTCCGTTGGGGCGGCGGGAGCGGTGGGTTTCCCTGCCGGGCTCAGACATCGGGTCCGGCGCGCGCGGCTTGAGGAGGTGCTTGGAGCG
>DATKEU010000526.1:0-14678 GCA_035544495.1 Polyangia bacterium | reverse complement strand
ACGAGGCGGCGTGCGCGGACGTGGCGCGCGCGCTGGCGGCGGAGGGTCTTCCCGGCGTGGTCGGCATGGCGGCCGACATCACCGACGCGGCGTCGCTGCGCGCGCTGCGCGACCGCGTGCTGCGCCTGCACGATCGCGTCGACGTGCTGGTGAACAACGCCGCCATCAACGATCGCGTCGCCGGCGCCGTCGCCGGCGCCGACGGCGATTCCGACGCCGACGCCGACGCGGCGGCGCGCCTGCTGCGCTTCGAGGAATACCCGGAAGAGCTGTTCCGCCGCGCGCTGGACGTGAACGTCACCGGCACGTTCCTGGCGTCGCAGGTGCTGGGCGCCGAGATGGCGCGCCGCCGGAGCGGCAGCATCATCAACATCGCCTCGACTTACGGAATGGTGGGGCCCGATCAGCGCATCTACCGCCGTCCCGACGGCACGCAGGGGTTCTGGAAAAGCCCGGTCTATCCCGCCAGCAAGGGCGCCGTCTTGGCATTTACGCGCTATCTGGCCACGTACTGGGCCGAGCGCGGCGTGCGGGTGAACAGCCTGTCGCCCGGGGGCGTGGCGCAGGAGGGACAGGAGCCGTCCTTCGTCGCGCAGTACAGCGCGCGCGTGCCGCTCGGACGCATGGCGCGCGCCGACGAGCTTGCGGGCGCGGTGGTCTTCCTGGCCAGCGAGGCCTCGAGCTACATGACCGGAGCGAACCTGGTCATCGACGGAGGATGGACGGCATGGTGAACGAACTGGAATCGACGCTGGAGGCGCCGCTCTGTGATCGCGAGCTGCTCATGCGGGGCCGGCGCATCAAGCTCCTGGCCACCGACGTCGACGGCGTCCTCACCGACGGCAGCGTCTATTACAGCGCGGCGGGCGAGGTGCTGAAGCGCTTCTCGGTCCGCGACGGGATGGGCGTGGAGCGCCTGCGCGCCGACGGCGTGGAGATCGCCTTCGTCACGCGCGAGACGTCGCCGATCGTCGCCCGGCGGGCGGAGAAGCTGAAGATCCGCTTCTGCTATCTGGGTGTCGCCGACAAGCGCGCCATGCTGCCGCGGATCATGGATGACGCCGGCATCGAGCCGGGCCAGCTGGCGTACATCGGCGATGACTTCAACGACGCCGAGATCATGGCCGCCGTGGCCATGGCCGGGCTGGTGGGCGCGCCCCTGGACGCCGTGCCGCCGCTGCTCTGCCGCGCGCACTATCGCTGCCGCGCGCCCGGCGGCTACGGCGCGTTTCGCGACTTCGCCGAGTGGATCCTGCAGCTGCGCGCGCGCGCCCGTCAGGCCGGCGCGCGCGAGAGCCGAGAGCAAACATCGTGGTCGGAGAGGCTGTCATGAAAGACATCGAGAGCAGCGCGTCCGGGCCGGTGCCGCCGTTTCGTCTGGCCGTGGATTCGGCCAGCGTCTCCATCGCTGGCAAGACCGTCGGCGCCGGCGCGCCGGTCTTCGTCATCGCCGAGATCGGCATCAACCACAACGGCTCGGTCGAGATCGCCAAGCGCCTGATCGACGGCGCCGTCCTGGCGGGCGCAGACGCCGTGAAGTTTCAGAAGCGCAGCCCGGAGAAGTGCGTGCCGCGCGATCAGTGGAACGTCGAACGCGAGACGCCCTGGGGCCGGATGACGTACATCGATTACCGGCGGCGGATGGAGTTCGGACCGCGCGAGTACGCCGAGATCGACCGCCACTGCGCCGACCGCGGGATCCTGTGGTTCGCGTCGTGCTGGGACGAGGACGCGGTGGACTTCATGGAGTCGTTCCACCCGCCCTGCTACAAGATCGCGTCGGCGTCGCTGACGGACGGCCCGCTGCTGCGGAAGATGCGCGCCACGGGGCGGCCGCTGATCCTGTCGACCGGCATGTCGACCATGGAGGAGATCGCGCGCGCCGTCGAGACGCTGGGGCGCGAGAACCTGCTCGTCGCCCACGCCACGTCCAGCTATCCGTGCCCGCCGGAGCACCTGAACCTGAACATGATCCGCACGCTCAAGCAGGCGTACCCGGAGTGCCCGATCGGATACTCGGGACACGAGGTGGGGCTGGCGCCGACCTGGGCGGCGGTGACTCTGGGCGCCGCCTTCGTCGAGCGGCACATCACGCTGGACCGGGCGATGTGGGGCAGCGACCAGGCGGCGTCCGTCGAGATCGGGGGCCTCTTGCGCCTGGTGGCCAACATCCGCGACATCGAGCGCTCCCTGGGCGACGGCGTCAAGCGCATCTACGACGGCGAGCGGGCGGCGCTGCAGAAGCTGCGGCGCGTGCCGAGCCCTCTCGCCGTCCCGTCCAACTGAAGGCAGCGGCCCGCGCGATTCGATCCATGCTGGCGTCGGTCGCGCTGTGGACCTGGCTGTCGCCCACCTTGATCGGGGTGGGCGCGCTGGTGCTCATCGCGCTGGAACGGCGGTTCCCCTACGATCGCCGGCAGCGGTTCCTGCGGGCGGGGTTCTGGACCGATCTGGTCGGGTACGCGCTGCTGCAGAGTTATCTGCTGGGCCTGTGCATCGCGCACATCATCGCGGCCATCGACGGCGCCACGGGCCTGTCCCGGCACCGCCTGATCGGCGGCTTCGGAATTCCGGCGCAGGTGGCCTTCTTCGTCGTCACGCACGATCTCTACATCTATGCGTTCCACCGCTGGCAGCACCGGTCGCCGCTGCTCTGGCGCCTGCACGAGGCGCATCACGCCACCACCGACGTGGACTGGCTGTCCGGTTCGCGATCGCACGCCCTGGAGATCTTGATCAACCAGACGATCGAGTTTGCGCCCATCCTGCTGCTCGGCGCCCACCCGGTGGTGCCGATCATCAAGGTGACCATCGACACGTTGTGGGGCATGTACATCCACGCCAACGTCGACGTGAAGAGCGGCCGGCTGCAGTGGATCATCAACGGACCGGAGATGCACCGCTGGCACCACGCGATCGAGATCCGCGACGGCGTGAACTTCGGGACCAAGCTGGCGGTGTGGGATCTCCTGTGGGGGACCGCTTACCGCCCCCCGGGCAAGCCCAGCGGCTACGGCATCCGCGAGCCGTTCCCGCCCGGCTTTCTCGCCCAGCAGCTCCATCTCTTCGCCCGCCGGTCGCCGCCGAGCTGATCGCCGCGCCGGCCGCCTCAGTCACGGCGGTGTGGCGCGCCGGGCGCGGCGACATCACCTCGTGTTCGGATCCACGATCAACGCGCGCACGTCACATGCCGCGCGTTGCACGGCTTGACGGTGGCGGCGCGGCGCCGCGCGCGCCGGGCGATGAAGGGTCCCAGGCGATCCAGAGGCAGGATCTCGTCGGCCAAGCCGGCGTGGACGATGGCGCCCGGCATGCCCCAGACGAGGCTGGACGCCTCGTCCTGCGCCAGCACGGCGCCGCCCGCGGCGCGGATGGCCCCGGCGCCGCGCATTCCGTCCTGCCCCAGGCCGGTCATCACCACCGCCAGCGCGCCGCTGCCCGCGGCCGCGGCTGCAGAGCGAAACAGCACGTCGGCGGCGGGCCGGCATGAATTCTCCGGAGGCTGCTGCGACAGTCGCAGGCGCAGCTCGCTGTCCTCGCGCACCACGGTCAGGTGATGATCGCCGGGCGCGATGAAGACGCCCGCGCCGGCCAGCGCCTCGCCGCCGGTTGCCTCGCGCACGGGGACGCGGCAGCGCGCCTGCAGGCGTTCGGCCAGCACACGGGTGAACACCGGTGGCATGTGCTGCACGACGAGGATGGGGACCGGGAAATCGGCCGGGACGCTGGTGACCAGATCGGCCAGCGCGTTCGGTCCGCCCGTCCCCGACGCCACCACCACCAGCCGGATCGGATCTTGCGCCCGCGGCAGGGGCGGCAGCGGCGAAGCCGGGCGCGCGACCGGGGGCACCGCCACGCCGGCCAGCGCCTGGCGGCGGGCGTGGCCCAGCACCCTCACCCGCGGCAGCAGCTGGTCACGAAAGGCGTCGCGGCCGGCGCTGCCGTCGCCGCTGGGCCTGGTGACGAAGGCGCGGGCTCCGGCGGCCAGCGCGTCCAGCGTCAGGCGGGCTGCGCGCTCGGTCTGCGCGCTGATCATGATCACCGGCACGCCGGGGGCCACCTTGCGCAGGGCGCGCAGCGTTTGGGTCCCGTTGACCGCTGGCATCTCCGGACTCAGGGTGATCACGTCGGGCGCCAGCACCGCCAGCTTGCCCAGGGCCGCGCGCACGGTGGCGGCGCCGCCCACCAGCTGCAGCTCGGGATCGGCGTCGATGGTCCGGGTCAGCATCCGGCGAACCATCGTCGAATCCTCGACGACCATCACTCTCAATCGCGACATATCGTGCCTCGGCCGAACGGGTTCAATGCGCGCCTGCGGTCACGTTGCCCGCAGGCGTCGGGGATTAGCGTCGATCTCGCCTGCCCCAGCGGCGCCGCCAGGGCCCGGGGACGGGAGTGGGGCGGCCGGCGGCGCCGCCGGAGGCGGGCAAGCGAGATCGACATCTTTGTTCTCCGTCCCGTCCAGTCGCGCGCGCAGCGCCTGGAAATCGACGGTCACCCGCGCCGCCAGCCGCCGCAGCTCTCCGACGGAGATGCGGGCGGCGGCGCAGCAGGCCTCGCGCACGTGCGCGGGCGGCGGGGCGCCGGGGTTCAGTTCGCAATCGGCGGCGGCGCCGCCGGCCAGAATCTCGCCGACGATCGCCAGCGCCCAGTACGGGTTCTCGTCGCACGGGCGTCGAGCGTGGTGGTTTCGCGCCAGGTGGACGGTGAAGGGATCGAACCCCCAGCGCAGCAGCAACGCCGCGCCCACCGCCTCGTGGTGCGCCCGCACCGAGGCGGTGATGCGCTCGATCGTCGCCGGTCCCAGCATCGGGCCGCCGGACGCGCCTTCCGCCCACCAGCGCAAAAGGCTGGGCGCTCCCACGTCCACCAGCAGCCCGGCCCAGTACGCGATCGTCGGATCGACCAGCCTGCGCATCGCGCGCCGCTCGGCCAGCAGGCGCATCGCCACCGCGCGGGCCATCGCGTGATCCCAGATGCGACGGCTCCAGCCGGCGAACGGATCGTGCGGAACGTGGTGAGCCTCGGCCGCCAGCGTCTCGATGTCCGCAACGTCGGCCGTCATGGCGGCGGTCGTCGCTGCCATCCGGGGCGGCGCGCCGATCGCGATCTCGCCCAGCTCGACGCAGCCGAGCAGGTCGGCGACCGATCGATCGTCGCAGATGATCAGCTTGCAACTCACGTCCGGAGTGGATTGCAGAACCCGCGCCAGCGTCCGGGGCGCGATTTTCCGCGGACAAATGGCTCCTGTTCGGGGTCGCCACTGACCGCTCGTGGTCATCCACGACCCCGGATGGTGGAAAATTCGGCTATCATCTGTTCGGGATGGCGGGGACTGTCGACAGTCAGCGATCGCCGGGCGCGCGGGTGGTGGTCGTCGATGACGACGAAGCGCTGGCCACTGTTCTGCGCACGGCACTGTCGAAGGCGGCGTACAACGTGCGCAGCTTTTCTTCCGGCCAGGCGGCGCTGACCGCGATCGGCGCCAACCCGCTGGCCACCGACGTGGTGCTGTGCGATCTGCACATGCCGCAGATGGACGGCCTGCAGGTGCTCCGGCGCGTGCGCGAGCAATGGCCGGAGATCCCGGTCGTGATGATGACCGGCGACACCGACGCCCGCTCCGCGGTCGGCGCCATGCGCCTCGGCGCCTACGACTATCTGGTCAAGCCGTTCGGCGACACCGAGGAGATGCTGATGACGGTGGCGCGCGCGGTTCAGCACAAGCGCCTGGCCGACACCGCGGACTCCTTGCAACGACAGCTGGAGGCCAGCCGCGGCTTCGAGGGGATCGTCGGGTCTTCGCCGGCCATGCGCCAGGTGTTCGAGCTCATCGCCACCATCGCCCCCACCAACGCCACCACGCTGATCCTGGGCGAAAGCGGCACCGGCAAGGAGCTGGTCGGTCGCGCCTTGCACACCAAGAGCCTTCGGAGCGATGGACCGTTCGTGGCGGTCAACTGCTCGGCGCTGAGCGACACCCTGCTGGAGAGCGAGCTGTTCGGGCACGTCAAGGGCGCGTTCACGGGCGCCAGCAGCAACCGGCGCGGCCTGTTCCAGGAGGCGGCGGGTGGAACGTTGTTCCTGGACGAGATCGGCGACATCTCGCCGGCGCTGCAGGTGCGGCTCCTGCGCGCGCTGCAAGAGGGCGAGGTCAAGCCGGTGGGCGCCAGCGAGGTCCAGACCGTCGACGTGCGGGTGGTGGCGGCCACCAACCGCGATCTGGCGGCGGCGATGGCCGCCGGGACCTTCCGCGAGGATCTCTACTATCGCCTGAACGTGGTGGTCATCGAGGTGCCGCCGCTGCGAGACCGGCCCGACGACGTCGCCCTCCTGGCCCGGCACTTCCTGCAGCGCTATGCCGCCAAGTACGGCCGGCCGGTGAAGACCATCCAGCCCGAAGCTCTGTCGGTGCTGCAGGGCGCGCGCTGGTCGGGCAACGTGCGCGAGCTGGAGAACGCCGTCCAGCGCGCGGTGCTGCTGTCCACCGGCCCGACGCTGACCGTCGATCTCCTGCCCGCCAGCGTGCGCGTGGCGCGGTCGGCGCCCGGCATCGAGCGCGCCCTGGACCTGCCGTTCGCCGAGGCGAAAGAGCTGGCCATCAGCGCGTTCGAGCGCAGCTACATCGAAGATCTGCTGACTCGCACGGGCGGCAACCTGGCGGAGGCGGCGCGCCGGGGGGGCCTCGACAAGTCGAACTTTCGCCGCATCATTCGCCGCCACAACGTCGATCCCGGCCGCTTCCGCCGGTCCGACGCGGGCGCCTGATGAGCGCCGTCGGCGACGCGCCTGACGGCGGCGGCGGGATTGGGCGCCCGCACACGTTCGTCCTGTTCGCGTTCCTGGCGCTGGCGGCGGCGGCGGGGACGGCGATCTTTCTCGTGCGCGAGGCCGGCATCGTCGCGTCGCGGACGATCGAGCAGCTGACGGCGATCGCCGACCTGAAAGTCCAGCAGGTCGAGGCCTGGCTGTGGGAACGGCGGGGCGACGCGGCCGTCGCGGCGCGGGCGGCGCTGTCGCCGGCACCCGGCGGCGGGCTGGCGCTGGCGCCGGTCTCGCCCGAGGTGCGCCGCCACCTTGACGTGACCCGGGAGACGTACGGGTACCGGGACATCCTGCTCTTCGATCGGGACGGCCGGTGCGTGCTCTCCGTTGCTGGCGAGCCGCCGGACACCGGGGACGATCTGGCCGCGCTCGTCGCGGCGACGCTGGACGCGCGCGCTCTGCGCCTCTCGCCGGTCCGGCGGCGGGTCGCGGCCGGGGACGCCGACGTCGGCTTCGACATCGCCGCGCCGGTGTTCGCGGGCACCGCCGACGGCGCGGGCCAGCCGGGCGGCGGCGCGCCGGCGATCGGCGCGGTCGTCACGCGCGTGCTGCCGCGGCGTTTTCTGGATCCGATCCTGCGCACCTGGCCGGCCGAGAGCGCCAGCGGCGAGGTCGTCCTGGCCAGCGCCGGCGGCGGGGAAGGGGTGTACATCGTCCCGCCGAAGAAGACCTTCGGTGCGACGATGTCGGTCGGGCGTCCGGTGGCGGGGACGTCGTGGCTTCTGACCACCCAGATCGATCGGGCCGAGGCGTACGCGCCGTTCCGGCGCGTGGCCGCCGTCGCGGCGCTGATGGTGACGGCGCTGCTGGTGCTGTCGTGGCTGGGGTTGCGACAGTGGTTGCGCCGGCTGGCGGATCGCGTTTCGGTGGAAGGCGATCGCCGCTTCCGCGAGATGTTCCTGCACGCCCAGCTGGCGTACATGGTGACGGGCCGCGACGGCACCCTGCAGCTGGCCAACCCCGCCGCCGCCGAGATGCTGGGGTACGACCGCGTCGAGGATCTGATCGGCCGCACCACCGGCGGCGAGCTGTTCGCCAGTCCGCAGGATCGCGACGCCATGTGGAACACGCTGCGCGAGAAGGGGCGCATCACCGGTTATCGATCGACCCTCCGGCGGCGCGACGGACGGGAGATCATCGTCGAGGGCTACCTGCGTCTTCTGCGCGGACCCGACGGCAGGATCTCCGGCACCGAGGGGCTGGTGCACGACATCACCGAGCGCACGCGATACCAGGAGGCGCTGGAACGCGAGCAGCAGGCGCTGATCGACGCGCGCGAGAGCGCGGTGGAGGCGGCGCGCCTGAAGTCGGAGTTCGTGGCCAACATCAGCCACGAGATCCGGACGCCGGTGAACGCGGTGGTCGGGTTGACCCACCTCTTGCTGCGGACGCCGCTCTCGGACAAGCAGCGCGACTTCCTGGAACGGATCCAGTCGTCGGCGCGCGCGCTGCAAGACGTGATCGACGACGTCCTCGATTTCTCGAAGATCGAGGCCGGGCGGCTGCTGCTGGAGAGGACGCCGTTCGTCCTGGACGACGTCCTGCGCACGGTGACCGATCTCCTGTCGCTGCGCGCGGAGGAGAAGGGGATCGGCCTGCGGTTCGTGACGGAGCCGGGCGTGCCGCAGGGCCTCGTCGGCGACCCGACCCGCCTGGGCCAGGTGCTGCTGAACCTGGCCGGCAACGGCGTGAAGTTCACCGAGCGCGGCGAGGTGGTGGTGCGCACCGGCGCGCAACCCGCCAGCGAGGACGGCACCGTGGTCCTGTCGTTCGCCGTCAGCGACACCGGCATCGGCATGAGCGCCGACCAGCTCGGCAAGCTGTTTCGTCCCTTCACGCAGGCCGACGGATCGACCACGCGCCAGTACGGCGGCACCGGCCTGGGGCTGGTCATCAGTCAGCGGCTGATCCAGCAGATGAACGGGGAGATCACGGTCGACAGCGCGATCGGGCGGGGCAGCACGTTCTCCTTCACCGCGCGCCTGGCGCTGGCGCGTCCGCACCATCCGCCGGCGCCGGCGCCTGCGTTGGCGCCTGCATCGGCGCCGGCGCGCGGGCGGGCGCTGGCGGGGATGCACGCCCTGCTGGTCGAGGACATCGAGATCAACCAGCTGGTGGCGCGCGAGCTCCTGCAGGCGGCCGGCGCCCAGGTGACGGTGGCGGAGAACGGACAGGCGGCGACCGAGCTCTTCGCGGCGCAGGGAGGCCGCTTCGCCTTCGTGCTGATGGACGTGCAGATGCCGGGGATGGACGGATACGAGGCGACGCGGATCATCCGCCGGCACCCGGCCGGCGCGACGGTCCCCATCATCGCCATGACCGCGCACGCCTTTGAATCGGAGCGCGCCCGCTGCCTGGCGGCGGGCATGACCGATCACGTCGCCAAGCCCATCGAACCCGACACGGTCGTGGCGTTGATCGCGCGCCTGGTGTCGCGTCCCGCAGGCGTCCGCGCGGCCGAGGACCCGGCGCCGGCACCGCCGACGGTGGCGCTGCCCAGCATCGACCTTGCGGAGGCGCAGCACCGGCTGGGCGGCGACGACAATCTGCTGCTCGGCCTGCTGCGCGGTTTCGCGCGCGACTTCGGCGGCGCGGCGGACGAGATCCGGACGTCGCTGGCGCGCGGGGACGTCGCGGGCGCGCGCCGGCGGGCGCACACGCTGCGAGGCACGGGGGGAAACCTGTCCCTGCGCGCGGTGCGCGCGGCCGCCCAGGTCGTCGAAGAAGCGTTGAGCCGCGATCCGGATGGCGACCACGAGGCGGCGCTGTCGGCGCTGGGAGCGGCCCTGGCCGCGGCGGCGGCGTCGATCGCCGCGCTCGGCGGCGCGCCGCCCACGCCGCCGCCGGCGTTGGGGGCGCTGTCCGACGAATCGCTGTCGTCTCTCATCGTCGAGCTGGACGATCTCCTGCGGCGCCGCAGCCTGAACGCCGCCGGCTGCTTCGATCGCGTCCGCCAGGTCTGCCGCGGCACCGCCGTCGAGGACGATCTCGCCCCCCTGGGACTCCACATCCAGGGCCTCGACTACGAGACCTCGCGCCGCAACCTGCGCGAGCTGGCCCGCAAGGCCGGCGTGGCGCTACCGGCGACTCCGCAATAGACGCGCTTTCAGGCGGGCAGCGCCGGGATGCGGATCGTGAACGTGGCGCCGGCGCCGAGCTGGCTCTCGACGGTCAGCGTCCCGCTGTGCATCTCGACGAAGCGCTTGGCGATGGTCAGCCCCAGGCCGACGCCGGGCAGGCGCGCGGCTCCGGCCTGGCGATACGGCTCGAAGACGAACGGCAGGTCGGTCTCGGCGATGCCGCTCCCCCGATCCGACACGGCGATCTCCAGCGTGCCGGGCTGGCCGGCGGCGCCCGCCACGCCACGCGCCGACAGCCGCACCAGCGCTCCGGTGGCGCTGAACTTCACGGCGTTGGTGAGCAGGTTCATCACCACGCGATCCAGGCGGCTCTCGTTCCCCATCACCGGCGGCAGATCGGGCGCGATGGCGGTGTCGACCGGGATCTGGCGGGGCAAGCCCAGCACGCGCGCCTGCTCCCCACATCGGGCCAAGAGCGGCGCCACGTCCAGCGGCTGCAGCGGGGTGGCGGCGTCGTGCGCGTCGGACTGGTAGATGTGCAGGACGTCGTTGATGAGGTCCAGCACCGTGGACATGCTGGCCGCCGACAGATCGACCAGCGACTCGTCCTCTTTGGAGGCGAAGTGCCTCTCGGCGTGCAGTATTTGCAGTGTCGTGTGAATGACCGTCAACGGCGAGCGCAGGTCGTGCACCAGCATGGCGGCAAACATCGCCTTCAGCTGCTCCAGCTCTTTCAGCTTTCGGTTGGCGTCGGCCATCTCTCTTTGCAGCCGGGTGATGCGCAGCTGGTGCTGCACGCGGGCCAGCACCTCCTCGACCTGGAATGGCTTGTCGACGTAGTCGGCGCCGCCGGCGTCGAAAGCCTGGACCTTGTCGACCGCCCGATCCATCGCGCTGACGAAGATGATGGGAATGTCGGCCGTCGCGTCGTTGCCCTTGATGCGCCGGCAAACCTCGTATCCGTCCAGGCCGGGCATCTCGATGTCCAGCATGATGATGTCGGGACGCTCGCCGGCCACCGCGGCCAGCGCATCGGCGCCGTTCAAGGCAAAGCGCACGTCATGGTCGCGCGCCAGCAGCATGTGACCGAGCACCTGGATCTCGCCGGGGGTGTCGTCGACGACCAGCACGATGGGCTTTGGCTGCCCGGCCGCCGCGGGCGGGGACCCCGAGAGCATGGCCGCAACAGTATCCCACCCACCAGAAACAAAACAGCGCAGGGCCGGCGGCGCGCCTTGACGGGCGTAAAGCCTGGTCCTTAGACTCTTCGAGCGTCGCGCCCCGACACGCGTCTGGGGGCGCGCGCGCGGGTCGGAGGAGTGCTGGTTGGGAAAGACGGCTTCATCTGCGCGTGAAAGTCCCGGCGGCAGCCTGCGCCGCAGCCTGATGATCGCGGCGTTCGCCATCGCGTTCGTCGTGCTGGGGACCTTCCTGGGCAGCGTCTATTACGTCTCTTACAAGCCGTGGGCTGGTCAGATCGCGATCACGCAGCTGCGATCGGCGTCGCAGCAGATCGACGAGCGCGTGCAGGCGTTGGTCCGGCGCGTGGAGGCGGTGGCGCGCACCGGCCGCGACTGGGGCGCGCGCGGCCTGATCGACGTGCAGAGCCCGGAGCCGCTGAACGATCTCTTTCGCACCATTCTGATGAACGGGCCCAATCTGTCGTCGGTGGTGGTGGCCGATGAGACCGGACGGGAGATCCTGCTCATGCCTGGAACCGGAGGGCGATGGATCAATCGCCTCACCGATCCCGAACGCTGGGGCAAGAAGGCGACCTTCCTGACCTGGAGCCCGGCGCTGGTGCGCGAAAAAGAAGAGGTGAAAGAGCTGGACTACGACGCCCGCCAGCGCCCCTGGTTCCAGGGCGCGATGGCGCTGGCCAGCGACACCGACATCTTCTGGACGCTGCCTTTCATCTTCCGATCGATTCAAGAGCCCGGCATCAGCGCGGTGGTGCGCTGGACCAGCGCCGACGGGCGGCGGCTGGCCATGACCCACGACCTGCGCCTCATCGATCTGTCGCGGTTCACGCGCGAGATCATCGCCGGGTCCACCGGCTTCGCCAGCATCATCACCGGCGACGGAACGGTGATCGGCCTTCCGCGCGATCCGCGCTTCGCAGACGAGAGCGCGGTCAAGGCGGCCGTGCTGCGGCCGATCGCCGAGCTGGGCGTGGCGCCGCTGACCAGCGCGTTCAATCTGTGGAACCGGTCTGGGCGCGGGAGCGAGCTTCTGCGGTTCGAGGTGGGGGGCGCCGACTGGCTGGCGATCTTCAAGAGCACGCAGTTCGGATCGCATCCATTCTGGGTGGCCACGCTGGCGCCCGCGGCGGACTTTCGCCCGGTCGGCGCCAGAGACGTCTGGACGATGGCCGTCTTGTTCGCGGGGGCGCTGCTCCTGGCCTGGATCTTCGCCACCCATCTGTCGAAGCGGTTCACGCGGCCGCTGGAGAAGCTGGCCGCGGAGAGCGCGCGCATCGGCCGCCTCCAGCTCGGCCAGCCGGTGGCGGTGCGGTCGCCCTGGCGCGAGCTCGATCAGCTGGCGGACGCGCAGGAGCAGATGCGGCTGCAGCTCCTGGCCGCGACCCGCCGCCTCGAGGACGCCAACGAATCGCTGGAGGCCAAGGTCGTCGAACGCACGCGGGCCCTCGAGGCCAGCGAGGCCGCCGCGCGGGCGGCGACGCGCGCGAAGAGCGAGTTTCTGGCCAACATGAGCCACGAGATCCGCACGCCGATGAACGCCATCATCGGGATGGCGCACCTGGCGGCCCGGGCCGGCCTGCCGGCGCGCCAGCAGGATCAGGTGATGAAGATCCAGCACGCCGGGCATCACCTGCTGGCGATCATCGGCGACATCCTCGACTCGTCGAAGATCGAGGCCGGCAAGATGCAGCTGGAGCGGCGGCCGTTTCGCCTGGCCGACGTGATGAACAACGTGGCGGCGCTGGTCGGCCAGCGCGCGACGGCCAAGGGGCTGGCCCTGGCGTTCGACGTCGATCCGGCCATTCCCGACACGCTGATGGGTGATCCGTTGCGCCTGGGGCAGATCCTGCTGAACTACGCCAGCAACGCGGTGAAGTTCACGGAGCGCGGCGAGGTGCGCGTGCAAGCGCGCCTGCGCGAGGAAACGCCGGAGGCCGCGCGGCTGGAGCTGGCCGTGGCCGACACCGGCATCGGCCTTCGGCCCGAGGAAGCCGCGCGCCTGTTCCAGCCGTTTCAGCAGGCCGACACGTCGACCACGCGCCGGTACGGCGGGTCGGGTCTGGGGCTGGTGATCGCGAAGAGCCTGGCCGAGCTGATGGGCGGCGCGGTCGGCTTCGAGAGCGCGGCGGGACAGGGGAGCCGATTCTGGTTCACCGTTCGCCTGGAGAAGCCGGCCGCGGGCGGGGAGTCGGCCGCAGGCGGAGATCGCGCCGCGGCGGACGTCCCCGCCAGCGAGATCGGCTGGGGATTGCCGGGCGGCGCGCGCATCCTGCTGGCCGAGGACAACGAGCTGAACCAGGAGGTGGCGGTCGGCATCCTGGTCGGATGGGGGCTGGAGGTGGACGTGGCGGGCAACGGCGAGATCGCCGCGCGCCGGGCATCCGAGGCCGACTACGACGCGATCCTGATGGACATGCACATGCCGGTCATGGACGGCGTGACCGCCACCGCCCACATTCGTGGCCTGGGTGGCGCGCGTGGTCGGGTCCCGATCATCGCGCTCACGGCCAGCGCCATGGGCAGCGATCGCCAGCGGTGCCTGGACGCCGGGATGAACGATCACATCGCCAAGCCGATCGATCCGCCGGCGCTGTGGCGGGCCTTGCTGCGCTGGTTACGCGCGCCCTCGCGTGCGGAGCGCGTCGCGGGCGCCCCCGCGGCGGGGGCGGCCAGTGCGGTCGAGGATCCGGCGCTGGCGGGCGCGATCGCCATTCCGGGCCTGGAAGCGGAGGCGGCGCTGCGCCGGGTGGGTGGGCGGCGGACGTTCTACCTGTCGCTCTTGCGGCGATTCGCCGAGGGACAGGCCGACACCGCGGCGGCCATCCGCGCCGCCGTGCGAGCCGGCGATCGCGAGACGGCCCGCCAGCAGGCCCATGCGCTGAAAGGCATGGCGGGGACGATCGGCGCCATGCGGTTGCAGGACAGCGCCGCCGCCGTCGAGCAGGCGCTGTCGGACGACGACTCGCTGGTGCATGTGGACACCTTGCTGGCGACGCTGGCGGAGCGCCTGGAGCCGCTGGTGGCGGGCATCAAGGCGGATGATCTCGCTCGGAACCCCGTCACGGGGCGCTGACGACGGGGAGCGGGACGGCGAAGAGATCGGACATGACCGGGACGGTGTCGGGCGCGGCGCTGCAGGGCAGCGGCTCGACACCCAGCATCGACTGGACCGTCTTCAAGAACGAGCTGGTGTCGTAATCCACCTTCGACTCATAGCCGGATTTGGCGTTGGGTGAGACGGCAATGAACGGCGGATCGTCGCTCTGGCTGTTTCCTTCGTCCCACAGCAGGAAGAGCGCCCCGCCGTCACGGTAGGCGGGCGAGGCCAGGAGCTTCGGCACCTCGCGCGCCAGCCAGGCGTCGCCGTCCTGGATCGTCCCGTCGTGCATGTCATGAATCATGTTGGGCGTGATGAAGACATAGTCGGCGACGTCGCCAGCGGCGAGATCGGCTTGCAGTTGTGAGTAGTCGACGACGTGCTCGGCGCAGCGCGGGGACGGTTGAAAGGTCTGTCCGTTCCAGCCGTTGATGTCGCTGAAGTACGCGAAGGGGTTGTGCTTGACGGCGTAGT
>DATKEU010000525.1:0-2876 GCA_035544495.1 Polyangia bacterium | reverse complement strand
GCCACGCTGGGCGAGCCGGTGCGGGCCATCGCCGACGGCACGGTGATGTTCGCCGGCGCCAACATCCCGGGCCACCCGCGCACGGTGCTGCCGCCAGACAAGGTCGGCCGGTACGCGCGGCGGCGGCTGGGCGTGGGCGGCATCTACGTCTGCATCAAGCACGACGACGAACGCCGGGTCGTCTCCTGTTACATGCACCTGGCGTCTTACACCGTCGCCGTCGACGACCACGTGACCGCGGGGCAGCGCATCGGCTCGGTAGGCCGGACCGGTGTGATGGTTTCGCCGCCCCATCTGCACTTCGAGATCCGGGTCAGCGAGCGCTTCCTGAACCCGGCGCGCTATCTGGCCGACATGGTCATCCCGCCCAAAGAGACGATGACCTATCGGTACATGCTGAAGGCGCGCAAGGCGAAGCTGCGCGCCGCCCGCATGGCCGCGACCGCCGGCATAGGCGCCTGAGCATCGCCGGGGAGCGCGCTCGCGCCCGCCGGAGGCGAGCGGCGCGCGCGCGGCGGGAGTAAACTTCGCGGACAACAATGATCCGCAAGATCGATGCGCTCGAGTACCACCGTCAGGGACGGCCGGGGAAGATGGAGGTGGTGCCGACGAAGCCGCTGGTGACGCAGCGGGATCTGTCGCTCGCCTACTCGCCGGGAGTGGCCGAGCCGTGCCTCGAGATCGCGAACAATCCGGAGGCGGTCTGGGAATACACCGCGCGCGGCAACCTGGTCGCGGTGATCACCAACGGCACGGCGGTGCTGGGCCTCGGCAACATCGGCCCGCTGGCGGGCAAGCCGGTGATGGAGGGCAAGGGTTGCCTCTTCAAGAAGTTCGCCGACATCGACGTCTTCGATCTGGAGCTGGCGTCGCGCGACGTGAGCGGCTTCGTCGAGGCGGTGGCGGCGCTGGAGCCGACCTTCGGCGGCATCAACCTCGAGGACCTGAAGGCGCCGGAGTGCTTCGAGATCGAGACCGCCCTGCGCAAGCGGATGTCGATCCCGGTGTTTCACGACGACCAGCACGGCACGGCGATCATCTCGGGCGCGGCGCTGATCAACGGGGCCGAGATATGCGGGAAAAAACTCGCCGACCTGAAGGTCGTCGTCTCGGGCGCGGGCGCGTCGGCCATCGCCTGCGCCAACTTCTACGTCGATCTCGGCGTGCCGATCGAGAACATCACGCTCATCGATTCGATCGGCGTCATCTACGCGGGGCGCGGCCAGGGGATGAACCCATACAAGGCGCGCTTCGCCCGCCGCGACGACGGCGCCCGTACGCGCGCCGATGCCTTGCGCGGCGCCGACGTGCTGCTGGGGCTGTCGAAGGCGGGCCTGGTCACCGGCGAGATGCTGAAGACGATGGCCGACAAGCCGATGATCTTCGCGCTGGCCAACCCCGATCCCGAGGTCAGCTACCCCGACGCCAAGGCGGCGCGCCCCGACGCCATCGTGGCCACCGGGCGCAGCGACTTTCCCAACCAGGTCAACAACGTCCTCGGGTTCCCGTACATCTTCCGCGGCGCCCTGGACGTCCGCGCCCGCGACATCAACGAGACGATGAAGGTCGCCGCCGCGCACGCCCTGGCGAAGCTGGCGCACCAGCCGGTGCCGGACAGCGTCTCCGAGGCGTACGGCGTCCCTTCGATCCGGTTCGGCGTCGATTACATCATCCCCAAGCCCCTCGACCCGCGCGTGCTGTGGTGGTGCGCGCCGGCCGTCGCCAGGGCGGCCATGGACTCGGGCGTGGCGCGCCTGCACCTGGATCTCGACGAGTACCGCGAGCGCCTGCAGCGGCGAATGGGCGGCGTGCAGACGATCATGGGGCGCATCGTCCAGCGCGCCAAATCCAGCCCGAAGCGCATCGTCTTTCCCGAGGGAGACGACGTCAAGGTGCTGCGCGCCTGCCAGATCGTCCTCGACGAGAAGATCGCCCGCCCGATCCTGATGGGCGACGAACGGAGCATCCGCCTGCGCTGCGCCGAGCTGGATCTGGAGATCGGCGGCGCGGAGATCATCAACCCCACCGACTCGCCCCACTTTCACGAGTACGCCCAGGAGCTCCTGGCCCTGCGCTGCCGGAAAGGGATCAACACCGTGACGGCGCAGCAACACATGGCGCGCCGGATCAACTTCGCCATGATGATGGTGCGCAAGGGCGACGCCGACGGCCTGGTGGCGGGGTTGACCACGCCGTACCCCGAGACAATCCGTCCGGCGCTGCAGCTGCTGGGCACGCGGCCCGACGTCCGGGGCGCCACCAGCATGTACATGATGCTGATGAAGAACAACGACGTGAAGTTCTTCGCCGACCCCAGCATCAACATCGCGCCCGACACCGAGATGCTGGCCGACACCGCGATCCAGGTGGCCGACGCCGTGCGCGCCTTCGACGTCGCTCCGCGCATCGCGATGATCTCGTTTTCGAACTTCGGCTCGGCGCCGCACGAGGAATCGAAGCGGGTGGCGCGGGCGGTGGAGCTGGTGCGCAGCCGCCGCCCCGAGCTGGAGATCGACGGCGAGCTGCAAGCCGACATCGCGCTGGACATGCACAAGATGCGCGAGCTGTTCCCCTTCACGCGCCTGACCGACGCCGCCAACGTGCTGGTCTTCCCGTCGCTGGCGGCGGCCAACGCCGCCTACAAGGTGCTGGCCGCCCTGGGCGGCGCCACCGCGGTGGGCCCCATCCTGCTGGGCATCAACCGGCCGATCACGGTGCTGCCGCGCGATGCCAGCGTCGACACCCTGGTCAGCATGACCGCGTACACCGTCGCCCAGGCCCAGGAAGCCGATCGCGCCCGCGCCAGCCGTTAACTCAACGGCGCGTGTGATCTGATGTAGCATCGAGGTCCGAGGAAGTCCTTGCCCGGATCTCCG
>DATKEU010000524.1:0-4690 GCA_035544495.1 Polyangia bacterium | reverse complement strand
TCGTCGATGGCGGCGTCCTTGATCGTCAGGTTGATGAAGCCCGGCCCCGACACCGCCGCCGCTGAGATCAGATCGTCCAGATCGCCCGCCGGCAGGTGCGCGACGATGGCGGCGGCGACGTCCCGCGGGGGCTGCTTCAGGCGGCGGGCCAGCGCCAGCGCGACGTCCGCCTGATAGTCCGCGTGCGCGGATCGGTGAATGGCCGCGTCCACCTGGGCGGCGTCGGCGCCGAACGCCGCCGTCACGGCGGCGGCGATGCGTTCACGAAGCGGTTTTTGCGGGTCGATCATGTGGGACGGACGCAGTCCGTTCAGCCGCGTTACCTATCATCATCGCGCCGCCCGCGCCAAGCGACCGGTGTATGGTCGCGGGCGATGTCGAACAGCGCCGACAACGAAGCCGCCGCGTTCCCCGTGCTGCCGACGATCGAGGCGATAGAGAAATATGGCGGCTCCCAGGCCGGGTACCGGCGCGCCCACGCGCGCGGCATCGTCTTGCGCGGGACGTTCGAAGCCGCTCCCCAGGCGCGCGCGCTGACCGTCGCCGAGCACTTCCAGGGCGCGGCGATCCCCGTCCAGGTCCGGCTGTCGAACGCGGCCGCCAATCCCTTCGCGCCCGATCGGGGGTCGCCGTCGGTCGGGCGAACGCTGGGGCTGTCCGTGCGCTTCGTGTTGCCGTCGGGCGCCGCCGCCAGCTGGGCCGGGGTGAACATCCCGGTTTTTCCCGCGGCCACGCCGCAAGACTTCCTGCGCATCACCCGCGCGCAGAAGCCCTTCCTGTCGCTGGCCCCGAACCCGTTCAAGATCATCGCCTACATCCTGTCGCGGCCGTCGGTGCTGCCGGCGATCAAGGCCATCGCTCGCCTCAAGCCGGCGCGCAGCTTCGGCACCACCGCCTACAACGGGCTGCACGCGTACTTCCTGGTGAACGCCAAGGGCGAACGTCAGGCCGTGCGTTACTCCTGGCAACCGCGCGCCGGCGTCGAGACGCTGGCGCCCGCGGACGCCCGCCGCTTGCCGCCGCTCTATCTCTTGCAGGAGATCCGCGAGCGGCTGGCGGCCGGTCCCGTGCGCTGGGATCTGTCGTTCCAGCTGGCCGCGCCGGGCGATCCGCTGACCGACGCCTCGCGCGCCTGGCCGCCCGCGCGCCCGACCGTGCCGGGCGGCACGCTGACCGTCAGCGGCCCCGTCGAGGATCAGCGATCGGTCGAGGCTCTGGTGTTCGACCCGACGGGCGTCGTCCCCGGCATCGAGCTGTCCGACGATCCGTTGCTGCGTTTCCGCGCCCAGGTTTACAGCGAATCCTATCGCCGCCGCAGCGGCGAGACGCGCGCGGCGCCGCCCCCCGCCGACATGGGACAGTGAGGGCCGGCGCTATTCGGCAGGTGGTGGCGCCGCTCCGCCGTCGCCCGCGCCCGGCAGCGCCAGCGGGCGCTCGTCGGCCCCCGCGCGCCGCATGTGCAGGTACCAGCGCTGGTACAGCGGCGCCACCGCCGCCACCGCCAGCGTCAGCAGCGCGAACCCGCCCAGCAGCACCAGCTGCCGCTGCATCACCGCGAACGTCCCGGTCGTCGACACCGCCGACGCCGCCAGCGCCAGCGACGCCACCACCGCGCTCCAGTAGTCGAGCGGGAACCGCGCCAGCCACGGGCTGGTGTGCCACCACACGTCCCCTGGCCGGAAGCGCCGCCAGCCAAAGTGCGGGTTCAGCACGAACCACAGAAAATCCCACGTCACCACCCAGGCCAGATAAGCCGACAGCGTCGCCGCCTCCGCCGCCCAGCTCCACGCCACGCCCGAGACGAACCCGATGTGAAAGCTCCAGGCCGGCAGCACGAACATCACCGCGTGATATCCGGTCAGCGGCTTCCCGCGCATCAGCCAGCGGTACGCGCGCGCCGAGCGCGTGCTGACGCGAAACCAGGTCGGCAGCCGCTCCGCCCACCCGTGCGGCCCCTCGATCTCGATCTCCACCGCCGCGAACAGCAACGCATAGGCGAACAAGAACAGCACCCGCCCCATCATCCCGATCGCCGACGGCGAGTCAGTCATGCGCGCGGTCCAGTTCGTACATGCCCCGAGTATAGTCTCGGCCGGTCCGGGCGCCGCCGCGGCGCCGGGCGACGTCGCCGACGCCGCGGACCGGCGACGGCGCGCGGGCCGCGCATATAATGGCCGGGTGATCTACCGCCGCTTCGGCCGCACCGAGCTGCCCATGCCCGCCTTCAGCTGCGGCGGCATGCGGTTTCAGCAGTCGTGGAACCGGCAGGCGGCGGTGACGGCGGCCAGCCAGCGCAACCTCGAGGCCGTCGTCGACCGCGCGCTCGCTCTCGGCGTCACGCACATCGAGACCGCGCGCGGCTACGGCACCAGCGAGGCGCAGCTCGGCCCGGCGCTGGCCCGCCACCCGCGCGATTCGTTCATCCTGCAGACCAAGATCGTCCCCACCGAGGATCCGGCCGACTTCGAACGCTACTTCGGCGAATCGCTGCAGCGCCTGCGTGTCGACCACGTCGATCTCCTGTCGATGCACGGGATCAACAACCGCGTCGCCTTCGACCGCGCCCTGCGCCCCCGGGGCTGCTGGGAGGTCGCCGATCGCCTGCGCCGCGCCGGTCGCGCGCGGCACGTCGGTTTCTCCACCCACGCGCCCACCGACCTCATCCTCGCCGCCATCGACAGCGGGCGCTTCGACTACGTCAACCTGCACTATTACTACATCTTTCAGGACAACGGCCCGGCGCTGGACGCGGCCCGCCGCCACGACATGGGCGTCTTCATCATCAGCCCCAGCGACAAGGGGGGGCGACTCTACCGCCCGCCGCCGCGCCTGCGCGCGCTGTGCGCGCCGCTGTCGCCGATGGTGTTCAACGATCTCTTCTGCCTGGCGCACCCCGAGATCCATACACTCTCGCTGGGCGCCGCCCGCCCCACCGACTTCGACGAGCACCTGCAGGTGCTGTCGTTGCTGGACGACCCACGCCCGACTCTGGACCCGATCATCGCCCGCCTCGACGCCGCTTACCGCGCCGCCGTCGGCGAGGAATTCGCCCGTGACTGGCGCGTCGGCCTGCGCGAATGGGATCAGCTGCCCGGTCAGATCAACGTCCGCCGCATCCTGTGGCTGCGGAACCTGGTCAAGGCCTATGACCTGCTGGATTTCGCGCAAGAGCGCTACGCCGCCATGAGCCCGGAGGACAACTGGGTTCCCGGCGCCCGCGCCAAGACGGTGGATGACCGGGCGATGATCGATGCGCTGCCCGAATCGCCCTTCCGGGCGCAGATCCCCGCCCTGCTGCGCGAGGCCCACGCGTTGCTGGACAACCCCGCCGCGCAGCCCATGCCCTGACTGACGTCACCTGCTGGCCCGGGCCGGCGCGCGCCCGCCGCGCAACAGTGCAAACGGTGTAAAATGAAGGCGGATGAAGCGCTTCAAGGCCGTCGTCATCGGAGGCAGCGGGTACGGAGGGGCCGAGTTGATCCGCCGCTTGCTGATTCATCCCGACGTCGAGCTGGTCCGCGTGGCCAGCGTCGACTTCGTCGGGCAGCCGCTGGGGGCGGCGCACCTGTCGCTGACCGGGCGCACGGACCTGCGCTTCGAGAACGTCCCGCCCGGCGAGGCGGCCCGGGGCTGCGACGTGGCGCTGCTGGGGCTGCCCCACAAGGTCAGCGCCCAGCAGGCGCCCGCGATCCTGGAGAGCGGCGCCCGCATCGTCGACATGTCGGGCGACTTTCGCCTCACCGACGCCGGCGAGTACCGGCAGTACTATGGCGCCCCGCACCCGCACCCCGAGCTTCTGGGCACGTTCGTCTACGGCCTGCCGGAGCTGAACCGGGCGGCGATCAAGACGGCGCGCGCCGTCGCTTCGCCCGGCTGCTTCGCGACCACGATCATCCTCGGCCTTTTGCCGCTGGCGCGCGCGAGCAAGCTGCGCGGGCCGGTGCACGTCCTCGGCATCACCGGCTCATCGGGCAGCGGCGCAATCCCGTCGCTGGGAACGCACCACCCGCTGCGCGCGCTGAATCTGAAGACGTACAAGGTCCTCGAGCACCAGCACACGCCGGAGATCGCGCGGGCCCTCGCTCAGGCGGGCGCCGCCGGCTTCGACCTGCGCTTCGTGCCGGTGTCGGCGCCGCTGTCGCGCGGGATCCTGGCCACCTGCTTCGTCGAGGTGGCCGCCGGCGAGACCGTCGAGTCGATCGGCGCGCTGTTCGCCGCCGCGTTCGACCGCGAGCCGTTCGTGCGCTTCGTGCACGATCGCCTGCCCGAGGTCGTCGCCGTCTCGGGCAGCAACTTCGCCGAGGTCGGCTTCACGCTGGGTGAACCGAATCCGTCGTCGCCCGGGACGCGCACGCTGGCCGTAGTCAGCGCGACCGACAACCTGATCAAGGGTGGCGCCGGGCAAGCGATTCAAAACATGAACCTGATGCTGGGCCTGCCCGAGCCGGCGTCGCTGGAAGATCCCGGGCCGTGGCCGTAAGCGCCGTCGTCAAGCTGGGCGGCGAGGTGCTGGCGCCGCCCGCGCTGGCGCAGGTGGCGGCCGGCGTGGCGGCCGCGCGCGCCGGCGGGCACCACCTGGTGATCGTACACGGCGGCGGGCCGCAGGCGACGGCCCTGTCGCAGCGCCTGGGACTGACGCCCACGATCGTCGGCGGCCGGCGCGTGACCGACGCGGCCACGCTGGACGTGA
>DATKEU010000523.1:0-3123 GCA_035544495.1 Polyangia bacterium | reverse complement strand
TGGGCTCGCGCCCGGGGATGATGGATCGCCTGGCCAAGTTCGGCACCGACCTGGGCCTGGGCGCGCCGACGGGCCTGGGCCTCAACGGCGAGGAGGGCGGCTTCCTTCCGACGGAGGCCTGGTACCGCGAGCAGAAGCGCGTCGATCCCCACGCCGAGGGCTTCCAGGTCGGCCAGGCGCTGAACGCCGTCATCGGCCAGGGATCGACGCGCGTGACGCTGTTGCAGATGGCCACTATGTACGCGGCGATCGCCAACGGCGGCAAGCTGTGGCTGCCTCAGATCGTCGAGCGCATCGAATCGCCGGACGGCCAGGTGCTGGAGGACTTCGCTCCGCGCGTGCGGCACGAGCTGGCGGTGTCGCCCGAGCACCTCGCTTTCTTGCGCCAGGCGCTGGTGGGCGTCGTCAACGAGCCCAAGGGGACCGCGTACAAGGTCCGCCCGCACGACATCGAGATCGCGGGCAAGACCGGCACCGCGCAGGTGCACCGGATGATCCATCACGGCGACGCGTCCGGCGGCTGGGAGCTGGCCGATCACGCCTGGTTCGTCGGCTTCGCGCCGGCGGGGCGGCCACGCATCGCCTTCGCGGTGCTGGTCGAGCACGGCGGCCACGGCGGCGAGGTGGCGGCGCCGCTGGCGGTGGAGATCGTGCACAACTACTTCGAGACGGTGGCGCCCGATCAGCGGAACGCCCCGCGCATCGGCCTGCCGCGCCACCGCGGGCCGCGCGTGGTCGACGACGCCGAGACCGCCGCCGAAGCGCCCCCCGCCGCCGGCGGCCAGGGCCAAGGCCAGGGCCTCCAGCGCTTCAGCTTCGACGACAAGGGCCGCTGATGCTGATGCCGCGGGCGATCTCCTGGCGCAAGCTGCGGTTCCGGTTCGACTGGGCGCTGACCGTCGCCGCGCTGATCGTCGTCGCCCTGGGCCTGGCCAACCTGTGGAGCGCCGTCCACGAGCGCCAGACGCAGCTGTTCACGCAGCAGATCTCCTGGCTGGCGCTGGGCACCGTCGTCTTCCTGGCCGTCGCCTCGTTCGACTACCGGACCATCAGCCGGCTCAGCTATGTGCTCTATGGCGCCGGGATGGCGCTGCTGGTCGGCGTGCTGATCTTCGGCAAGATGGTGGGCGGCGGGCGGCGCTGGTTCGACATGGGGCCGTTCCACATCCAGCCGTCGGAGATGATGCAGGTGCTGACCATCGTCGCCCTCGGCAAGTACCTGAACGACTCGCCGGCGCTGGAGGGGCGAACGTTCCGGCACATGGTCATCCCGGTGGCCATCGCCAGCGCGCCCGCGTTGCTGATCGCGGCGCAGCCCGACTTCGGCACCGCGTGCCTCATCCTGCTGATCTTCATCAGCATCATGTTGACCGCGCGCCTCAAGATCAAAACCCTGGCCGCGATCCTGGGCCTGGCGACGGTGGCGGCGTTTCCGATCTACCAGCACCTCCTGCGCGACTATCAGCGCAAGCGCTTCGAGGCGTTTTTGAACCCGAACTCGCAGGGGGCGTACCAGACGCGCCAGGCGCTGAACGCCATCGGATCGGGGCGCTTCACCGGCAAGGGGTTCCTGCACGGCACGCAGATCCGGCTGCGGCATTTCCCGGCGCTGTGGACTGACTTCCCCTTCGCCGTCTGGGCCGAGGAGTGGGGCTTCGTCGGCTCGCTGGTGGTCCTGCTGGCCTACCTGGTGCTGATCTTGTGGAGCATCAAGATCGCCAGCGAGGCGCGCGACAGATTCGGTGCCACCGTCTGCGTGGGCGTCGCGGCCCTGCTGTTCTGGCACGTGGCCATCAACATCGGCATGGTCAGCGGCATCCTGCCGGTGGTCGGCGTGACGCTGCCCCTCATCAGCTACGGCGGCTCCAGCATCCTCACGATCATGGTGGCGCTGGGCCTGGTGATGAACGTCAGCGTGCGCCGGTTCGCGTACTGACGAGACCCGCCGCCCGTACGGTGTAAAGTGCGCGCCACGCAAGGAGGCCGCATGAAGCTGGTCGCTCCGCTCGTCATCGCGAGCGCTTTCCCCCTTCCATTGCTCGCTCAGACCCCGGCGCAGACGGGTCTACCGGCGCCACCCGCGGCCAGCGCGCCCGTGCCCGCGCCCGCGCCGTCCGGCCCGCCGTACCTGTCGCCCGAGGTGCACGCCGACCGCCGGGTCACCTTTCGCATCCAGGCGCCCAGGGCCGGCGAGGTGGCGTTGAACGCCGACTGGCTGCCCACGGACAAACCGAAGCTGGCGAAGGGCGACAAGGGGATCTGGAGCGTCACCGTCGGACCGCTGGCGCCCGGCGTTTACATCTACTCGTTCAACATCGACGGCGTGGCCATGCCCGACGCGTTGAACCCCGACGTCAAGCTGCGCGCCCGCACCGCCGGAAGCATGGTGACCATCCCCGGCCCGGAGCCCGGCTTCTGGGAGTACCGCGACGTTCCCCACGGCACCGTCGAGATCAACTGGCATCGCTCGAGCGCGCTCGGCGCCACGCGCGCCGTGCACGTGTACCTTCCGCCCGGATACACCAGGAACTGGACCAAGAAGTATCCGGTCGTCTACCTGCTGCACGGGCGCAACGGCACGTCCGCCGACTGGATACAGGCGGGCTTCGCCAACTTCATCCTGGACAACCTGATCGCCGAGAAGAAGGCGGTCCCGATGATCGTGGTCATGCCGTGGGCGCACGCGCTGGCGTTCGACGCCAGCACGCCCGACAACAACGACGCGCTGGAGAAATACCTGCTGGCCGATCTGATCCCGTACATCGAGGGCAAGTACCGCGTGCTCGCCAACCGGCAGAGCCGCGCGCTGGTCGGCCTGTCGATGGGCGGCGCCGCGGCGCTGACCACCGGGCTTTCGCACCTGGATCTGTTCAGCCAGCTCGCCGCGTTCAGCGCGGGCGCGCCGGCCGGCGAGATCGACAAGCGCATCGCGCCCGCGCTCGGCAAGCCGGAGGCGACCAACAAGCAGCTCAAGCTGCTGTGGATCAGCGTCGGCCAGCGTGATTCGCTGCTGGGGCTGAACCAGGCGCTGTCGAAGAGCCTGACCGAGCATCACATCAAGCACACCTTCGAGGCGACGCCGGACGGGGTCCACAACTGGACCATCTGGCGCGAGTACCTGCA
>DATKEU010000522.1:0-7981 GCA_035544495.1 Polyangia bacterium | reverse complement strand
CGAACCGCCGACGACAAGACCCGCCAGGCCCTGGTCCTCACCCTCACCACCCCCGCGCCGCTGCTCTCCGCGACGCAGCCGGCGTTCACCAGCCTGGTAGGCCGGCTGCTCGGCGACGGGTCACCGCCCCGCTAGGACGGGCACCAAGCAGACGGCCCCCGCTCACCCGTAGGCCTTCTCGATGCGCTCCTGGTCTTCCTTGCAGCGGATGCAGAGCGTGGTCTCCAGCCGGGCTTCCAGCCGCTTGATCGAGATCGGCTCCCCGCACTGCTCGCAGACGCCGAAGGTGCCCTCTTTGATCTTCTCGAGCGCGTGGTCGATCTTCTGCAGGAAGACCTTCTCGCGGCCCCGCAAGCGGAACGTGAAAGAGTGCAGGTACTCGGACGACGCCAGATCCATCTCGTCTGGCAGATCGTCGGCGTCCAGGGTCATGTCCTCGTTCAAGGTGCGCTGGGCGTTTCTGAGAATCTCCTTTTTCTTGGCGAGCAAGGTGTCGCGAAATCGCTTGAGATCCTTCTTCTTCAGTCCCGTTCCTTCCATGAACGTCCCCACGCCTTGTTGGCGCTTGAAAAATAGCCCATTAGGATAATTGCGTCACGTCCGTCGGTCAAGGAACGTCAAGAAGCTCGCGCAACAAACAAAAAGCAAGCGCCCGCGAGAAAGCCGGCGCCTGGCGATCGGCGCGCCGACTCTCGTGCCCGCCCGCGAGGCGGCGGCCAATCTTGACAAGTCGCGCAGTTCTGGACTACTGTTCCGCACTTCCAATCGCGTTCCCTGACATGCGGGAGGCCCCATGGGCGGTTCCGACAAGAGAAAACAAAGCCTTTATTTCCCCGAAGAGATGCTGAAGGAGATCCAGGAGGAGGCGACCCGTCAGGATCGGTCGCTCTCATGGATTGTCCAAAAGGCGTGGAAGATCTCCCGCAAGGAGATCATGAAGTACCCGTCCGTCAACGAGTTCCCGGGCGAAGAGGACGAGCGCGGCGCGACTGAGTAGTTTGTGCCGACGCGAGATTTTCTGATCATCACGGACGCGGTGGCGCCTCTGGTGGAGGGGGAGACCCCTCTGGCCGCCGCCGGGGTCAGTCGCGCCCTGGCGGCCGCCGGCCACCGCACCACGGTCCTTTCGCTGGGAGCTCCCGAGAGCGTCGCCCGGGTGCCGGGACTGGCCCGCCGCCTTCGGACAATCTCGGCCTCGATCGGCGAGCAGGCCCTCGATCTCAGCCTCTACGAGGGTCGGGCGGTGCTCTCCAACTCCGAGCTGATCATCATCGGCGCGCAACCTTCGGGCCGGGCCCAGACGGCGGCCCTGCTCGGCAGCGCCGTGAAGTCCCTGGCCAGCGACGGCCTGATCTCGCCCGAGGTGACGATCGCCTGGGGCGAGACTGCCGCCGCCGCGCTGTCCGCCACCTCGGCCTCCGTTCGCCTCTTCGTTCTGCCGAGCGGCCGCATCGGCGCCCCCCTCAGCGCGGCCGATGCCCAGCTGCTCGGCACCACGCTGCTCAGCGACGATCTCGGGACACGCTCGCTCGTGGCGCTGGGCTCGCTGTCGGCCAACGCCATTCTCGCGCCCAGCGCCAGCGCGGCGCGCACGCTGGGCTCCAGCGCCGCCCTCTCTGCTCGCGCCTCCGACGAGCCGCTGGTCGCGATACGC
This sequence comes from Polyangia bacterium, assembly GCA_035544495.1. Lineage (GTDB taxonomy): Bacteria > Myxococcota_A > Polyangia > Fen-1088 > Fen-1088 > DATKEU01. The sequence continues at coordinate 6,327 of DATKEU010000522.1, read as the reverse complement.
TTCGGCAGCGACGAGCCCCCCAACGACCCCGCCAGCGACCCCGCCCTGCCCGCCAACTACGCAAGCGGCAATCTGGGCGGCAAGATCGAGTGCCGGCGCGCCGCCGCCCGCCGCTGCTCGCTGGCGCTCGGCCCGCGCACGCTGCTGCTCACCGTGGCGCCGCTCCGGCGCGAAAAAGGCGCCGAGGTGGTGCTGTCCGCCCTTGAACGCCTGCGCGGGTTCGACGTCGTGACGATCATCCCGGCGGGAGGCGATCCCGACATGGGCGAGCGCGCGAGCCTCCTGGCCATGGAGAATCCCGGGCGCATCGCCATGCTCGCCACCGCCGACGAGGCCACCGAGCGGCAGATCCGCGCTGCCGCCGACGCCTTCCTACTCGCCGATGACGACGATCGAACCGGCCGGGCGGCGGGGTTGGCTCAACGCTACGGCACTCTGCCGATCGCCGTCGACGCCGGCGCCAACCGCGACAATCTGGTCGACTACGATCCGCGCTCCGCCACCGGCTCCGCGTTGCTGTACGGATCGCTCGAGACCTTCCAGATCGAGAGCGCCATCCGGCGCGCCATCGCCCTGCGCGCCGACGGCGATCTGTGGGCGCCGCTGGTGAAGGCGCTGCTGGACGTCGCGCCCCGCTGGGCGGCCGCCGCCAGCGCCATCGAAGAGCTCTGCCGTCAGATCTGAGGGACCGATTCACTCCTGCCCGTGCGCGGGGGGCGCGCCGGTCAGCTCGGTGATGCGCACGCCCAGCTCGCCGGCGACGTCGACCAGCTCCCCGCGCGCCCAGATCTCGTCACCCACGCGCAAGGCGATGATCGACGGCCGCAGCCCGCCGAAGACCAGGACACCGCCCCGGACCAGCGACAGGATCTCGTCGCCGCGCACCGACAGCCGCCCCAGCTCGGCCACGATCTCGACCGGAGCAGCTGCCAGCACCATCGTGGGCTCGACGGCGGGCGCGGCGTCTCGCTCGGCGTCGGCGTTGTCATCCATGCGCCGTCCTTTGTTCCGCAGAATTCGCCCGGACGCAACCGGCAGCGGGCGGAATTCGCCGCGCAGGCGAACCGCGCCTGCGGCATCCACGGTGGCCGGCGCCGCGTGCGGTCCCACGCGCAGGCGCAGGAGCCATTCCTCCTTCGCCGGCAGCGCCGCGGTGCCGTCGAAGACCAGCGCATCGCCAGGACGGAGCGCGGCCAATTGACCGAGCGGCAGCCGCGTCGTCGCGAGCTCCAGGATCGCGGCCGTGTCCAGCGCAGCCGCCCGATCGGGCTCCACACCTGGCGACGACGCCGGCGACAACGACGCGCGCGGGATCGAGAGCCGCACCGCCGACGACGGGCCCAGCCCGTCGACCGTCACCGTGACCGTGACGGCATCACCCGCCGCCAGCACAGGCGCCGATCGCAACGAGAGCTGCCAGGGGCTGTCCAGCAACCGCAGCGTCTCGGCGATCGCCGCCGCGACGATCCCTCGCTCGGCGCGCCCCAGCGCCCGCTCGACCAGCGGCGGCTCGGTCTTCAGGATCGCCGCCACGATGCGCGCCGCCAGCGGGCGCCCGATCGCGATCGCGCCCTCCCAGCCCTGATGCGCGAAGCAGAACCGGACCACATCCTCCTCGGGCTGGCTCGGTTCGCCGGCGATGCCGCCGAACGCCAGGCGCAAAGTGCCCGCCCGGGGCAGCCCGACCGATCGGGGCTCGCCCCGCGTCCACCGATCGAGACCGGGTAAAGCCGCCGGGGTCGATGCGGTAGCCACGGGCGGTAGATCAGCCGTCGTCAAAACCCGCGCAGCGCTGGTGGTGGGATCCTCAATCACCAGCACAGGATCGGCGCAATGAAGGCGCCGATGTCAAGGGGCCAGCGCCAATAAACGACAAAACCATCGGTGACGAAAAAATCCGCTGCTTCCCAGTTGCTGGGGCCCCACAATCTTGCCTTATTATTGTCGGAACTTCCCCGGGGCGCGGCCATCGTAAGGCTGCCATGACGGAAAAAGCGCCGTGATCAACTGCCAACAGCTGGTCGATTTCTGCTTCGACTATATCGAGGGTGATCTGCCCAGCGAGGAGCAGGCGATGTTTCAGCGGCATCTGGCGCAATGTCCGGAATGCGTCTGCTTCTTCGAGACGTATCGCCGAACCCCCGAGGTTTCGCGCGAGGCGCTGGCGACGGAGATTCCGTCCACGGTCCGCGACGCCGTCCGCAGCTTCCTCCGCGCGCGGCGCGAGTAGGCGCATCGCTGCGGATTCGGTTCGGAGTCGACCTGACAGTGAATTTATTTTGACAGAGTAGGCTATTGGACTACTCTGTCCTACATGTCTTACCTGGACATGTTGCTGGACATCGAAAGACGCCGGGACCCTCGGGTTCGCGTGGAGATGTTTCTCAATCAATACGTAAACGACAACCCGACACGGGGGCTGGCGTCGAACGTCAGCCATACCGGGCTCCTGCTTCAGAAGCTGGCCGACCGGCAGCCGGGATGGGGCTTGCGCCCGGCACCGGCGTCCATCGGGCTGGAGTTCGAGCTGCCCGGCACCGGCGAGATCATCTGGGCCTGCGCCGAACCACGGTTCGATTTCGCCGGCGACTACCTGCACGCCAGCGGATTGCGTTTCATCGGCATGGCCCGCAAGCACGAGCGCTTGCTGCGCGACTTCGTCACGGAGAAGCGCCTGCGCGAGCTGCGCTGGGTCCAGCGACTCCAATAGAGCCAGCCACCAGCAAAACACCCGTAATCCTCCTCGGTCGGCCCCCGACTCCGCAATGGTGCGGGGTTCGGGGGTCGTTATTTTCGATGCTACGATTGTCGGGTGCGCCCGATCGGCTGTCTGGCGGTGCCGACATCGTGGGTGACTGCGTGCACCGTCGCGACGATCACCGCGGGCGCCGCCGGACGCGCGTCCGCCGACTGGGCGGTCAAACGCGAAGACAGCCGCGCGCTGGTCGAGCAGGCCATGCGCGCTTTCACATCCGATCCCGACGACGACGGCCCCTGGACACGCCTGCGGGCGGTAGCCGGTCGCGCCGAGCTTTGCCACCAATTGCCGGAGCTCGCGCGGCGGGCGGACGAGTCGGCGCATTACCTGGCAATCGAAGCCGCCGCCCGCGTCCAGTTGCTGTGCGATCAGAGCGCCGCGGCCGCCGCCGGGTTCGCGCGCGCCTCCGAGCTACGACCGGACGCCATCGGTCCGCGCGTTGGCCGCGCTGCGGCCCTGAAGGCCGCCGGCGATCGCCCGGGCGCGATCGCCGCGCTGGAATCAGCCTTGCGCCTCGCCGACAAGCCGCGCCTGCGCCGCCCCATCCTCGAATCGATGCTGCCGCTCGCGGTGGCGGCCAATGACGTCGAGCGCGAGCTCGGCATTCGCCGGCAGCTGTTGCAGCTGGCGCCGCGCAGCCGCGCTGCCTCCGATGAGCTGATCGCGGCGCTGGCGCGGGCCGGCCGCGCCGGTGAGGCGGCGGCCATCCTCGAGCAACGGCTGCGCGATCGGCCGGACGAACGAACTTCGCAGGGGCTGCGCCTGGCCGAGCTGAAGGAGGCGGCGGGCGACGACGACGGCGCGGCCCGCCTGCTGGCGGAGCTGCGCGGACGCGTTCCAGCCGGCGCCGTCGAGCGGCGGCGCGCGCTGTGGTCGCGCACGCTGGAGGTCGAACGCCGGCGCGGCCGCCTCCCCGAGCTGGCGCGCGAGCTTGACCAGGCGCCCGGCGGCGTCGAGTGGGAGGTGCTGAGCCATGTCCGCGACGAGCTCGGCGATCCGGAGGCGGCGCTGCTGGCCGCGCGCCGCGCCGGTGCGCTGCAGCCGCGCAACGTGACCGTGCGGAAGTGGACCGTGTCGCTGCTGGATCGTCTGGGTCGTCAGGAGCCGGCCATCGTTGAATACGAATCGCTGGCTTCTCTGATGCCGCGGGAGGTGCGGTTCACCGCCGAGATCATCGAGCGGCGATTTCGGCGCGGCGAGACCCCGCTGGCCCAGGCCACCTTCGACCGCGCGCTCGCCCGATTCGGCAACGACGCCGCCGCCCTGACCACGCTGGCCCAGCTGGCCGCGCACTGGTCCGACGAGCCGCGCGCCATCGCCGCCTGGCAACGCCTGCGGCGCATCGCTCCCGGCGACGAGGCGGCCATCGTCGGGCTGGGCGAGCTTTACTTTCAGCGGGGGAAAAAAGAATCGGCGATCCGCACCTGGCGCGAGCTGATCCACGCCAGCCCGCAAGCTCCCGGCAGCAAGACGCAAGGCTATCTTCGCTTCGCCGACGTGTTGATGGAGCACGAGCTCCTCGACGAGGCGAGGGCCGCCGCGGGCACGGCGAGCGACCTCGAACCGACGCAGCCGGGTCCGCACCGGACCTTCGCGCAGATCGCGGAGCGGCGCCACCGGGTGGACACCGCGATCGCCGAATGGGAGAAGGTGCTGGAGCTCTGCAACGGCCCGCACCAGGCGGGCGCGCGCTATGAAGCGCGGTCGCGCATCCTGGCCTTGGCGGCGCGCGACGGACGGACGCGCCTGGTCCAGCGAGCCGCCGTCTTCCAGGAGCAGTGGCGGCAGCACCCGCAGGATCGCGAGCTGGCCCTGTTCGTGGCCGAAGCCCAGCAGCGCAGCGGGAGCCTCACCGCAGCCATCACCACGTTGCGCGCCATCATCGAGCGCGACCAGAGCTTGGCGCCGCCGCCCGAGGCCGCGGCCGACACGGTCACCACGCTGGTCCGCCTGCTCCGGCAGACCAGGCAGCTCGAGGAGGCGGTGACCTGGTTGCGGCGCCTTGTGGCCGACCACCCCGGCCGCGCCAAGGAAGCCGAGATCCAGATGGCCGAGATAGAGCTCGGCCGATACGACGACGAGGCGGCCGTGGCGCACGCCCGAAGCGCGGAGGGCCTGGCCGCCACCGACGCTCAAGCGCTGGCGCGCATCGGGGCGATAGAGGAGCGGGCTGGCCGCGACGAGCTGGCCCTGGCGACCTATCGGCGGGCGGCCACCACCGAGAGCGGCGGCGCCTCCGCCAGTCTGGGCGTGGCGCGCGTGCTGGAACGGCACGGAGAGGCGCGCGAGGCGGCCCAGGTGCTGCGCGCGCTGCTGCGCACCACTTCCGAGGATGACGTCGTCAACGAAGCGGGCCGGCGCGCCCTGGACCTCGAGGAGTACCTCGGCACCCGCGAGGATCTCGCCCGCGCCATCGCCATCCTCGCCGTCTCCGAGCGCGACGGCGCGATCTACCGGCGTTTGTTCGTCGATGCGCTTCGGCGCGTGGTGCCCGCGCTGTACCGCGCGCGCGGACGCGGCGCCGCCGGGACCGCCGAGGCGAGCGCGGCGCGCGCGTCGATTGCCCAGCGCGGCCTGCGGCCGTTGCTTGAGACCGTCGCCGAGAGCGAGGCGGCCCCCGACCCCACCCTGGTCGAGCTGCTCGGAATGCTGGGGAACCCCGACGCCGCGCCGGTGCTCGCGCGCTTGGCCGCCGAGCCCCCGGACGCGATCAAGGCGACGGCCGCGTCGGGCGCCGCCCGGGCTGCGGCGCTGGCCGTCACCGACGTCCAGCGCGCAGCCGTCATCGCCCTCGGGCGCCTGCGTGACGAGCGCGGGCGCGCGGTGCTGGAGCAGGCGGCCGGCGCCTCCGATTCCGGGCTGCGGGCGGCCGCCCTCTGGAGCATCGGCCGTCTCGCCGGCCAAGCGTCCGCCGATCTCTACGTCAAGGCCCTGTCCGACCGGAGCGAGGACGTCGTCGCGATGGCCTGCCTCGGCCTCGGCCGCTCACGCGAGCCGCGATTCTCGGCCACGCTGATGAGCTTGGCGCGCGATCTCACGCGCTCGCCGACGATCCGGCGGGCCGCCCTCACGGCGCTGGGGCTGTCAGGCGATCGCGGCGCCACCACCACGCTGGCGATCATGCTGAGCAGCGGAGCTTCGGATCTGAGCACGGCGGCGGCGGTCGGACTGGCCGCCATCGGCGATCCGCAGGCGGTCTCGGCGCTGCTGTCGTATTCACTGCTCGGCAACGGGCGCGGAACCGAAGCACGCCGGCCGTGGCTGGACGCGCTCGATCGTCTGGCGCGCACCCTGCGAACGGGCGCGCCACCGGCCATCCCCGACGAGGGGCTGGCGGTCGACGGCATCCGGATCGACGTCGAGGTGATCCTGGAGGCGCTGGAGACTTCGGCGCCCGACGGCATCACCGACATCGACCGCGGCGATCTCGACCGAACGGGCCTCTGGATCGAGCGCCCGAACGAGATGGCACGGATCGTCCTGCAAGGGCTGGGCGGCGACACCGACCAGAAGCGCCGGGTGCTGTCGATGCTGGACTCGCGACGCGAAGGCCTGGGCCTTGGTCCTCT
>DATKEU010000521.1:0-8097 GCA_035544495.1 Polyangia bacterium | reverse complement strand
GCGCAGCAGCTGCGCCACCGTGCCCAGCGAATCGGGCTCGTCGAGGAAGCCGTTCTCGCGCATCCACTTGTCGTCGAAGATCTTCGACAGGTACTTCTGCGCGCTGTCCGGGAGCAGCACCAGGATGTTCTCCTTGCGCTTGGACTGCTCGGCGTAGCGGATGGCGCCCGCCACCGCCGCGCCCGAGCTGCCGCCCACGTAAAGACCCTCCTGGCGCACCAGCTCGCGCGTCATCAGGAAGCACTCCTTGTCGTCGACGCGCACCACCTCGTCGAGGATCTTCAAGTTCATCGTCGACGGCAGGAAGTCCTCGCCGATCCCCTCGACGTAATACGAGAACGGGCGGGTCATGCGCCCGGTCTTGACGTACTCGTAGTAAAGCGAGCCGATGGGGTCGACCCCGACGACGCGGAATCCGGGCTTCTTCTCCTTGAAGAACCGCCCGCAGCCGGAGATGGTGCCGCCCGTGCCCATGCCCGCCACGAAGACGTCGACCTCGCCCCCGGTCTGCTTCCAGATCTCCGGCGCCGTCGAGGTGTAGTGCGCCTCTGGATTGGCGGGGTTGTGGTACTGGTTGGCGTAGAACGCGCCCGGCGTCTCCTGCACGATCCGCTTCGCCGTCTGGTAATAGCTGCGCGGATCCTCTGGCTCGACGGCGGTCGGGCAGATGACGACGCGGGCGCCGAAGGCGCGCAGGCTGGCCACCTTCTCCTGCGACATCTTGTCGGGCATGACGAAGACGCACTGGTAACCGCGCAGGGCCGCCACCAGCGCCAGGCCCATTCCGGTGTTGCCGCTGGTCGCCTCGACGATGGTGCCGCCCGGGCCCAGCAGGCCGCGCCGTTCGGCGTCGCCGACGATGTTGCGCGCCACCCGGTCCTTCATCGACCCGCCCGGGTTCAGGTACTCGCACTTGACGTAGATGTCGGCCGCCACGTGCTGGGCGACCTTCTGCAGCTTGACGATCGGCGTGCTGCCGACCGCCTCCAGAATGTTGCTCTTGGCGCCGGTCATCATCGCGCGGGCGCCGTCCTCACTGCTTGAAGTGATCGCGCGCGTGCGCCGTGCGGAAGTGCTCGATCACGCTCTCCTCCAGGAGATCCTGCATCGTCTGTCCGCCGTAACGATTGGCGATGCGGTCGTCGTACTCGTCGGCGATGATGGCGACGTCCGAGACGGTGGTGGTCAGCTCCGTCGGGTCCAGGGTCTTTCCCCCGAGCAGCGTGTGCGAAAAAATGATCACGTCCCCGACCGGGACGTACGCGAAGGCGCCGAAGCGCAGGAGGGCGTTCATCTCCAAGAGCTGCAGCGCCAGCGGCACCTCCATCGTCACCCCTTTGACCATCTGGGCGACCAAGCGGACGACGGCGCGATCGGGCGGCCAGGCGAGAACGTTGATCATCACCAGGCAGGTCCCCTGCTTGACCACGTACAATCCGTCGTCGACCTTCTTGTACGCGGGACTCTTTCCGAGCGCCTTCTCGATCACCTGGCAGCTCGTCTTGGCGGCGGCGTTCATACCAAATCGGTACCATGGATAGCCGGCGCTGAAAACCGGTGATGCTCCCGGTCGCGGGGTAAACTACCCACCTCATGCGTTCGTGTCGGCATTGCGGACATCAGAATGCCGATCATCTTGGCTACTGTTCCCAGTGTGGCAAGCGCCTGGGCGCCGTGACGTCGGCGAGATTGTCGACGCCGCGCCCGCCGGGCACGGTCGAATCCACGATGGCGGTGCCGGCGCTGGGGGCGTCGGCGGCCACCTCGCCGACCATGATGTCGCTGTCGCCGGGGCCGCAGGCGAAGATCAGCACGGCGCGGGTGTCGCGTCCGGGGCGGGCCGAACGCGTGGCGCGCGGGTTGTGGGCGACGCTGTCGTGGATCGCCGGCTCGATCGCGTACATCTACGTCTATCTGCGCGGCAAGCTGGACGCCGGCGAGCGGCGCCGGCGCCTGGTCACCGAGCGCGACGGCTCACAGCGTCTGCTGGCGGGCGCGTTCAAGGATTTGGGGACGGCGATCCTGCGCGAGGGGATCGGCGCGCCCGATCTGACGGGGCTGCTGGAAGCGATCGGCCGGGCCGAGGCGCGGCGCGAGTCGGCGCTGGCGGACATCGCGGCGTCGGAGAACATGCAAGCGGCGGAGGACGGGCGCCTCGGCGCGCAGGAATCGGCGCTGGAGGCGGCGTGGCGCACCTGCGATGCCGCGCGCGCGGAGGCGGACGAGCTCTTGCGCCCGGTGACGGCGCAGAGCCAGGACGTCGCGGCGCGCACCGCGCGCGTGCGCGAGAGCCTGGCCACCCACGAGCGCGACGCCCAGGTGGCCGCCGCCCAGCCCGACGGAGCCGCGCGCGCCGCGCACCTGCGCCACGAAGCGGCCGCGCTGTCGAGCGAGCTCGGCGCGCTGCAGGCGCAGGCGGCGCGCCTCGAGCGCGAGCTGGTCGGCCTGCGCGAGCGATCGGCGTCGCTGCGCGCGGTGACCGCCGAGGCGCGCAACAAGCTGGAGGCGGCGGTCACCGCGCGCCGGGCCGCGGCCGGATCGATGGGCGCCGGGATCGCCGGCCACACGCGCGAGCAATCCGAAGCCGAGCGCGAGATCGGCGAGCTGACCGAGCAGCTGGGGCGCGCGGCCGCGCAGGCGCGCGTCGATCTGCGCGAGCAGGCGCCGCTGCGCCCTCTGTACCAGCGCATCGATCGCCTGAAGGAGACCATCGGCGAGCGCAGCACCGCCATCGCCGCGCTCGATCAGTCGCTCGCCCACTACGATCAGCGCAAGCTGCTCACCGGCGTGGGACTGGCCGCCGGCCTGGTGGTGGTGACCGTCGGCGTGCTGTGGGTCGTCCTCAGGTGACCTTGCGCGCGCCACAGATGAGCAGGAACGCCCACCCGGCGATGAACGCCGCGCCACCCAGGGGCGTGACGGCGCCCAGGCGGTGCGCGCCGGTCAGCGCCAGCACGTAGAGGCTGCCAGAGAAGATCACGATCCCCACCGCGAACAGCGCTGCGATCACCCGCGGAAAGCGCAGCCGGGCGGCGCCGAACGCCACCGCCAGCAGCGCCAGGGCGTGAACCAGCTGGTAGAGCACGGCCGTGCGATAGACCTCCAGCATGCCGGGGCCCAGGCGTTCGCGCAGGCCGTGCGCGCCGAACGCGCCCAGCACCACGCCCGTCAGGCCGAAGAAGGCCGCCAGCCGCACCATCATCGCGCCGCCGCCCGCATCGATTCGTCGTGCTTCATCGCCGCGTCAGGCGCCGGGCGTGCGCTCGTCGCGCGACAGGCCCAGGGCGCGCATCTTCTTGTGCAGGTTGGTGCGCTCGATCCCCAGCAGCGTGGCTGTGCGCGAGATGTTCCAGCCGTTCTCGTCCAGCTTCATGCGGATGTACTCGCGCTCCATGTGATCGCGGAACTCCCGCAGGGGCAGCGCGCGCGCCTCCGCCGGCAGGTCGACGCGCGGCAGGGCGGGGACGCCCGCGCTGGCCTTCTCGCGCCGGCGGCGCGCCACCTCCTCGACGATCTCCTCGGGCAGATCGCCCACGCCGATGCTCTCCTCGGACAGGATGACGAGCCGCTCGATCACGTTGCGCAGCTCGCGCACGTTGCCGGGCCAGTGGTACGCGGCCAGGATGGCCACCGCCTCGGCGGAGACGCTCTTGGCCTTCATGCCGTTCTCGCGGCAGGCCGCCTCGACGAACGACGCGCAGAGCAGGGGGATGTCGTCGCGCCGGTCGCGCAGCGGCGGCGCCCGCAGCGGCACCACCGCCAGGCGGAAGTAGAGATCCTCGCGGAAGCCGCCCGCGGCCACTGCCGCCGGCAGGTCGCGGTTGGTGGCCGCCACCACCCGCACGTCGACCTTCAGCGACTGCTCGCCGCCCACGCGCGTGAACTCCCCCGATTGCAGCACGCGCAGCACCTTGGCCTGCGCCGAGGCGATCATGTCGCCGATCTCGTCGAGGAAGATGGTCCCGCCGTCGGCCATCTCGAACAGCCCGCGCTTGCGCGCCGTCGCCCCGGTGAAGGCGCCGCGCTCGTGACCGAACAGCTCGCTCTCGATCAGCTCGGGCGGGATGGCCGCGCAGTTCACCTTGATGAAGGGGCGATCGCGCAGGGCGCTCTCGCGGTGGATGGCCCGGGCGACCAGCTCCTTGCCGGTGCCCGACTCGCCGGTGATCAGGACCCGCGTCCGCGTCGGCGCCACCTTGGCGATCTGCGCGTGCAGCGCCGCCATCACCGGGCTATGCCCGACCATCTCGTAACGCTCGTCGGCCAGCGCCCGCAGCCCCGCCACCTCGCGCACCATGGCCCGCCGCTCGAGCGCGTTGCGCAGCGCCACGATCAGCCGCTCGCGATCGAGGGGTTTCTCGATGAGGTCGTAGGCGCCGGCCTTGACCGCCCGCACGGCGTCGGCCAGCGTGGCGTGCCCGGAGATCATGATCACCGTCGGCAGCGGCTCCGGCCCTTTCTGCCGGGCTAGCCGCTCGATGGTCTCCAGGCCCGAGATGCCCGGCATCTGCACGTCCAACAGCATGACGTCGGCGCCGAGATCGGGCAGGCGCGCCAGAGCCTCCTCGCCGCTCGCCGCCTCCTCGACGGCGAAGCCCTCGCCCTCCAGCACCATGCGGACCGTGCGGCGGATGTTCTTTTCGTCGTCGACGATGAAGACCGTGGAAGGCATGCGGGCAACCTGGAGCGCTGGCGGCCGGCGCGGCAATTAGAACGGCAGAAACGCCAGCTCGTCGCCCGGAACGAGGCGCAGCGCGCGCCGGGCGTCGGCGGGCAGGGCCAGGGTACCATCGTTCGCCGGCGGCGGCGTCGCGGTCTTGACCGCCAGGAACCGCGGCTCCCCCGGCCCCTCGCGCGCCACCAGGCAACGCACCAGCGGCGCATCGGATTCAATAGACTGTTCGTCGGGCGACAGGCGCAGCCGGCGCGTGGCCGCCACCAGCGTGATGTCGTCGGTGCGGGCGTGAAAGTGCGGCCCGCCGTCGAAGGGATCGATGCGGTGCGCGTACGCGAAGCCGACCTCGCTCAGCATCCGCTCGACGCCCTTGGTCTCGGGCCCGACCCGGCCGATCAGCTCCTGCACGTGCGCCGGCAGCAGCGTGGCGTACAGCGGATCCTGCGGGAACAGCGCGCGGATGAACTCCTTGTTGGTCTGCGACAGGCGATCGGCCTCCTGGTACGAAAGGCCGGTGAACCGCCGGCCCAGCGACTCCCAGAGCAGGCTGGTCCCGTTCGCTTCCAGGGGCGGCATCAGCTCGGACACCACCTCGTCGCAGAAGACGCGCCGGTGCATGGCGATGTACATGAAGCGCACGTACGACAGAAGGCGCCCCAGCTGATCCTTGTGCCGCCGGTACGCCGGCAGCAGCACCAGGCCGCCGATCTCGGTCAGGCCTTTGTAGTTGTATCCGATGCGCAGCACCTGATGGAAAAAGTGACGGTCCAGCGTCTCGCTGTATCGCTCCTCGTGGATGACGTCGAAGAAGATGTGCGGCGCGCGCCGGCTGCCGTGCTGGGCGAAGATCATCGACACGCCGACCACCGGGGTTCCGCCCGAGGTCTCCGCCTGCTCGTCCTCCAGGACGAAGACCAGCTTGCGGTCGGCGACGTCGATCTCGCCGGCGAACGACCGCTGCGACGTCGCGATCAGCGCCGACAGATAGGCGCGATCCTCGGGCAGGTTGACGGTGTCGAGGTATGACGCCGCCGCCAGCAGGGCATCGAGATCGCCGGCCGTGACATCGCGCAGGACGAACATCGGTCGCCCGTTCAGGGCAGCGCTGGCCCCGCCCCCGCCCCGGGCAGCAGCCGCTGCACCGTCGGCCGCAGGTCGGCCAGCAGGCGCCCGACGACCAGCTCCAGGCCGCTCTGCGCCAGGGGCCGCGGCGGCAGCACGGCGCGGTAGTCGATGATGTCGATGGGCGCGCGTCCCTCGCGCCCGGCGCGCGCGTTCTCGCGCGCCACCCAGTCCAGAAGCTGCGGCAGCGCGCGCACGGAGGCGGCGTGCGTGTCGTGCATCAGCAGGATCCCGCGCCCCTCCAGGCGCGAAAGCTTCGTGGTCAGATAGCGGAAGATCCGCTCCGGCGTGTTGTTCTTCCAATCTTGCGGGTCCAGGTTCCAGCCGATGTCGGTCAGCTCGCGCGCCGCCAGCGCGGCGTCCAGGCTGCGGCAGAAGGCACCGTACGGCGCGCGAAACAACAGCGGCCGCACGCCCGTCACCTGGGTGATGATCTCCGAGTTGTCGTCGATCTGGCTGGCGGTCTCGTCCGGGTTGTCGCAGAGGTTGTGGTGGCTGAAGGTGTGGTTGGCCACCAGGTGGCCGTGGGTGGCGATCTTGCGCAGCAGATCGCGCCGGGCGATGTCCTCGGGCCGCTGGCCGGCGAAGCGCCAGCCGGTGACGAAGAAGATCGCCTTCAGCCCGCGCCGGTCCAGCTCCTCGAGGATCAGCGGCGTCCCCTTCAAGTCCGGCCCGTCGTCGAACGACAGCAACAGCTCGCGCCGCGTGCGATCGGCCCCGAAGTGGGTCCTCGCTCCGTGTCCGGGCGACAGCAACGGAAGCTCGACGGACGGCCCCGGTTCGGGCGCTGACCGATCGAACCCCGCGCTCGCCGTCAGCCGGGCCGCCGATCTCTTGCTGACCAGCCCGCGCGGCCCCAGGGCATGGACGGCGTCGCTGCCCCCGCCCCGGGTTGGGTAGAGGACCGCGGCGGCGAGCGCCAGCAGCGACACGGACCGACCAGACACCGGCATGATGCTATCCGAGACATGTCATCGGCGAAAGTTCGTGACAGCTCGAGAAGCGGCGCGCTATCGGGTGGCGGTCAGCCGCCGCCGTCGTCGCCCGCGCCGGCGTCGCCCGCGCCGCTGTCGTCGGCGGGTGTCTCCGGCGTGCCGGCATCGATCGCCGGCGGCAGATCCGGTCCGGCTTCCACCGCGGCACCGCCTTCCGAGGCACCGCCGTCGGTCGGCGCCGGAATGAATCCCGGCGGCGGCGTCAGCCCGGTGAACGGCAGCGTGGCGTTGACGTAGAGCCCGTCCGTGCTGCCGTTCGTGGCGACGGAAAAGACAACCGCCGCGTGCGCCGGCCACAGCACCGCCGCCGTCGGATAGGCCTGTGTCTGCACCACGGTGCCCTTGGTCTTCAGCATGCCGGCCACGACCTGGTTGAACCGCAGCGTGGCCTCGGCGGCGGTGGCCGAGCTTTCGTCCTCGTAGACGTAACCCTGGTCGCCCACCGCCGAGAAAGTGGCGATGTTGGTGGCGAACTGACGGGTCGTGCACTGGTCGAACGTCGTGTAGAAGGCGCCCTGGTCGGTCTGCCCCAGCACCTTGACCCAGGCCGCGGTCAGCGTGTTCACCGCCAGGTGCCCGAAACCGAGCGCCAGCGGCGTGCTGCTGAGCGCGCACGGCATGGGCTTGCTCAGGCTGGCGAGATACATGTCGAACAGCTGGCCCGTGTTGGTCTTGGAATAGAGCGCGGTGGTCCCGTCGGCCGATAGATCCCAGATGCGCACCACGCCGGTGTCCAGCGTCTTCGTCGTGCCGGCGACGTCGCCGATGTCGCCGATCAGCTTGAGATCGCCCGCGCTCTGGTTCAGGCCGGCGCGCACCACCATGCTCTTGGCGCCGACCTGCGTGTACTCGCCGATGTTGGCGGCGATGGTCGTGACGGGCGTTCCAGCGGGATAGGGCGCGCTTTGCAGCGTCCCCGAATCGGCGCCGGTCGTGGAGTAATTGAAGCCCTGCAGCCAGTACCAGCTGGTGCCGTCGCGCGAGACCTGCCAGTGGGCGACGTTGTCGACGATCTTCATGCGCGAGCCGGGATCGTCCAGCAGCTGCCAGTTCACGATCTGCGGCCCGCTCGCAACGGCGCGCGCCGACCAGATCGTCGCTTCCCCGGCCGGGGAGAAGTCGACCTCGAACTTGACGATGCCGGTCGGGTCCGTGGGCGCCGAGTAAAGAACATGGTCCAGCATCGGCAGCGGAGCGGTTCCGGTGCCCAGGTTGCCGCCGACCAAATCAAGCGTGAAGTTCATCGTCGTCTTGTCGGTGACGGGGTTCTGGATGCACAACGCTGCCGGCACCGTCGGGTGGGCC
>DATKEU010000520.1:0-4475 GCA_035544495.1 Polyangia bacterium | reverse complement strand
GCGCTGTTCATCAATCGCGAGCTGTCGTGGCTGGAGTTCAACGGCCGGGTCCTGGAGGAGGCGCGCGACCCGGCGGTGCCGCTGCTGGAACGGCTGAAGTTCCTGACCATCGTGGCGTCCAACCTCGACGAGTTCTTCATGGTGCGGGTGGCCGGCCTGAAACAGCAGCTGTCGGGCAACGTCGCGGAGACGCCGCCCGATGGGCTGACCGCCGCCCAGCAGCTTTCCGCCGTCAGCGCCCGCGCCCACGCCATGGTGGCCGAGCAGTACCGGCAGTGGAAGACGGATATCGCGCCGGGCCTCGAGCAGGCAGGCGTGCGGATGGTGCGGCCGGGGCAGCTGACGGGGGAGCAGCGGGCGACGTTCCTTTCGTATTTTTCACGGGAGGTGTGGCCGGTGCTGACGCCGCTGGCGGTGGACCCCGGCCACCCGTTTCCGATCCTGCGCAACCGCAGCCTGAATCTGGCCATTCTGCTGCACAAGGAGCGCGAGAAGGTCGCGCGCCGCGAGACCATCATCGCCGTGGTGCAGGTGCCGTCGGTGCTGGCGCGCGTGATGGAAGTGCCGGTGGCCGGCGTGGTGCCGGCGACGGCGGACGGGGCGCCGCCTCATCGCTTCTCGTTCCTGCTGCTGGAGGATCTCATCGCCATGCAGGCGGGGGAGCTGTTCCCCGGATTCCGCGTGGTCGGCTGCAGCGCCTTTCGGGTCACCCGCAACTTCGATCTCTCCATCGACGAGGACGAGGCCGACGATCTGGTCAAGACGATCCAGAAGGAGCTGCGCCGGCGCGAGCGCGGCAGCGCCGTCCGCCTGGAGATCGCCCACGACTCGCCGCCCGAGGTGGTGGGCTTCCTGCGCACCGCCCTGCGCCTCGAGAACGACGACGTCTACTTGATCGACGGTCCGCTGCACCTGGCGGATCTCGGGCCCATCTATGCGCGCGACGATCTGCGCGAGTTCAAGGACGAGGCGTTCTCGCCGCAGATCGTGCCGCCCCTGCAGGAGTACGACGACATCTTCCGCGTCATCGCCCAGCGCGACATCCTGCTGCAGCACCCGTACGAATCGTTCGAGGACGTGGTCGAGTTCATCTCCGAGGCGGCGAGCGATCCCAACGTCCTGGCCATCAAGCAGACGCTGTACCGGACCAGCGCCGACTCGCCGATCGTGCGGGCGCTGATCCGCGCCGCCGAGAACGGCAAGCAGGTCACCGCCGTGGTCGAGCTGAAGGCGCGCTTTGACGAGGCGCCCAACATCCAGTGGGCGCGCACGCTGGAGGACGCCGGCGTGCACGTCGTCTACGGGCTCATCGGCCTCAAGACCCACTGCAAGGTAGCGCTGGTCGTGCGGCGCGAGGGGCAGCACATCAAGCGCTATGTCCACCTGTCGACCGGCAACTACAACCCCAGCACGGCGCGCATCTACGGCGATCTGTCGTACTTCACGGCGCGCGACGCCTACGCCGACGACGCTGGCGCGCTGTTCAACCTCTTGACCGGGTACTCGTCGCCGCCCTCGTGGAAGCGGTTCGCGGTGGCGCCGCTGGGGCTGCACGAGCGGATCATCGCCCTCATCGAACGGGAGGCGGCGCTGGGCGGGCGCGGTCGCATCGTCGCCAAGATGAACGCGCTGGTCGACGCGGCGGTGATCAAGGCTCTCTACCGGGCGTCGCAGGCGGGCGTGTCGATCGATCTCATCGTGCGCGGCATCTGCTGCCTGCGGCCGGGCGTGCCCGGCGTCAGCGACAACATCCGCGTGGTCAGCGTGGTCGACCGTTTCCTCGAGCACGCCCGCATCTTTTATTTCGAGAACGGCGGCAAGCGCGAGGTCTACCTGTCGTCGGCCGACTGGATGCCGCGCAACTTCCTGCGGCGGGTCGAGGTGATGTTCCCGATCGACGACGACGGCCTGCGCGACCGCGTGGTGAATGAGATCCTGGAGACCACATTGGCCGACAACGTCAAGGCGCGCCGGCTTTTGGCCGATGGCAGCTACGTGCGCACACGGCACGACCCCGCGAACGGCCCTGGCGCTGGCGCGCCCGGCAACGGCAGCGGCGTCAGTGCGCTGCGCCCTGCCCTGCGCAGCCAGGCACGGTTCATCGAACTGGCGCGCGAGAAGGCCCAGGCGCCGCCTGCGGTGCCCAGCGCGGCGAACGGCGGTTACCAGGTCCGCACGTCGCCGCGCGGGCCGTCAGGCGCCACGCCGCCGCCGGTGCTGGTCGAGACCGGGACGCTTTCGCCGGGGCCCGCCGCCCCGCAGGCAACGCAGAAATCCGGAGGTTCATCTTGATGGGTAACGTGCGGGTCCGTGCGCTGAAGTTCCTGGCGGCTCTGACCACTATTTTCGTCGCGACGGCGGCGGTCCCGGCGCGCGCGTCGCTGATGGTCCCGCTGGATCTGACGGAGCTGGTGCGGCGATCGGATCACATCGCGGTGGCCGACGTCGTCTCGGTCCAGGCGGCGTGGGACGCCAAGCATGAGCGCATCCTGTCGACCATCAAGCTCAGCGTCGTCGAGGCCTGGAAAGGCTCTGCCACGCCCGCCACCCGCATCACCATCGTCCAGCCGGGCGGCACCGTCGGCGACATCACCATGGTGGTGTTCGGGATGTCGCAGTTCCAGCCGGGCGAGCGCGCACTCTTGTTTCTGCGCGGGACGATGGGCGCCGCGGCGGTGGTCGGCATGACCCAGGGCAAGCGGCCCGTGACACGCGACCTGGCCACCGGCAAGTGGATGGCGCAGGGTCCCGACCGCAGCGGCGTCGTGTTCACGCGTCCTGTCGGCAGCGGCGACCCCGCGGCCGCCGTCGCCACGCCGGAGAGCGCGTTGCGCCCGCGGACGCTGGACGAGATCCACGAAGACGTGCGCACCCTCATCAAGGCCGCGCGATGAACGCGCGATCGGCCGCCCGCCTAGCGGCCGTGGCCTTGGCGCTGGCGGTGGCGGTGGCGGCGCGGCCCGTCGCCGCCTACGTTCGATACATCACAGAATCCCCGTACCTGAAGCCCTTTCAGTGGATGCAGTCGTGCGTGCACGTCACCGGCTATCCCAACCAGGACGATTTCCCTGACATGACGCCGGATCAGGTGGCCACCGCCGCCACGCGCGCCGCCGCGGCCTGGTCGACTGCCGACAACACCTGCACGTTCCTGAACATCGACGTGATGCTGTCGTCGGCGCCGGCGCCCAAGGCGGTGGCGGACAATCGCAGCTCGCTGATCTTTCGCCACCAGGATTGGTGCGCCCCCACCGATTCACCCTGGGTCTGCAGCTATGACCAGGCAGCGCTGGCCATCACGTCGGTCTTCGTCCAGCGCTCGACCGGTCGCATCCAGGAGGCCGACATCGAGGTGAACGATCGCTACTTCTCGTGGACGGATCTGGACATCAATCCAGACAAGACCAAGCAGGATCTGCAGAACGCGCTGACGCACGAGATGGGGCACCTGATCGGCCTCGACCACACCTGCTATAACCCGTCGCCCTCGATCGTCAGGCCCACCGACAACAACGGCAACCCGGTGCCGGACTGCGCGACGGCGCCGCCGGCCGTGCGGGCGACGACGATGTTCGCGTCGGCGACGCCGGGCGACACGTCCAAGCGGACGCTGGAGCCGGACGACAAGCAGGCGATCTGCGACATCTACCCGCTGGCCAGCGACCCCGCGTTCTGCCCGGCCGACGGCACCAGCAACAGCAGCGCCGTCGACAATCCAGGGTGCGCGCTGGCGGGTGGCGCCGCGCCGGGGACGCCATGGCCGCCAGCGCCAGCGGCAGGCCTGGCGTGGGCGCTGGTCCTGGCGGCGTCGCGGCGCCCCTCGCGCGCGAGGCGCGGGCGCTAGGTCGAACGTGCGCGCGCCGGGTGTCATCGCGCTCGCGTTGCTGGTGACCGGGCCCGCGCCCGCGCTGGCGTTCGTGCCTTATCGGACCGCGGACAACCTGCACGCCTTCTACTGGCCGGACAGCTGCGTGGGTCTGACGGCGTACGTCGGCAGCTTCAGCGAGATCCCGTACGATCAGACCATGGGCGCCGTCCGCGCCGCCGCCCGGACCTGGAGCACGCCCGCCGTCGCGTGCACGTACATGAATGTCGAGATCATGACCGGCAGCGGAACGCCGCCGCACGCGGGCAACGACGGCCGCAACGTGATGCTGTTCCGCACCGATCGCTGGTGCAGGTGGAACGACCCGCCGGAGTCCTGCTCGTACGATTCGTCCGCGCTGGCCATCACGTCGGTGTTCGCGAAGGGTGACGGGCACATCATCGACGCCGACATCGAGGTCAACGCCTCCATGGGCGACATCCGGTGGATGAACGCCGACGTCATGATCGTGCCGGGGAAATACGATCTGCAGAACGCGCTGACGCACGAGATGGGGCATTTTCTCGGCTTCGACCACACCTGCTACAAGCCGGGCGCCAACAAGGAACGGCAGCTGGACGACATGGGCAAACCGGTGCCGGACTGCGGA
>DATKEU010000519.1:0-4881 GCA_035544495.1 Polyangia bacterium | reverse complement strand
CCTGTCGGTGACCAAGCAGGGGCTGTCGGCCATCGTCGCCACGCGCGGCAACCCCGACTGCCACATCATCCTGCGCGGCTCCAGCAAGGGCCCGAACTATCAGGCGGACGCCGTGGCCCGCGCCGTGGCCGAGCTGGGGCGCGCCGGCCTGCCGCCGCGCCTGATGGTCGACTGCAGCCACGGCAACAGCCGCAAGGATCCCAAGAACCAACCCGCCGTCGCCGGCGAGCTGGGCGCGCAGCTCCGTGGCGGCGCGCGCGCCGTCACCGGCGTGATGATCGAGAGCCACCTGGTCGGCGGCCGCCAGGACCGGACGCCGGGGCGGTCGCTGGTCTACGGGCAAAGCATCACCGACGCCTGTCTGGGCTGGGACGAGACCGTCCCGGTGCTGCACGGGCTGGCCGGCGCCGTGCGCGAGCGCCGGGCCGCCGGCAACGCCACCGCGCCCGTCATCTCGGCCAGCGCGGCCTCGCGATGAGACGGCGCCTGCGCGGTCTGCTGGTCGCGGCGAGCATCGGCCTTCTGCTGTCGACGGCGGCGGGCTGCTACGGGCATTTCAAGCTGGTGAACGGCGTCCGCGAGTTCAACGAGGGTGTCGGCGAGAACCGCGTGATGCGCAGCCTGGTGATGTGGGCGCTAGTGATCATCCCGGTGTACGAAGTCGCCTGGCTGGGCGACGTCCTGGTCTTCAACGTGATCGAGTTCTTCAACGCCCCGCCCAGCCCCGTCACCACCGAGAAGCGGCACGCGCTGCCCGGCGGCGGCGAGGTGCGCGTCGCGCGGGTGTCGCCCGATGTCGTCCGCATTCGCCGCACCGACGGCGCCGGGCACGAGCAAGAGGTCGAGCTCGTCAGGGTCGGCGATCACGCGGGTTATCTGCGTCGCCTGGCGCGGGACGGCGGCGGCATCATCGGCATCGTGGAAGAGCTGCCCGACGGGCGCCTGGTGGCGGCCAGCCCCTGACCATCATGGACGAGACTCCCGTCACCGCCACGCTCCTGGTCAGCTGCCGCGATCGCACGGGTCTGGTCGCGGCGCTGTCGGATTTTGTCTTTCGCAACGAAGGCAACATCATCGACGCCGATCAACACGCCGATCGCGAGACCGGGCTGTTCTTCATGCGCCTGGTCTGGGATCTGGCGCAGTTCCGCCTGACGCGCGCCGAGATCGGCTCCGCCGTCGCGGAGGTGGCGACGCGGTTCGATCTGTCGTGGGACCTCACCTTCTCCGACGTCCGCCAGCGCGTGGCCATCTTCGCCAGCAAGCTGCCGCACTGTCTTTACGACCTCTTGCTGTCGCACCAGCTGGGCGAGCTGGGCGGCGAGCTGGCGCTGGTGATCTCCAACCACGACGTGCTGGCGCCGGTGGCGGGTCACTTCGGGATCCCCTTTCACCACGTGCCGGTGGAGTCCGCGCGCAAGGAGGACGCCGAGGCCGAGCATCAGAGCTTGCTGCTCGCGCGGAAGGTCGATCTGGTGATCCTCGCGCGGTACATGCAGATCCTGTCGCCCACGTTCGTCGACCGCTGGCCGGGGCGGATCATCAACATCCACCATTCGTTCTTGCCCGCCTTCGTCGGCGCGCGCCCCTACCACCAGGCGCAGGAGCGGGGCGTGAAGATCATCGGCGCCACCGCCCACTACGTGACCAGCGAGCTGGACCAGGGGCCGATCATCGAGCAGGACGTCTGCCGCGTCAGCCATCGCGACGACGTCGACGACCTGGTCCAGAAAGGGCGCGAGCTGGAGCGGCAGGTGCTGACCCGCGCCGTGCGCAGCCACCTGCAGCGCCGCGTGCTGATCTCCGGCAACCGGACGATTGTCTTCGGCTGACGGCGCCCGCGATCAACCCGCGGCGGCCGCCAGCTGAGCGCGCGCCTTCTTCAAGAGCGCGATCACCGCCCGCCGCACGTCATCGGGTGCGGCGACCTCGTCGGGAAAATCGACGCGCAGGCGATCAGCCGCGGCCTCGACGTCGAAGCCAAGGGCGTCGACGCCGACCATGCGCGCGCCGGTGGGGTCCTGGCCGGCGGCGCGGCAGAAGGTCGCCAGCGCGTCGGCGTGGTCGTCGTTCATGTGGGCGCAGATGTCGGCGGCGTCGGCGCGCAGCGGGTCGGCGTCGGGGTCGCGGGCCATCACGGCGCCCGGAAGCCAGGCGATGCGCCCGAACCCGGCGATGAGGCGCAGCTCCTCGACGGCCAGCTCCCACAGCTGGAAGTCGTGGGTCTTGAAGTAGTCGCGCGCCCGCGCGTGGCGCGCCAGGTAGCGCGCGCGCGCGTCGGCGGTCTCGCCGTCGGGGACGCGGGCTGCCCGACCCAGCAGCGAGACGCGCCCGCCCGCCTGCGGATCGTCCGCGGCGGCGCGATCGCCGACGTAGAGGCTCGCGCGCGGATCGGCGAGCAGGTTCTTCGTGTGCGCGGCCAGCGTGCTGATGAGGACGATCGGCTGGCCGCGCCGCGAGGGCGCGTACGGCGTCACCGATCCGTACGGATACCCGGTGCGATGAACCGAGATCGTCGACAGCACCCCGGCGCGCTCGCGGCCGAGGAGCACCCGCGCCGCGCGCGGCAGGTCGTCCGCGGCGGCGGAATTTTTCAGCTCGGGGGGGTCTGTGCTCATCGCGTTGCAGCCCTCATATTAATCACGTCTTGCGCGTGGGCGCAGGGTAGAGGACTTTGCGGCCTCCTCGCTTCTGTGTTGCCGAATACTTTAATTGAGTGGCCGGGGAGTGAGGAATCCGCGGTCTTGCTCTCACCGCGAACTTACGTAGATTGAATGATGTGCCTCTCGGGATTGCCAGCGCTGCGACGGAGGCGGATCCGGCTCTTGTCGCTGGAACCCGCGTCAGCGTCGATCGTGCGCGTGCGCTGCCAGCACCGAAGCCGGAGCAGGTCGACACGGGCGGCGACGCGAACGAGAACATCGTCGACGTCGCCTTCGAACCGGTGAGCGTGTTTGCGGCGCCGCCGCCCTCGACCACGCCGGTGGCCGACGCGGCCGAGCTGGTGATCGCGACGCTGCTGTCCGAACGGCGCGCCGCCCAGGGCGACTACAGCCACCCGCACACGCCCGGCGACTGTCCGTTCTGCCGCCGCGCCGCCGCCGCCTATCGCTGACGCCCGGATGGACGGTCCCGCCATCGCCTGCCAGGCCCTGCGCAAGGTGTACCCGGGCGGGCGCCGCGGCGCGGGCGGAGACGTCGTGGCCGTCGACGGGATCGATCTGTCGGTGGCGCGCGGCGAGTGCTTCGGCCTGCTGGGGCCGAACGGCGCGGGCAAGACGACGACCGTCGAGATCCTGGAGGGGCTGGCCGATCCCACCAGCGGCGACGTGCAGCTGTTCGGCCTCACCTGGCGCGGCGACGGCGACGGCATCCGCCAGCGCATCGGCGTGGCGCTGCAGGAGACCCGGCTGTCGGAGAAGCTGTCGGTGGCGGAGACGCTGGAGCTGTTCCGGAGCTTCTATCGCCGGCCGCGCCCGCTGGAGGTGCTGCTGGACGCCGTGGCCCTGCGGGAGAAACGTGACGCCTGGGTGGGCAAGCTGTCGGGTGGGCAGAAGCAACGTCTGGCGCTGGCCTGCGCGCTGATCGGCGATCCGGAGATCCTGTTCCTCGACGAGCCGACGACGGGTCTCGATCCGCAGTCGCGCCGTCAGGTCTGGCAGCTGGTGGGCGACTATCGCGCCGGCGGCGGTACGGTGCTGCTGACCACGCACTACATGGAAGAGGCCGAGCGGCTCTGCGATCGCGTGGCCATCGTCGACCATGGCCGCGTGATAAGCGAGGGCTCGCCGCGCGCGTTGATCGCGGCGCTGGGCGCCGATCACGTCGTCGAGTTCGACGTGGGCGCCGCCACCGCCGAGCGGGAGCTGCAGCCGCTGTTGCGCGATCTCCCGTCGGTGACCGGCGTGCGCCGCGAGGCAGGGAGCTGGCTCTTGGTCACCGGCGAGCCGCACCGCGCGCTGCCCGCGCTGATCGCCGCCTTGCAGGCCCAGAACCTGCCGCTCGCCCGCCTGGCCACGCGCCAGGCCACGCTCGACGACGTCTTCGTCTCACTCACCGGCCGCTCGCTGCGCGACGACTGATCGCGCGCACGCCGCCGGAGCAAGCGTCGGCGGGGCGTGAGGGGCGGAAGAGGTTAGCGGGACTGCAAAGCCGCCCGGTACTCACGAATGGCCTGGCTGACGGTGGGGCGGTCCACGAACGACGCCAGCTGGACAAGGTCGATCCCTGGCAGGGCCTCGCTGTCGGGGATCTCCTGGTACTGATCGCCGCGCAGCGCGTGGGCCGTGATCGTCCCGCGCCGCCAGATCCAGACCTCGGCCACGCCCAGCTTGCGGTAGATCTGCAGCTTGTCGATGCGGCCGCGGGTCCAGACCACCTCGATGGCCAGGTCAGGCCGTGCAGGATCGGCGACGGTTCCGAAGACGTAACATTCGTCGGGTTCCGCCCCGCGCTCGGAAGTCTTGTTTTCAAGCGTCCACGATCCCAGCGGCGAAAACTCGATCCCGCGCTCCAGACAGAAGGCCTCGACCAGACGGCCAATCCTGGACTTCAACGTCTCGTGCTGGCGTGAGGGGGTCATGAGCTCAAGCGTTCCCTCCAGGTAGGCGAAACGAGGTACCGGCTCCTCCCCACGCAGCTCGAGGTGCCGCTGATAGTCGGACCACGCGACATCGCGCAGCAGCACGATGTGGTCATCCGTGGCCGCGTCATCAGGGCGAAAAAGCGACGCGGCACGCATTCCCGTCAGTATAGAAGGGCCTCTTCCGCCCGTCGAGAACGGGTTCGTGACAGCTCAATCGCCGCGCAGGTTGTCCTGCCAGGGCGACTGAACGCCCGAGTCGCACAGCCAGAAGAAGAGCGCGCGCTGATCGAGGTACT
>DATKEU010000518.1:0-4478 GCA_035544495.1 Polyangia bacterium | reverse complement strand
AGAACCGCTGCCCCGCCAGCGGGCCGACGCCGTCGTCCCCGGGCTCCGTCACTTCGTCGATTCCCACTTCGTCGCGGCGCGCTTGAGCGCCGGATGGCTGACCAGGAGGTGCCACACCACGGCGCACAGACCTTCGGTGTGGGGCGTGATTCGATCGGGGGACACCGTCGGGATGATCACGCAGGCGTTGGCGGTCTGCTTGGTGGTGCCGCCGTCCTTCCCGACGATGCCGAAGATAGCCGCGCCCACCGCGCGGGCCAGCTCCAGCGCCAGCACCAGGTTCATCGAGACGTTCTTCTCGCGGCTGCCGCCGCCCACGCTGAACACCAGGACGCCGTCGCGCGGGCCCAGGCGCGACACCTTCAGCCATTCCGCGAAGCTGGTGTCCCACCCCTCGTCGTTCACGCGCGCCGTCAGCTCCGAGACGTTGTCGGTGGGCGTGTACGCCTCGAACCCGCAGATCTTGCGGAAGTCGTTCACCGCGTGGCTGGCGTGCCCGGCCGACCCGCCCACGCCCAGGATGAACAACCGCCCGCCGCCGTCGCGCACGCGCGCCAGGCCCGTGGCCACCGCGTCGACCGCCGACGCGTCGATGGCGCGGATGGCGCGCACGCTCTCGTCGAGGAACAGGCGCACGAACTCGCTGTCGCTGCCGGTCGATTGTCCCGAGGGTCCGGATTGTCCGGAGGGTCCCGATCCCCCGCCGCGCCCGGCGCTCACAGCTTGTACCCGGCGTCTTGCGCGTCCCTGTGGAACATCTTGACGGTGTCCAGGCTGAACTCGCCCAGGTCCTTTCCGACCAGCTCCAGCTTCTTCAGGAGATCCGGCGTCACCGTGATGATGTCGCAGCCGACCTCCGCCGCCTGCACGATGTTCAGCAGCTCGCGCGGGCTGGCCCACAGAAGCTCGATGCTTTGGTCGCGGTCGCGGCAGATCTGCAGCGCCTCGCGCATCAGCGGCACCGGATCGCGCCCGGTGTCGGCGACGCGCCCCGCGAACACCGACACCACCGACGGCGCCCCGCCCGCCAGCGCCTGCGCCACCTCGCGCACCTGGGCCAGCGTGCAGATCGCCGTCACGTTGAGCTTCACGCCGTCCGCGGCCAGCGCCTTCACCAGCGCCGCCGCCGACTCGCGCCGCGTGTTGGTGACCGGAATCTTCACGTAGACGTTGCCGCCCCAGGTCGCGATCTCGCGCGCCTGCCGGTTCATCTCCGCGAACTCGTCGGCGAACACCTCGAACGAGATCGGCTTCTCCGTGATGTGCTGCAGGACCTCCCGCGCGAACGCCCGGTAGTCCCTCACCCCCGCCTTGCGCATCAGCGTCGGGTTGGTGGTGAAGCCCGCGATGCGCGCGTTCCCGGCCAGGGCCGTCAGGTCGGGCAGCGAAGCCCCGTCGGCGAAGATCTTGATCGTGTCCAGTGAGGTCATTTCGATTCCAGCACGTGGTCGGTGAAGTCTCGCAAATCGGTTCCGCGATAGGAAGGCTGAACCTGCCTGGCCCTCAGAGCCGCCTCTTCGTCCGCCAGCCACCGCGCGCCGTCCGCGCCACCGCCACCCAGGAGCGCCGTTCGCAGCCCCAGCGCCGCGCCCGCCAGCACGTCGGTCGCGCGATCGCCCACCATCCACGACGATTCGCGCGCGAAGCGGGCGTGCCGGGCGAACGCCTCCTCCAGCAGGCCCGTCCCCGGCTTGCGGCAGGCGCAGCCGTCCTCCGCGCGGTGAAAGCAGACGTGCGAGCTCAGGATGACGGCGCCCGCGCTCTCGGCGGCGGTGACGATCACCCGGTGCACCTCGTCCAGCGCCGCGCGCGTCGCCTTCCCCTTCGCCGCCGCCGGCTGGTTGCTGGCCACCACCAGGCCGAACCCCGCCGCGTGCAAGCGCCGCAGCGCCGCCGGGACCCAGGGGAACACCGCCACCTCCGCCGCGCGCAGCGGGCTGTCGGGGCGCGGCTCCGCGGGATTGGGCACCGTCTGGTTCAGGACGCCGTCGCGATCCAGGACGATCAGGCCCGGCCGCTCACCCATCGCTCGAAGTCCTCCAGGCCGGCGGGCGAGCCGATCTCGTAGAAACGCTCGGCGATCTCCATGCCGGCCAGCTGCCCGCTCACGCTCAAAGCATGACAGAGGTCGGCCAGATCCGCCTTGCCTGCCGGCGGCACGCGCGCGCGCACCGCCTCGCGCTGGAACGCCAGAAGGCCGTAGTCGATGTACGAAAACGCCGCCGCCGGCCGCGTGCGGTGCGCCTTGTCGTACAGGATCACGGCGCCGTTTTCGTAGATGGCGTTGCTGGCGTCCCAGCGGCCGTCGTTGCGGAACACGGTCATCAGCGCCGGCCGGCCGCAGGCGCGGAAGCGATCCCACACCGCCGCGAAGTCGACCGGCAGGAACGCATCGCCGTAGGTCACCAGGAACGAGGGCGCCAGCGCGCCCTGCTGATCCGCCAGCCGCAGCGCGCCCGCCGTCCCTTGCAGGTCGTCGCCCTCGTCGACGACGCGCACCGCGAGGCCGAACCGGGCGCCGTCGCCCACGTGCGCGGCCAGCATGCGCCCGCGGTAACCGATCGACAGCACGACGTCGGTCACCCCGTGTCGCGACAGCCAGCCAAGCTGATGATCGATGAAGGGGACGCCGCCGACGGGGATCAGCGCCTTGGGGATCGTCTCCGTCAGCGGCCGCATGCGCGTGGCCAGCCCGCCGGCCAGGATCAGACACTGCATCGCCGGAACCTCGGCCGCGCGGGCGCCGTGCGTCCCTTCGCGACCCGCATCTAGAACCGATACGCGAGGCCCAGCAGCAATTCGGTGCGGGCGATCGGCGCGTAGAAGTAGGTTTGTGGCTTCGGGCTGTAGGGAAACGCCAGCGTCAGCGTCGCCGCCAGGCCGCCCGTGATGACCAGGTCAACGCCCAGCGCGGGACGCACCACCAGCAGCGACTGCGTTCCGGTCACCGTCGTCGTCTTGCCGGCGTCGGGCTGCAACAGCGCCGATTGCTCGCGCAACCCGCCGAGCGCGATGATCCCGATCCCGACGCCGGCCGACAGCGACAGCCGCCCGTAGCGATAGCGCAGCGACGGTTCGGCGATGAACGACCAGAAGGTCTCTTTCCATGGCGGCATGTTCTGCGGGCTCTCCGCGAGGAACGAGAACGACACGATGCCGTGGATGCCGAACGCCAGCCGTCGCTCGGGCGCGCCCCAGAACGTGTACCCGCCCGTAAGCGCGAACGCGAACGACGGCTGGGCGCTGCCGTGCAGGCCCTTGCCCCAGCTGTCGATTCCCAGCGCCACCCCCAGGCCAGCGCGCCCGGGCGCCCGCGGCGCGGCGGGCGGCGGCGCCGCGGGCGTCGCGGCGATCTGCTCGGTGGCGCCCGGAGCAATGGCGACCACCGCGGGCGGCGCCAGCGGGGCGGGCGGCACCTCGGCCATCACGGGCGGCGCGGGCCCGGGCGGCGCGGCCGGCGGCGGCGACTCGAGCATCGCGCCGACCGGTGGCGAGGTGGTGGCGCCGGGAGCCGCGCTGGCCGGCGGCGGCGCACCCGGTGGCGGCGACGCCGGCGGCGCGGTCGCCCCTCTGGCAGCGTCTTGCTCGATCTGCTTCTGCAGCGCCGCGATCTTCTGCTCGATCTCGGCTCGGTTGGGCGCCTTGGGCGAATTACGCAGGAACCCCCGGTAGAAAAAGATCGCCTTGTGCGGATCGCCCGACAGCCGATAGGCCTGCCCGATGTTGTAGAGGAAACCCGGATCGGGCTTCTCCTTGTACCCGCGCTGCCAGGCATCGATGGCCTTGTCGAACTGGCCGACGTCGAAATAGGTCGTGCCTTCCTGGAACAGCTCCCGCGCGCGCGCCGCGTTCTCGGCGCGCGCGCCGCCTTGCCCCAGCAGCAGCGCCGCCAGTGAAACCAGGGGCAGCCAACCCCAAGCGAACCTCGTCGAAGTCATCCGCCGGGCTCGCATCGTATCGCGAACGGCGGCCGGCCACCAACTTGTCGTCGTCGGACGCGCATCAGCTGCGCCGCACGCGCGGCGCCAGCTCCAGCGCCGATTTGCCGTGGCGGAACACGCGCACCGATCCCGACGTCTGCGACACGACGATGGCGATGGCCTCCGAATCGCGCGAGATCCCGGCCGCCGCCATGTGGCGCGCGCCCAGCCCCAGCGGCACGTCGACGTCCTTCTGCTCGTCGAAGTTCAGGTAGCGCCCGGCCGCCACCACCACCCCGTCCTCGCGCACGACGAACGCGCCGTCCAGCACGGCGAACGCGTGCAGCGAGTGCCGGATGTCGGGGTTCATGATGTTCTTCTCGTCCTCGGAGTAACCCTGAAACGGGTTCAGCGTCAGCTGGCGCGACTTCTCCATCACCTTGCTGGAATCGCCGACCACGAACAGCGCGCCCACCGGCCGCCCCTCCCACCCCTCGACGCCGATGCTGACCGCCAGCTCCAGCAGCGCATCCATGACCCCGGCCGAGACCCCCTCCG
>DATKEU010000517.1:0-13572 GCA_035544495.1 Polyangia bacterium | reverse complement strand
ACAACAATCAACGCTTCGGGGACGATAACAAGGTTCTTGGGAGGGATATCCATGAGCCCGAAAATGCGCCGGCCAATCTTGCTTGTGGAGGACGACTTCGTCCTGCGCACGTCTTTGGCGGAGCTGCTCACGCAACAGGGTTACGAGGTCGAGTGCGCCGCTCACGGCCTCGAGGCCTATCACTGGCTGAACAGCGCCAACACCAAGCCGTCGTTGATCGTGCTCGACCTGATGATGCCGTACATGGACGGGATCGAGTTTCGCGATCTGCAGAAGGCGCTGCCGGCGGTGGCCGACGTGCCGGTCGTGGTGATCACCGCCAGCGGCGAGCGCGCGGCCGAGGCGCCCGGGCTCGACGCGCGACAGACGTTCTTCAAGCCCGTGAACACCTCACGCTTACTGGAGACCATCCGCGGGCTTGCTCCCGTGGCGATGGCCTGACCGCATCCCCATTGGGATCATGAGCTCGCGCGGCGCGCCGGCCAGCACCATAACGGCCAGCGTCGAATTCGCCTCGATTCTCCGTCACGCCATGCTGACCCCCCTGTCGGGGATCGTGCTCTGGTGCGACATGATCAGGCGCAACACGCCGATGTCCGACTCGCTGGATCGCGCGCTGATCGCGATCGATCACAGCGCGCGCGCCCAGGTGGCCATCCTGGACAACGTCGTGGAGGTCAGCCGCATGCAGAGCGGGTCCACGCTGCTGGCGCGGTCGTCGGTCGACGTCGCCACCTGCATCGACGACGTGATCTTGCAGAACGTGAGCGTGGCCAAGCAACGGGAGGTGTCGCTGCGGTTCGCCGCGCCGCCCGGCGAGATGACGGTGCATGGCGATCCGGTGCGGCTGCGAGCGGCGTTGCACAACCTGGTCGACAACGCCGTCAACAACTCGCCCCGCGGGGGCACCGTCGAGGTCCGGCTGGACGCGATCGAGAACAGCATCGCCATCCACGTCACCGACCAGGGCGGCGGCATCGTCCCCGAAGCCCTGCCCGATCTCTTCAAGATCGCCAGCCTCAGCGAGGCGGGGCTGATGAGCCGCCGCGGCGGCCTGGGCCTGGGACTGGCGGTGGCGCGCTGGATCGTCACCCTCCACGGCGGCAAGCTCGCCCACAAACCGAACACGCCGACCGGCTGTATCTTCACCATCTCCCTGCCGCGCTGAACGCCAGCAGGACCGCGCGCGCCACTTCAGCGCGGCTGGCGATGCCGATCGACCCAGCGCGCCCACAGCAGCAGCGGCCAGGGGAGGATCGCCGCCGACCAGGCCAGCGCGCCGACGCTGGGGGGCGGCGGCGACAGCGCGGTGATGACGTGCAGGAGCGGAATGAACACGGCGAACGCCCAGGCGCCCAGGCGCCCGCGCCGATCGCGCGGCCGCGTCGCGCGCAGATAAACGGCCAGGCCCGCGACGTAGATCGCCGCTTCGAGGACGGCCTCGGCGACCGGCGCGTTCCATAGCCCCAGCCCCACGCGCGGCCCACCCGGCCACAGCGGCAGATCGGGGCGATGGGTGAGGAAGTCGAGCACCCAGTGACTGGGCACCAGCGCGCCCAGAACGAACGCCGCGCGCGCCGAGCGGCGGAACGCGAAGTGCGTGGCGCCGAAGACCACGCCCCACACCACGGCCATCAGCGCGCTGTGGGTCCAGGGATAGTCGAAGAAATCGAGCGGCGTCAGGCGCGTGTTGCCGGGATCGATGCGCACGTGCTCGATCCCCAGCAGAAGAAAGATCGGCCACAGCGTATCCAGCCACTGCGCGGCCAGGATCGCCGTGGCCAGCGACACCGCCGGCGCCGGGCGCTTCGACGCGAAAGCCACCCCAAAGTGTCCGCTGAACATCGTCTCCTCCGAAAAGTGACGCCATGGTAATGCGACGGCCGGCCCCTGGCGACAGCAGGCGAGCGAATTGCAGGTTTCCCCGCCACACCAACGAAGAGCGGCGGCGCGCCGGGGCGCGCGCTGTCAGCGCCTGACAGACACATGTCGAATTTTCAACGCGCGCAAAGCATGCGGGTCCTGTTCATCAACGACACGGCCCGGAACGGCGGACCGGGGCGTAGCCTGCACGCGATCCTGCGCTATCTGGATCCGGGCCGCGTCCACCGGGCGGTGCTGCTGCCGCGCCCGGGGGAGGTCAGCGACCTCTTGTCGGGCGATGCCGTCGCCGACGACCTGCTGTTCGAGCCGCGCTGGGTGGAGAACATCTTCGAGCCGTGGTCCCGCGCCATGGCGCGCGCCGATTTCGCGGCGGCCTGGCCGGTGCGCTGGCTGCGCGCCTGCGGCAACTCCGGACGGATGGCGGCGGCGGTGGCGCGCACGGCGCTGCGCGTGCGGCGCGGCGGTTATCACCTCATCTATTGCAATGGAACGGTGGCCGGCGTCGTGGGCGGCCTGGTGGCGCGTTCCACCGGCGTGCCGGCTCTGTGGCACGTCCGTTACACGTCGCTGCCGCCGGCGGTGCGGCCGCTGCATGACTGGCTGGCCTCGTCGCGCGCCGTGCGGCGCATCGTCTGCGTGTCGGCGGCGGCGGCCGAGGTGGTGCCCGAGTGCGCGCACAAGACGGCGGTGATTCACAACGGCGTCGACACCGACGCCTTCGCGCCGGCCCGCGTGCCCGGACGGCTGCGGCAGGAGCTGGGGCTGCCGCCCGGCGCGGTGGTGTTCGGCAGCCACGGGCGCGTGCTGCGGCGCAAGGGCTACCTCGAGCTGGTGCGGGCGGCGTGCGTGGCGCGGGGCCTGATGACGGAGGAGGAGCGGCGGCGCTGTTACTTCGTCGTCGTCGGCGACACGCCCCAGGACTTCCGGCCCGATCACGTCGAGGAGTGCCGCGCCCTGGCCGCCGAGCTGGGCGCGGCGGAGCGCGTGCTGTTCCTGGGATTCCGCGCCGACGTGCGCCCGTACCTGGCCGACTGGGACGTCGCGATCGTCCCCAGCGTCTACCCCGATCCGCTACCGCGCGCGGTGATCGAATCGATGGCCTTCGGCAAGCCGGTCATCGCCTACG
The DNA here is from genome assembly GCA_035544495.1 of Polyangia bacterium. Taxonomy (GTDB): domain Bacteria; phylum Myxococcota_A; class Polyangia; order Fen-1088; family Fen-1088; genus DATKEU01. The sequence goes on along the minus strand of DATKEU010000517.1, from coordinate 10,562 downwards.
ACGTCGGCGGCGTGCGCGAGATGCTGGCGGCGGAGGAGGGGCAGGAGGTGGGCGCGCTGCTGCCGAAGGCGGGCGACCTGGCCGATCTGGCGCGCGCGATCTTGCGCTACCTGCGCGATCCGGCGCTGCGGGCGCGGCAGGGAGAGGCAGCGCGCCGCCGCGCCGTGCGCGACTTCGGCGCGGCGGCGCACGCGGCGCGGATCCACGACCAGATCCTGCGCGCCGCCGGGCGCGGGCCGGCGACGGCGACGGCGGAGCGGGCGGAGGCAGCGTCTTGACCGCGGTGAATCCGGCCGCCGCGCCCGCCGGTGATCGCGCGGCCGCGACGCCGCCCGCGCTGCGCCTGACCTGGGCGCGGGCGCTGGCGCGCGAGGACGGCGAGCAGTACGACGCGTTCGTGTCGTCGGCGGCGAGCGGCCACTACGCGCAGGCGCGTTTCTTCGCGCCGGTGGCGCGTGCTGGCCGCCCGTTCGCCTCGTCGTTCGTGCTGCTGCGCGATGGCGACGGGCGCGTGGCGGGCGCCGCGCACGTGCTGCGGGCGACGGTGGCCGGCCTGCCGCTGCCGTACGCGATCGTCGAGCGCGGGCCGGTGGTGAAGGACGCGGCGCTGCTCGGGCCGATCCTGACGGCGGTCGCGCGCGCCGCGCGCCGGCGCGGGATCGCGCGCCTGCTGGTCATGCCGTACTGGACGGAGCCGGTGGGCGCGCCGGCGCCGGCGCGGGCGGCGCTGCGCGTGCTCGGCTGGACGTGCGTGCAGGCGCCGGCCAGCGCGCACGCAAACACGCTGCGCGTGCGCGTGGCGGGCAAGGCCGAGGCGGACATCTTCGCGGGCGGCGCCAACCTGCACCTGCGCCAGAAGATCAAGCTGGCCCAGCGCGAGGGGGCGACGGCGCGCCGGGGGACGGCGGCGGATCTGCCGGTGCTGGCGCGCCTGCACGACGCGCTGATGGCGCGCCAGGGGAAGCGCGGCAAGCCGCCCCGCTTCTACGCGGCGCTGGCGGCGCTGGACCTCGGCGGCGGCCCGGGCGAAAACGCCGGGCGCGGCGACGCCGGCCTGTTCTTGACCGAGCATGGCGGGCGGCCCATCGCGGCCGTCCTGGCCGTGCGCCACGGCGCGCTGGTGACCTACGCGATGGGCGCCACGATCGACGAGCCCTGCCGCTTCTCGAAGACCGTGCCGGCCGTCGTGGCCGCCATCCGCTGGGCGCGCGACGCGGGCTGCGACTTCGACCTCGGCGGCGTGCCGACGCCGGGCGACACCGATCCCAAGCGGCTAGCCATCGCTCAGTTCAAGCGGGAGTTCGCCCGCACGGAGATCCCGCTCTGCGGCCAGCACGCGCGCTGGCTCGTCTGACGGCAGCGACGCATAGACCGCCTCGTAGGCGTCGCGCATCCGCGCCTCGGAGAAGCGCTGCTCGACGGCGCGGCGGGCGGCGGCTCCGCGCCCGCGGCGCTCGGCGCGGCCGGCGGCGGCGGCGCGCGCGATCGCGTCGGCCAGCGCGTCGGCGGTCGGCGCGGCGGCCAGCCACCCGGTCTCGCCGTCGGCGACGATCTCCGGAACGCCGCCCACCGGAACGGCCACGGCGGGCCGCCCGAGCGCCATCGCCTCGAGCAGGCCGAGCGGCAGCCCCTCGGTGCGCGAGCTGCAGACGACGGCGTCGCTGGCCGCCACGATGGTCTCGGGATCCGATCGATAGCCCCAGAAGCGCACGCGCGCGGCGACGCCCAGGGCGCGGGCCAGCGCCTCCAGCTCGGCGCGCAAGGGGCCGTCACCGACGATGTCCAGGCGCGCCCCGGGCACACGGGCCAGCGCGCGCAGCGCTCGATCGACGGCCTTGCGCGGCTCCAGGCGCGCCACCAGGGACAGGCGCAGCGCTCCGTCGCCGGGTGACCAGGGTGGCGGCGGCGCGGCGGGCGACACGGCCACGCCGTTCGAGATGACCTGCAGCCGGCCGGCGACCGCCGGAAAACGCCCGGCGATCAGGCGACCGAGATCGGCGCTGACCGCCACCACGCGCGCGCACCGCCGCAGCGACCAGGCCGACAGCGGACGGCAGAGCCAGTTGTCGTAGACCCGGCGCGAGTGCTCCGTGCGCACGATCGGCACGCGGGCGCGCCGACCGGCGCGCGTCCCCAGCACGTGCGAGGCGAACGTGTGCAGGTGCACCGCCGCCGCGCCCAGCGTCCGCAGCCGCGCCGCCAGCCAGGCCACGTCGGGCCCGCCGGTGGCGCGCAGGCGCGCCGTGAGCGTCGGGCCCCGGCATGACGGCGGCGCGAGGACGGTCAGCCCGGCGCCGGCGAACAGCGCCCGCAGCGCGCGATCGTCGGTCCACAGCGCGACGACGTGACGGCGCGCGCCCGGCGCGGCGGCGGCCAGTCGCGCCAGCATGCGCTCGGCGCCGCCGATCTCGCCGGCGGCCACGACGTGGACGACGGGCCCGGGCGGGCGGCTCACGCGGGCCTCTCCGGCACCGGCACCGGCACCGGCACCGGCGGCGACGCGGGCGCGCCGGGCGCCGGCAGCAAGCCGCGCAGGCGAATCCAGAACACCACCGCCACCAGGGTACAGACGATCGACGTCGCCAGCGCGATCCCCTCGAGGCCCATGACGCGCGAAAGGATCACGTTCAACAGCAAATTCGCCGTCGCGTTCAGCGCCCCCATCCCGACCAGGATGCGGCTGTTGCCCAGCGAGACGTGCGCGCGCGCCAGCACCATCAGCGCCCCCAGCGGCGCCAGCCCGACCAGGTGATACGGCAGCACGTCGGCGATGCGGACCAGCGCCGCCGCGTCCATCGCCCCGCGGCCGTAAACCGCGCGCACCAGCGGCCCGCGCAGAAGGCCCGCGACGACCGCCACCGCCGCCAGCAGCAGCGTCACCGTCGCCAGCGATCGCGCCAGCGTGGCGCGGAAATCGCGATAGTCGCCGCGCGCGCCGGCCATCGCCAGATGACTGAGCAGGATCGACAGGAACAGCGGGCCCAGGAGCGACGCGCCCGCGTGGCCGAGATCGCCCGACAGCCGCAGCATCGTCCCGCCGCCCACGATCCCCAGCGTCTGGGCGCTCAGCTGATCGACCAGCGGGTTGGCGCGCACGACGGCGGCGCCGCCGATCTCCGACACCACCAGGCCCGCCAGACGCCGCAAGGCTGGCGATCGGCGCCAGGTCAGGCGCGGGCGCAGGCCGGCCTGGCACAGGCTGCCGAACAGCGCGGCCGCCGCCACCAGCTCGCCGCCCGCCAGCGCGAACGGCATGACCGCCACGCCGCGCCCGCGCAGCGCCAGCGCCAGACCGACGGCGGCGCACGAGCCGATCGCCATCCCCACCGATTCGGTGACGAAGCGAAAGCGTGCCGCCAGCAGCGACGAGAAGAGCGAGCGCAGCGCCAGCGAGAAGAGATAGAGCGAGAACCCCGCCGACATCGGTCCCACCAGCGCGCCGAGCGCCGGCGCCGTCCGGGCCCGGATGACGGCGAACGCCGCCGCGCCCACCACCGCGGCCAGCACCGACGCGCCCAGCAGCGTGTACGCCAGCAGGGCTCCCGCCAGCGACGGCAGGCTCGGCCGATCGTCGCGCTCGACGTCCAGCACCACCCGAATCAGCGCGGAGTCCTGAAAGCAGGCGAACACCATCGAGCCCGCCAGCACGAACACCGCGGCCATCAAGCTGTAGAGATCGGTGGCCGCCGAGCGCCCGAACCAAGTGGCCAGCAGGATCGGCAGCAGCGCCGCGGCGCCGCGGCTGACCGCCTGCCAGGGCGCCACGCGCCCCACCGCGCGCAGGAGCGGCGATCGCCGGCTCACGCCAGGAGCTCCGGCAGATCGCCGAGACCCACGGACGGGATCTCGGCGTCGCGCGCGAAGGCCAGCAGCGCCGCCAGCCGGCGCAGGATCGCGTCGGCCTGGGACTGGGTGGCGGCGTAGGGGCTGGTCGCCGGCGTCACCTCGACGTTGTGGAACATGACGTTCAGGATCGCCGGCGCGGTTCGATCCGGGGCCGCGTCCGCCTCGGCCAGAACCTCGCGGGCCAGCGCCACCAGATCGCGCGCGCGGCCCCAGGTGGGCCGCAGCCAGCGGTGCGGCAGGCGGTGCCCCAGCCGCGCTCCGATCACCGGCAGCCGCTGCCACGGGCCGCGCCGGATCGTGATGGGAACCTCCCACAGCGCGCCGCGGCCCGGACGGGCGGGCGCCGCCGGATCGGGGCGATACGGTCCGAGGGGCGCCGCGCGAAAGCTGGGCGCGCCCGCGCCCGCCCGCCGCCAGTCGAGCAGCGGCGTGACGCTGGAGTCGACGGAGTAGCCGAGGTCGATCAGGATCGGCAGCGACGCCGGGCCGATCCCGAAGCGCCCGGCGCGGAACGAGCGCGGGCGGCGCCCGAATCGATCGACGAACAGCGCCGTCAGCGCTTGCAGCTTGGCCCGCTCCAGCGCGGGCGGCAGCGCGGCCTGGAAGATCTCGCTCTCGGCGTCGTCGTCGATGCCGGGCGCGACGTACTCGGCGTGCAGGTGCGTCCCCAGCTCGTGCGCGCCGTCGAGGGCGGCCAGGCATTCGGCGCTGGCGTCGTCGCGGATCACCTCGGGCGAGAGCAAATACGTCGGCTTGACGCCGAAGGCGGCGAACAGCGGCTGCAACCGCTGCGCGATCCCGTCGTGCACCGCGCGAAACGACGCGGGGCGCCTGACTCGCCAGGCCGGACCCTTGTCGCGCTCGCAGTCGATAGACACGCACAGCAGCGCGCGCGGCGCGTCTTCGCGCTGGTCGCGGCGGCGGTGAAAAGCGGACGCGTTCATCGTCGAGAAGTGGTTAGCACGTTCGATACCACCCCGCGAAGGCGCGGCTTTTCCCGGGCTGGCCCGCGAAGTGCTTTGGACTTCAATGCATAAACGACCGGACACGATCCTGTCGCAGTTCCGTGACCGAAGTGACATTCGATCTCTCCACACTCGAGGCGTCGACAACAATGATCAAGAATTCAACACTGCCGACCGGCGAACCCGCGCAAGAGGTCCGGATCGACCTGCACGTTCACTCCCGCTTCTCCGATCGCCCGTACAGCTGGTTCATGCGCAGCGCGCACTCGGCCGAGTGCTACACCACGCCGGCCGCGGTGTACGCGACGGCGAAGGCGCGCGGCATGAACCTGGTGACGCTGTGCGATCACGACACCATCGACGGCGCGCTGGAGCTGTGCGCGCAGGCCGACGACACGTTCATCAGCGAAGAGGTGTCGGCGCGTTTTCCGGAAGACGGTTGCATCGTTCACACGATCGTCCTCGACATTTCGGAAATACAACACTCCGAAATTCAGAGACTGCGCGGCAATATTTACGAGCTGGTGTCATATCTTCACCACCAGAGTGTTGAATTTTTACTCTGTCACCCGCTGTCGCAGGTGAATCGGCGGTTGCATAAGGATCACCTGGAGCGCTGCCTGTTGATGTTCCGCAACCTCGAGCTGCGCAACGGCACGCGCGACGCCGCCCACGAGGAAGCGCTGCGCGCGATCCTGGCCGGGCTGACGCCGGCGATGTTGCAATCGTTCGCCGAGCGCCACCCCCACGTCCCCTTCATCAACCGTGACGGACGCTATGGCCTGGTGGGCGGCAGCGACGATCACGCGGGGCTGTCGATCGCCCGCGCGTACACCACCTTCGTCGGTGAACGCTCGGGCGCGGGCGTGACCGCGGCGCTGCGCGCGCGGCGCACGGAACCGGCGGGCCAGCACGGCACCACGCGCGTGCTGCAGCACAACGTCTACGGCGTGATCGGCGGCTACCTGCAGCACGATGAGCACCACCACGACGGCGACGACCGCCGCGACCAACACGACCACCACGACGGCGACGGCGAGGCCGCCGATCGCCAGACGGCCAGCAGCGGCGCCGGCGACGCGCCGCTGGCGGGCCTGGGCCCCACGATGATCAAGTACGTCGACTTCCTCGACGCCGCCCAGGAGGCCGACGGGCCCGTCGACTGGACCGAGCTGCCCGCGCGCGGCCACACCGACCCGACGCAGGCCCAGCTCGCCACGCTGGTCGAGTCGGTGCTGGTGCGCAGCAGCCGCGAGGCCTGGACCGAGCTGGCCGCACCTCTCATGCAAGCGCAGCTCGCGGCGTTCGCCGACAAGCTGCCGGCCGTCGTCAAGGCCATCACCGTTTCGCTGCCGGCGATCCTGGGCGCGCGCTGGCACGGCCACGACATCCAGTCGGCGCGGCGCTACTCGGCCGATCTCGGGGTGCTCCCGCGGTCGCCCGGCAACCCGCGCGTCGCGGTGCTGACCGACACCATCGACGACATCAACGGCGTGGCGCTGGGCCTGCGCCGCCTGCGTGACGCCGCCGCGGCGGCCGGACACGATCTCTTCCTCGTCGCTTGCGGCGACGGCGATCATGTCACCACCGACGGCGACGGGATCATCCGCGTGCCGTCGATCCTGCGTCACCGCCTGGCCGACTACCCCGACATGGAGTTCGCCCTCCCCCACCTGCCCAGCCTGGTCACCTGCCTTCTGGATCAGCAGATCGATCTCGTCCAGGTGTCGACGCCGGGCCCGATGGGCGCGATGGGGCTGCTGGCGGCGCGCACGCTGTGCTTGCCCATCGTCGGCCAGTTCCACACCGACCTGCCCGAATACGGCACGCGCATCACCGGCGACCCGATGGTGGGCACGATCCTGGCCAAGCTGTGCGGCTGGCTGTACGGCGCGATGGACCGCGTGTTCGCCCCGTCGCAGGCGGTGGCGCGCCGCCTGCGGGAGCTGGGCGTCGTGCCCGACAAGGTCGCGCGCCTGCCGCGCGGGGTCGACCTGGAGCTGTTCTCGCCGGCGCGGCGGCAGGCGCGCGCGCCCGGCGAGGAGAGCGCGCCCACGGCGATCTACGTCGGGCGGCTGTCGCGCGAGAAGGGGCTCGACGCTCTTGTCGACGGGTTCGCGCTGGCGGCCCCGCGCGTGCCGGGCGCGCGCCTGCAGCTGGTCGGCGACGGCCCGGATGGCGACAGGCTGCGAGCCCGCGCCGGCGGCGCCGCCAACGTGATCTTCCTGGGCGCGCGCCGCGGCCCCGAGCTGGCGGCGTTGATGGCGTCGGCGGATCTCTTCGTCTCGACCAGCGAGACCGAGACCTTCGGCAACACCGTCGTCGAGGCGCAGGCCTCGGGCCTGCCGGTGATCGTCGCCAACCGCGGCGCCGCGTCCGAGAACATGCGCGACGGAATCACGGGCCTGGCCGTCGACGGGCGGCGCCCCGAGGAGATCGCCGCCGCCCTGGGCGCGCTGCTCGGCGACGCGCGAGCGCGGGCGCGCATGGGCCAGGCGGCGGTGGTGTTCGCGCGCCGGTACGACATGAAGCGCGCCGCCGAGGGGACGTTCCTTGAATACCGGCGCTTCCTCGACGAGCGAGCTTTGGCGGCCACGGTGTCGCGCGCCGCCGCCGCCCACCCGCCGCCGCCGTCCTGGGACCAGCGGCCGGGCGCATCGGCGAACGACGCCGCCGCCTCGGCCGTCACCGCCACCGCGACCGCCGTCCCCGGCGCCGACGCGGAGCGTGTGGCGTGAGGATCGTCGACGTCACCAGCTTCTTCTCCGCCAAGAGCGGCGGCATCAAGCGCTACTACCGCGAGAAGGCCGAGGTGCTGCCGCGCCGGGGACTGGACTGCCACTTCGTCACGCCCGGCCCGGCGCACGGCGAGAGCGCCCTCGGGCGCGGCACACTGCACACCATCGCCGGCCCGTCGGTGCCGTTCAGCCGCGAATATCACCTCTTTCGCTCCGGCGGTGCCCTCGGCCGCCTCCTGATCCGGCTGCAGCCCGACGTGGTCGAGGTGGGCAGCCACTATTTTCTTCCGGCGATGATCCACCGCGCGCTGGCGCCTCTGGGCGCGCGTCGGCCGGCGGTGGTCGGGTTCTTTCACACCGATTTCCCGCGCCAGCTGGTGGAGCCGCTGGCGCGCCGGTTCCTGCCGACCAGCCTGGCGGGCCGGGCGGTGGCGGCGGCCTGGCGATTCGTGCGCCGGCAGTTCGGGCGCTACGACGCCACGCTGGTGGCGTCGCGCCAGATCGCCGACTGGCTCGCTGAGCTGGGTGTTCCGCACGTCCGCTGGGTCGGCCTGGGCGTCGACGTCGACACGTTCCGTCCGCCGCCGGCGCCGCCGCTCGCCGCCACGAATACCGGCGCGCCCCTGGTGACGTACCTCGGCCGGTTCTCGCCCGAGAAGGAGCTCGGGCTTCTGATGACCGCGTGGGACGACGTGCACGCCCGCACGGGCGCGCGCCTGCGCTTCGTCGGCAACGGCCCCTCGCGCGCGGCCATCGCGGCGTTCGCCCGCGACCGGCCCAGCGTCAGCGTCGAGCCGTACCTCGACCGCCCGGCCGACGTGGCGGCGGCCCTGGGCGCGACCGACGTCGCCGTGCTGACCAGCGGCACAGAGACCTTCTCGCTGGCGACCGCCGAGGCGATGGCCTGCGGCACGCCCGTCGTCGGCCCGGCGCGCGGCGCGGTGGGCGAGCTGATCGAAGATTCGGGTGCCGGCCGCACCTTCATCGCGGGCTCGCCCGGATCGCTGGGCGACGTGCTGTCGAGCCTGCTCGCCCGGCCGCAGGCGGCGCGGCGCGCGCTCGGCCAGCGCGGGCGCGAGCACATCGCGCGCCACTTCACCTGGGACGCGGTGGCGACGCGGCTGACGGATGCTTACCGATCGGTGATGGCCAGTTAGTGCACGCGCGGGGGATGGACAAGGAAGCGGAAGCTGGCGGCGGCGGCGGCGGCGATGGCGATGGCGGCGACGGCGTCGGTGGTCGCGGGGCGCGCGTCGTCGCCGGTCTTCTGGCCCGCCCCGCGCGGGTGCTCGCCGCCGCGGCGATCCTGGCCCTCGCCGCGACGGCGCTGGCCTCGCGCCTGTCGCTGCGCACCGCCTTCACGGAGCTTCTGCCCAGCCGCGACCCCGCGGTGCTGGCCTTGCGGCGCACGGAGACGCGTGTCGGCAACCTGAATCTGATGACGGTCGCCATCCGCTCGCCCGATCGGGCCGCCAACCTGCGCTACGCCGCCGCGCTGACCGAGGCGCTGCGCCGGCTGCCGCGATCGGAGGTCGACCTGGCCGCCTATCACTTGCGCGACCTGCAGGCCTTCTTTCATGACAACCGCTGGCTCTATGCCGGCGTCGACGATCTCGAGTCGGCGCGCGATCGCCTGCGCCGCGAGATCGGCAAGCGCAAGAACCCGCTCTTCGTTTCGGTCGGCGACGACGCCCGCGACGACCAGGCCTTGCGCAAGCGTCTCGACCGCTCGCCGGTGACCGATCGGTTTCCCGACGGCTATTTCGTGCGCGACGACGTCGCCTGGGTGATCGTGCTGCCGGCCTCCGACATCTTCGGCGAGCACGCCGGCGAGGCGCTGGTCGACGCCGTCGACGCCTTCACCGCCGCTCACCCGCCGCCGTCGTTCCATCCCGCGATGCGCGTGCAGTGCCTGGGCCCGGTCATCACCGCCATCGAGAACCGGCGCGCCATCGAGCAGGACATCATCGGCGTGACCATCTTTTGCACGCTGCTGGTGGCGCTGTCGATGATCCTCTACTTCCGCCAGCTGCGATCGGTGGTGCTGGTGGTGGCGGCGGCGGCGCTGGGGACGGTGATCGCCTTCGCCACCGGCGAGATCGCCTTCGGGTACCTGAACTCGACGACGGCGTTCCTGGGATCGATCATCCTCGGCAACGGCATCAATCACCCGATCGTGCTGCTGTCGCGCATCCGCGAGCTTCTGCCCCCGCGGCCCGCGACGGCAAGCGGCGCCGAGACGACGGCCGCCGTGCGCGCCGCCGTGGCCGGCACCGGGCGGGCGACGCTGACCGCGGCGCTGGCGGCGGCGGCCGCGTATCTGTCGCTGACGCTGACCAGCTTCCGGGGCTTCTCGCAGTTCGGGGTGATGGCGGCGGCGGGATCGCTCGCCTGCTGGGCGGCGGCCTACTCGGTGATCCCCGCCTGGCTGGTGTGGCGCGCGCGAGCCGGCGGGACGCCGCTCCCCAGTCGCCCGCCGACGTCGCTGGGCCGGCTGTCGCGCCTGCTGCTCGCCTGGTCGCCGGAGCTGGTGGCCGCCGCCGCGCTGATCACGGTGGCGGCGCTGTTCGCGCTGCGCCACTTCGCCAGCGCGCCGTTCGAGTACGACTTTCGCCGCCTGCGCGCCGACGTGGCGCGCACGCCCGAGCGCAAGATGCTGGACGACAACATGGGCGAGGTGTTCGGCCGATGGCCGAGCCCGATCATCGTCCTCGCCGATCGCCTGTCGCAGGTGGAGCCGATCAAGGCCGCCATCCTGGCCAAGGACTCGCCGACGCGCCCGGTGATCGGACAGGTGGCGACGGTCTACGACGTGCTGCCGGGGACGCCGGAGGTTCAAGCGCGCAAGCTGGCCCTGCTGGGGGAGATCCGGCGCCTCACCGACGATCCCGCGCTGCAGACGCTGTCGGACAAGCAGCGTGACGACGTCGCGCGACTGCGCCCGCCCGACAACCTGCGCGTGCTCGAGCCCCGGGATCTGCCGCCGCTGGCGCGCCGCCCGTTCACCGAGACC
>DATKEU010000516.1:0-3073 GCA_035544495.1 Polyangia bacterium | reverse complement strand
GCCGTGATGCCGAGAGACTCCGCCAGCATGCGACCGAGCCGCAGCGAATCGCCGGAGGAATGATGCTCGGGCATGAACAGACCGAGCACCTTGTCCTTGCCGAGGGCGCGCACCGAGAGGGCGGCCACCACGGAGCTGTCGACGCCTCCCGACAGCCCCACGACCGCGCCACGGCGGCGCAACGTGCCGAGCACCTGCGCGCGGATCGCCTCGACGATGCGGTGTGTTTCGGCCGTCGGATCGAGATTGAGCACGGAGGAAGAGAACATGTCGGCTGTTTCGGCGTTTCGCGGGGGCGGCGTTGCGCGAGTCGCCGGAATCGCGAGCGCTCACGCAAAGCCCAAAAGCAACCGCTGAAACAGCGTTTGCGGGCGCAAGGTTATCATCTCTCTTGCGGCCCAACAAAAGACCCGTGCTCGACCGGCGCTACAAAAGCCCTGTGCCCGACGCACTGTGCTGCGCGCGAGATCGGCGAAGCTCCGCAGGCGAGCGTACGCCCGACGCCGTGACCGCCGGCCATCAAAGCTGGATCAGAATGTCGCCGTCGATGATCTTCACCGGAAAGCGGCGGAGTCGGCAGCGCACCGGATTGATTCCGGCGCCGGTCTGGAGATCGAACTCCCAGCGGTGCGCGCTGCAGGTTAGCTTCGCCGCCTCGAGGAACCCGTCGCTGAGGCGCGAGCCGGCGTGGGGACAGCGGTTCTCGTAGGCGCGAACCTCCGCGTCCAGCCTGGCGACGAGGACGTCAGTGCCGCCGCAGACGACGCCGACCATCTCGCCCTCCCACAGATCGTCGGCGTGAAGCGCGAACGTCCAGCCGGCCTCGGGCTTGACCGCCGCGCGCGAATCCTCGACCGATGCGTCCGGCGAACCTGGCGGCGTGGTCGTCCGGGATCGCATGCTCCGGTCAGGCGCTCGGCAAGCCGGCCGCCTCCAGAAATGTCGCGCGCGCTCTCCGGGCGGACGCGCGTGCTTCTTCCTCCGGGTGCTGGTGCTCGGGAAGCGCGGCCAGGTACGAGGCAAGACCCGCCACCGCCTGGTCGGCGCGTGGTGCCCAGACGTCGATCCAGCGCCGCAGGACCGCGGCGTTCTCCGGGCGCTGATCGACGGCGTACCGGGCCAGGGCCGCGCTCCAGCGGCGGCATCGCGCGGCGTCGGCGGCCAGGTTCGCCAGCAGCAGCCACGTCTCCTCGTCGCCGTTGACCCGGGCGGCCTCGCCAAGCTGGCGCAGCCACAGATCGTCCAGCGTCGGCAGCAGCGCCAGATTGACGGCGGCGAAGCTCTCCGCCCAGTCGTATGCCGTCAGCGCCAGCTCGACGGCCCGACGGGCTCCCTGCCACGGCTCGTCGGCCTCCCACAGCCGCCGCTCGGCCGTGCCGAACCCGTCCTCCGGAAACGCCCGCTGCAGCTCGCGCGTGCGATAGGCGACGAGCGAAACGCGGCGAAGCAGATCGGCGGCGGCGAAGGCGGCGCAGTTGGTGATGTACGACGACGGCGCCATCTGCCCCAGGTAAGCGGCGCACATCTGCAGCCCGTGCAGCGGAAACCGCGTCGGGGCGAACAGCGCCGCCAGCGCCGCCCGCCACCCCGGCCCGAGCTGGCGGTCGCGGTCGGCCGCCGCGTACTTCTCCAGCACGCCCGACACCACCGTCTCCTGCTGGTCCTGCGTGGTCACGTAGCGGCGGTAGGTCATCTCGTCGGGATCGCGAAAGTCGAGCCAGCTGTCGGCGCGCAGCGGGGATCTGTCGCGGTAGGTGAGGAACCAGAGATTCGCCGCCGACGAGGGATTCTGCTCGAGGGCCGCGTCCCGATTCTTGCGCGCGGTGTAGTTGGTGTCGTGCGTGACGATCTCGTATTCGCTCGGCACCTTGCGCAGATCGCCGAACCCGGTCCATGTCCGGCGACGAGGGACGAACTTCTGCGTGAGATCTTCGTTCATGGCGCTCCCTCGTCGCTGGCCGGCGCGGCCGTCAGGGTCCAGGTGATCTCCTCGCTGGTGGTCGAGATACGGCCGGCGAACGCCGACAGCATGGCGCCCAGCTGCCGCATCTCGAAGCCGTCGCCCAGGTTTCGCCGCAACGACGCGCGCGTCACCCGCAAGAACCCGCGCGCCTGCACGCGCACGTAGGCGCCGCTGTCGAGGACGTCGACCTCCTGGTCGGGATTGTCCTCGACGATCGATCGAATGACCTGCTCGACCTCCTCGCACATGCGCAGCACCGGACCGACGGCGTCGTTCATCCGCACCTCTCCTCAATCATCGACGTAGTCGACAAACACGAACTGCATCGGCCCGATGCCTGCCTCCGCCACGGTCTGCGCGGCCGGCACGCGCTCGTCCTTGTAATAGACGGCCATCTCCGCCTGGCGGGGTGCGACGCGCTTGCCGACGACGTTGGCGGCCACCTTGGCGCTGACCTCGGCCATGGTGTCGGTGCTCAGCACGACGACCAGCAGGCTGACGAAATCCGTGCCGAACAGGGCGTTGAGCGGGATCGGCCGCGGTTCGGTCATCGGGCACCCGCACTTGCCCAGCGATATCCATAGGCGTCGTCGCCGGCGACGTCGGGCGTGATGCCCATCCACGCCAGGACGCCGGGCACCGTCTGTGGCTGGATCGTGCCGCCCAGGAACCGCTCCAGCACCGTCGGAAGGTGCATCGAATCCCGATCCTCCCACCAGATCTGACGGCACACCCGGGAACAGAAGTGATACGTGTAATCATTGTGGTCCAGCGGAAAGTCCTTGACCGACCAGCGACCGCTCGCCGACTTGGACATCGTGCTCACCGGCAGCTGACAGAGATTGCAGAGCCACGGCAGTGTCGCGGGCAGCGTCTCTTCGACCTTCCCGGCCTTGATGTTGGCGGTGATGACGTCCCAGATGGGGCCGTAGATCTCCTCCCACGCCGGATACTTCGACTGCAGCCACAGTCGCTCGGCCTTCGACACGCCCGCCTGCGGCTTCCACCAGACCGTCGGCCGCCAGAACCAGACGCCCAGGTGCAGGGCGTGGTGCCACACCTCCAGCCCCTCGATGAACTCGTCCCAGTACCACGGCTTCCGGAGCCCGT
>DATKEU010000515.1:0-4385 GCA_035544495.1 Polyangia bacterium | reverse complement strand
GTTCTGACAGTCGAGGCCGCAGAGGGCGCCGACCTCGGCCACGCATTTGGCGTCCCAGACCGGCTCGCTGGAGTAGTACGACAGATATCCGCCGTTGCAGCAGTACGGATCCTGAGCGCAGATCTGGTCGACGCACGGGTGGCAGGCCCGCTGGTGCGCGCTGCTGGCGGTCAGCTTGTCGCCCAGCGCGCAGATGTCGTGCGGGCAGGCCGGCGCCAGTGGCGGCCGCGGAATCTCTGGCGGCAGCAGCTCCTGGCCGGCGATCGACAGGTCGGCGACTCCGGCGCTGGTCACGCTGAAGGTGTAGGCCTCCGAGTACAGCGGCACGACCTCGCCTTCCCAGACCACCGACAATGTCGAGGGCGCGATGCCCGCGGGCAACCGCACGGTCTCGGGCGGGCCCACGCCGAGATCGACGGCGGGATCCTGGCGCTGGATCGACGGGCCGGCGAAGTGCGGATCGTCGAAATAGGTCGCGGCCAGCCCCTGCCCGCCGCCCGGCGCCAGGCGGTAAAGCAGCGCGGCCGGGATCGGCGTTTGCCCGTCGCTGTCCGGCGTCTGCCAGGTGACGCCGTCGACGGGACCCTGGCCGGGCGGCGGCGAGCCCGCGCGATCCCAGCGCACGTGATAGCGGCCGCCGCCGAGCAGATCGATGCTGCCCTGGGTTGGACCCGGGCCATCCCACCAGTCGACGAGCGTCTGGCCGTTGACGAAGAGACGGCTCGGCTCGACCGGCGAGGAGAACGTGTAGCTGCCCGAGGCGGGCGCCTCGATCCATCCGGTGGTGACGGCCGCGACCGGGCGGCCTCTGCCGATCGTCCCGGTCAGATCGACGATCCCATTTCGCAGCAGCGTGGGCGGCGCCGCCGGTCCGTCGGGGGTGGCGGTGTCCAGCGCGTAGACGAAGGCGTGCCCGCCCGCGCCGGGCGGCACGGTGAAGGAAAATCCGTGGCGGGCGCTGGCGCGGCCCGGACCGTCACAGGCGGCGCTGACCTCGCGCGCCAACGGCGAGGCCAGCGCCTGGTCGGCGTACGCGAGACCCAGCAGCGTGGTGCCCGGCTGCTCTCGCGGCGCTCCCGCGTAGATCGCCACCGTCACCGCCGCCCCGGGCCACTCCGGGTCGCAGGCCCAGCCCGAGATCGTCGCCGCATCCGCGTCCGCGTCTGTCCCGGAGCCGTCCAGGCGCTCGACCGCGCCGCCCGGGCCAAGCAGGAACTTCTGCGGCGGCGCCGGTGTCGCCGGCAGGTCGCGCGGCCAGACCCGCCCCGGCGGATCGTTGCAGCTGACCGCGGCCTGGTCGACGCAAAGCGCGTCCCAGACGTCCCCCGGCTGATCCAGGCGGCAGCAGCGCGGCTGCTGCTTGCAGACCGACGTCGTGCACGGGCTGCAGTCCCACGCCAGGGCCGCCCCGACCTCGTGTTCGTTGTGAGCGCAATAATTGGGCGACATGACCTGGATGCGCGGCGTGCCGGTGAGCGGACTCGCCCAGCGGCCGTCCTCGAAGTGGTCTTGCTCGAGGCGATCGACGAAGGCCAGGCCGGCGCACTGTCCGATCGGCGAGAGCTCGCGGTAACGGGTGCGCTGCAGCGCCGACGCCATCAGCTGGGGATGGCTCTGCAGGGGCGCGACCGAGACGAAGAATTCCTGCGTGAACATCCACCGCGAATCGGGATCGTCGCCGAACGGGTTCTCGATCGCGTTCGGCCAGACGAACTGGCGCGTGTCGAACAGATCGATCAGCGTTCCGTTGCGCGTGAAGCTCTGGCGATCCTGGCAATAGGCGGCGCGCGCGGCGATCTTGCACGCGTCGTAGAACGGCTTCAGGGCGAACGTCTGTTCCACCCAGTCGTTGGTCCCGTCGTCGAAGACGAAGGTCTGGTCGGTGCGCCAGGGGCGGAATCCCCAGTTGCGCGCGCACTTGGCCGCGACGCCGCTGGCGGTGCAGGCGAAGATGAACCGGTTCGGCTGCGCCGGATCCTCGGCGATGGCCATGGCGGTCGCGCCTCCGGTGGCGGCGTGGAACGGGCACAGCGACGCCCACTGGCCGCTCCACTTGTGGAAGAAGAAGACCGTGTAGAGGGTGACGTCGTCGTTCTGCTGGTCGTCGCCGCGATGAAACAGGTTCGGCACCGGGTCGGCGCGTTCGTCCGCGATGTAAAGATCCAGATCCTCCGCGGCGGCGCCCGCCGCGTCGACCAGGTGAGCGACCGCGTAATGCCCCGCCGCCGAGGCGCCGCCGACGGAGATGTAGTCGCCCGCGCCGGTGCTGATCCCCGGGCCGCTGGTGAGCTCGAAAGGCTGGACGTCGCTGGCGGCGGTGGTGCCGCGGATCTCGACCGATCCGATGTCGACACCCCGAAGCTCTGCCGCCAGCAGATCGGTTCCGAGCAGCGCCACCCCGCTCGCCTGCGTCCCCTGCGGTGAGATCCCTTGCGGCGAGATCCCCTGCGGTGAGATCCCCTGCGGTGAGATCCCTTGCGGTGAGATCCCCTGCGGCGAGATCCCCTGCGGTGAGATCCCTTGTGGCGAAATTCCCTGGCTGCTCGGCGCCCCCGGCGCCGTTGCGGGGAGAGCCAGAGTCAGGACAGTCACAGTCCACGGAAGACCGACGCTCTTTGTCACAGTCACCCTCGCTATCACGGAGTCTCGGGCGCCGGTGCACAGACGCGGATCCCCGATGTCACGTCACGGAAAGTCGCGGACACCTGGTTGCGGTTCGTGACGCGGCAGGTGGCCGAGTTGAAGTAGTAAGCGCCTCCGCGAATGACGAGTCCGTTCGCGCTCAGCGACGAACGCACCAGCTCCAGCACGTTGCCCGCCAGGTCGTCGACCCCGAACGGGCTCTGGGAGGCGGGGTGCGCGCCCACCATATCCGGGCCGAACGCCGAATCGACCCGCCCGTACGTGACGTCGAAGTTGGCGTCGTCCGGGCCCAGCTCGTCGCCGTGCGGGTAGACGCGATCGTCCGCGCCCCGCGCCGCCCGCTCCCACTCCACCTCCGTGCACAGCCGGGCGCCGGGCACGCGGCCCGTCTCCCGCAGCCAGCGCAGGTAGCGCTCGACGTCGACCGGGGCGGTGCCGGCCACCGGAAATTCCAGCCAATCCTGGCGCGTCCGCCGGTCGCGTCCCACATAGACGAACGTTTCGTTCTGCCGCGCGCTGTAGCGCTGGGACGTCGGTTGAAATGTGAGCTGCCAATCTCCGTCGACCTGGCGCAGCCGCAGCGATCCGCGCAGAGGCGCCGAGGCTTGGGGCGCATAGAACCCCCGTCTCTCCTCGGGCAGCGCCGTCAGGAAGTCGATCCACTCGCGATAGGTGGTCTCGTGGCGCGCGATCAGGAACGCGTCGCTGTGCCGCCGGTGCAGCGGGACGGTGTCGAGAAAGCTGTTGCGCAGGTTTTCATCGGCGTCGCCGAACCAGAATTCCCCGGCCGGGATGAAGACGAAGTCCTTCGGGATCTCCGACGACTGAGGCAAACGCAGGCTCGCCTGCAGGTGCTCGCCCTCGGAGAGCTCGAACGGGTAGGCCACGTCGGCGTATCCGGGCGCGCCGACCCGCGCGCGATACGACCCTGGCTCCAGCGCGATGATCGCGCCGGGCGCGGGCGGCGGCCCCGCGACAGGGCGGGCCATCCGCCGGCCGGTCGCGGGCTCGCGTTCATATCGGTCGAGGAAGACCGTGGCGCTGTCCGGCGTCGTGCGCAGCGCCAGCGTTCCCGGCGCCTGCAGCGCCGCCCGCCGGTGCCCGTCCTCGTCGTCCCGCTCCAGCAGAGCGCCGAGCGCGCGCGCCTGGTCGTTGCGGCGAAGCTCGCGCGCAAACAGAAGTTGCTGGTAGATGAGATCGGCCAGCTCGGCGCGCACGTCGGCGCGCCCGGGATCGAGAACCAGCGCCATCTCGTAAGCGCGCTCGGCGCGCTCGTAGGCGCTGTCGGCGGCGGGGACCAGCGCCAGCGCCTCCCGCCACAGCTCCTCGCCGCGCGCGCGCTCCGCGGCGTCGAAGGATTGAAAGGCCCGGCGCCGCAGCTCGCGCGCCGCCTTCTCCTTGGCCCGCCCGGCGCTGCCGGCCAGGGCGGCGTCGTGCAGGTGACCGCTGACCTGACGGTCGATCTCGAGGCGGTGATGCCGGACCACATGCGTGACGCCCGCCGCGGTGACCGCCACCAGGGCGATGACGGCAACGGCCAGAAACCGCCGGCGATGGCGCGCGGGCGGGTCGTCCTCGAGCGCCGCGATGAGCGGCGCCATGGACGGCCAGCGCCGCGCCGGATCGGCCTTCAGCCCGCGCAGGACGGCGCGGCGAACCCAGGCCGGCACCTTGCGATCGTCGGGGAGCGGCTGGAACCGCTCCTCGTTGATGTTGTTCAGCCGTTGCAGGACGGTGTCGCC
>DATKEU010000514.1:0-3356 GCA_035544495.1 Polyangia bacterium | reverse complement strand
CCGCGCTTCCGGTCGGATCAGCTCATGCGCCTCGGCTGGCAGCGTCTGTTGCCGGTGTCGATCGCCAACGTCGTGCTGACGGCGCTGGTCATTCTCTATTTTCAGCAGCGGTAAACGGGAGAACGTCGTCATGGCCATCGGAGTCAAGGTCGTCAGCCGCCCGGGCAGCCTGAGCCAGCAGGTTTTTTTGCCGGCGATCGCGGAAGGGCTGGGCGTCACGTTCCGCCACTTCGCCAAGAACTTCATCGGCAACCTGGTCGGGCTGCGTAGCAAGACCGATATCCAGACGATTCAATATCCCGAGGAGAAGAAGAAGTACCCGGAGCGCCACCGCGGCCTGCACCGGCTGATGTTGCGCGACGACGGCCAGACCCGCTGCGTGGCCTGCATGATGTGCCCGACGGCCTGCCCCGCCCACTGCATCACCATCGTCCCCGAGGAGGCGCCCGACGGCCGCATCGAGAAGCGCCCGAAGATCTTCGAGATCGACGAGCTTCGCTGCGTGGTGTGCGGGCTGTGCGCCGAGGCCTGCCCGTGCGACGCCATCCGCATGGACACGCTGGAGCACGCCAAGCCGACCTACCGCCGCGTCGACGCCATTCTGGATCGCGAGGAGTTGCTCTCGCGCGGGACGCGGTCCGAGGCCAAGCAAGGCGGCGTGGGCGCGTTCTGGCGCGAGGAAGTCAAGGGCGAAGCCCAGACACCCGCCGACGCCGCCGTCGTCCCCGCCGGCTCGCCCAGCGGCCCGACGGAAAAGTCAAACAAGGCCGACTGAGGCCGCGCCCGTCGAACGCGGCTGAACGTGCTTGACCGCGCGCGAGCCGCTGGCCATGCTGGTCCGCAGACCTTCTGCATGGCGCGACACGGAGAGCAATTCTTTTCCCTACAAGAGCGCACTAGGGAGCCGCCCCTGACCGATGGATGTGCACGCCCGCGAGTCGGGAAGCCCGATGCGGTCAATTCTGTGGTTCCCCCCTTACGAAAGTAGGGGCTGAGAATTCTCTCCGACCGGCCGAGGTGGAAGGTCGTCTATTTTGTTTGGAACCCTGAACGGGTTCCAAACCTCCGATCGGCGGCCGTCCGGCGAGCAAAGCTCGCCTCCCGGCACGCGCTGGAGGGCGATCTGGTTGAGCGGCGTCCAAGGCCTCGACGGTGGGCGCTGCTGGCCCATGCGTTCAGCGGTTGAGAGGCGAGCCGCGCCGTTAGCAGCGCTGTTGTACTTGGAACAGGCGCGCGTCCGGCGCCTCTCCAGGGGGAGAGGCAGCCGACGAAGTCGGCGGTGAGGGGCGCCGCGCGCCAACCCGACTCGCCGCTCCTCTCGCCCCGTTCCAACCGCGCCTTCCCTCGCCCCCGTCGCGTCCGACCTCAGCGCTCGCCCGCCAGCGCCACCAGTCTCTGCTCGATCACCGCCGCATCCGCCCGCTCGAACCCGGAGTTCACATACCGGAGGATCCCGTGCGCGTCGACGATGTACGACGTCGGCATCTTGGCCGGCTGCAACAGCTCGGGGATCTTGCCCTCGGGGTCATGGGCCAGCGTCAGCGACCAGCGCGGCCGCGAGTGCAGAAAACCGAGCGCGCTCGCGCGCTTCTCGTCGACCGACACCGCGATGACCTCGACGCCTTTCTTCTTCAGACGCGCGGCGATGTCGTCCAGCATCGGCATCTCTTCCTTGCAGGGCGCGCACCACGACGCCCACAGGTCGACCAGCACCACCTTGCCGCGCAGGCCGGCGAGATCGATCGCCTTGCCACCCTCCAGGGCGCGCACGGTGATGGGCGGCATGGCCCGCCCGACGCCGCCGCTGTCCGCCGAGGCGCCCTGCCCCCGCGGACCAGCGCCCGTCGCGCAACCCACCAGCACCGACACGAACAACACGAACAACATCGACAAGCCCTTTTTCCTCATCGTGCCGCCGATCTTAGATCAACGCGCCGACGACCGCGCCGCATTTGAATCCGGCGCCCCACCTTGACGGCGCCCGAGGGGCGCGGTCTCCTTGACCGGTGCGCCGTGTGTTGTTCGCCGCGCCGCTCGCTGGCCTGCTGACAGCTTCGATGGCCGGCTGCGCGCGCGAGGACGCGGCCCATGACATCGCGCGCGCGGCGCTCGGACTGCCGGCCGGCGACTTCCCGAGCTACGACGAGCGCGTCGCGCTCTACGCCACCAACCGGGCCCGCGCCGATCCGTCGGCGGAAGGTTGGCCGGCCTACCCGGCGCAGCCGCCGCTCCTGTGGCAGGTCGATCTCAACCACGCGGCCCGCGCGCACGCGCAGGACATGCACGACACTCCCTGCTTCCAGCACAACTCGTGCGACGGCACGGACGCGTTCAAGCGCGTGCTGGGTTATTACGCCGGCCCCTGGAGCAGCATCGGCGAGAACATCGCGGCCGGAAAGTCGATCAGCGACGGGTTCATCGCCGTGCACAACTGGATCAACGAGGTGGGCGCCGCGCCCGGCGAGACCGGCCATCGCGACAACATCTTCTCGGCGAAGTTCACGCTGCTGGGCGACGGGTTCGTGCCGGGCGGAACCGCGTTCCAGAATTACTGGACCCAGGACTTCATCGCCACGCCGGTCACGCACCCGCGCCTCGCCGACGGGATCCATTTTCCGGCCACGGCCGCCGCCGGCGGCGCGATCACCTTCGGAACCACGTACCACGACACAAGCGGCGCGGCGCCGTCCCGGCTCGCCGTCGTCGTCGACGGCGCGTGCACCCCGCTCGCGCTGGCGCGAGGCGCCCCCGCGCGCGGCGCGTACGAGGCGCGGCTGTCGCTGGGCGCGGGCTGCCATCCCTACTTATTCCTCGCCACCACCGCCGGCGCCGACGTCACCTACCCGGACAGCGGCGCGCTGCAGGTCGGCGTCG
Source organism: Polyangia bacterium (assembly GCA_035544495.1). Taxonomy (GTDB): domain Bacteria; phylum Myxococcota_A; class Polyangia; order Fen-1088; family Fen-1088; genus DATKEU01. Next base: position 482 of record DATKEU010000514.1, on the reverse strand, counting down.
GGGTGGCGGCCGCCACCTGCCCGCTGGCTGTCACCACGCGCGCCGGCAACGGTTGCGCCCCGCCCGCCGACGGTGGCGCGCCTCCGGACGACGGGGCAGCCGGCGGCAGCGGCGGACACAGCGGCGCGGGCGGCACCGGCGGCGGCGGTGGCTCAGCCGGCGGTGGCGACGGCCCCGGCGGGACCGGCGGCACGGCCGACGTCGGCGGAGCCGGCGGCGCGACCGGCAGCTCCGATACCGGCAGCGACGGCGCCGCGCCACCGGGCGCAGGGACCGCCGGCACGGACGACTCGTCCGACGGCGGAACCGCGCCGCTGCCTCCGCCCGCCGATCGCGGCGCGGTGAGCGCGGGGTGGGGCTGCGCGCTGGCCCCGGCGCACGGATCGGCCGCCGGTCATCCGCTTGCGGTCGCCGCGATGGCGCTGGCCGCCGCGGCCGCCCGCCGACGCCGCCAGCGAAGGTAATCTCAGCGGAAGAGCAGC
>DATKEU010000513.1:0-4964 GCA_035544495.1 Polyangia bacterium | reverse complement strand
CGAGGGCTTCCGCCGCACCTTCGTGGTCAAGCGCTTGCGCGCCGAGCTGGCCCGCGATCCCGCCGTCGTCGCGCAGTTCATCGACGAGGCGAACATGGGATCGACGCTGGTGCACTCGAACATCGTCCCGGTGTTCGACTTTGGCAAGGTGGGCGGCGAGTACTTCCTTGCGCAGGAGTACATCCTCGGCCGCGATCTGACCCGGCTGACCGGGCGGGTGATCGAACGGCAAGGACATCCGCTGCCGGTGCCGGTGGTGATGTACGTCGTGCACGAGACGCTCAAGGCGCTCGAATACGCGCACGGAAAGCTGGGCGACAGCGGCAATCCGCTGGGGATCGTTCACCGCGACGTCTCGCCCAGCAACGTGCTGGTGTCGGCGCGCGGCGAGGTCAAGCTGTTCGACTTCGGCATCGTCAAGGCCGAGGGGCGCGTCACCAGGACCCAGCACGGCGTGGTCAAGGGGAACGTCAGCTTCATGGCGCCGGAGCAGGCGCGCGGCGGCGAGGTCGACGCGCGCGCCGACCTGTTCTCGCTGGGCCTGGTGATGTTCTATTGCCTGACCGGCGAGGTTCTTTATCGGGGCAACACGACGTACGAGCTCCTGGTCAAGGCGGCGACCGGGCCCGGCACCGACGAACTCCGGCGCGTCGGCGCCCTGCCCGCCCCCTGCGCCGAGCTGGTGGCGCGCGCGCTGGAGACGGATCCCGCGCGCCGCTTTCAGAGCGCGGCGGAGTTCAACGCCGCCGTGGGCCCGCACACGGGGGGCGGCGCCGCGGCCACGGTGCAGCTGATGCGCGCGCTGTTCTCCGCCGATTTCCGCGAGGAGGAGGCCCGCTTCGCCGTCGCCGCCGCGCCCGCCGGTCAGGGCCTGGGCGCGACCGTCGCGGGCACCGGCGCCGAAGAGATCGCCGGCCGGCGATCGTGAGCGCGGGCGCCCACCCGATCCGGATCGTCCACGTCGAGTCGCCCAACCGCGGCCGCCAGGGCGACCACATCTATCGCACGCTGCAGCCTTGCCGGGCGCTGGGCGAGCTGCCGGGCGTGTCGGTGATCAGCGGATCGTTGCTGACGCCCGCCCTGGCGCGCGCCGGCCGGCTGGCGAACGCCGACGTGCTGATCCTGTGCGACGTCGTCGACGCCGACTATCTGCCCGTGATCGCGGCGCGCCGGCGGGCGCGGCGCCTGACCGGCTATGAGATCAACGACCACTTTCTCGCGCCGCAGCCCTGGAGCCCGACGGCGTACCTGGCGACCAACCTGATCTCGCGCAGCCTGTCGTCGCAGCTGGCGCGGCAGGCGGACTTCGTCCAGTTCACGGTCGACGAGCTCGACCGCCGCTTCGGCCACCTCAACCCGCGGCGCGCCGTCTTCGGCAACCAGCTGTGGCAGATGCCGCCGGCGCGCGCGGCCGATCCTGTCGGTGCCGCTGGCGGTGGCGCCGGGGAAGGCGCCCGCCTCACCGTCGGCTGGGGCGGGTCGCTCGGGCACCGCGACGACCTCGGCTGGATGACGCCGGCGCTGCGCTCGTTCTTCGCCCGGCAGGCGAACGCCGATCTCGCCATCATGGGCGATCCGTCGTTCCGCGCCCTGTTCTCCTGGCTGCCGGCGGAGCGGTTCTCGTTCACGCCCGCGGGCAGCGTCGACGCCTACTACGATTTTTTGCGCCGCCTCGACGTCGGGCTGGCGCCGCTGCTGCCGACGCCGTTCAACCGCTGCCGCTCCGACGTGAAGTTTCTCGAGTACGCCGCCCACGGCGTGCTGGCCGTCTGCTCGGACCTGGAACCGTACCGGGCGTCGGTGGTGCCGGGCGAGACCGGCCTTCTGTTCGCGGATCTCGCCGGTCTGGAGGCGGCGCTGGACTGGGCGGCCGCGCACCCCGCCGGGCGGCGCGCCGTCGCCGAACGCGCGCGCGCCGTCGTGGCGGGCACGCGCCTGGAACGGCCGCGCGCCGCCGAGCGCCTGGCGTTCTACCGGCAGGTGGCGGAGGCGCTCGGATACCCGACGCCCGGCGGTGGCGAGCCGCTCGCCCCCGACGGCGACGACGGCGACGACGGCGACAGCGGCGCGACGTTCCCGGGCTCGCGCTACGTCGCCGCTGGCGACGGCGAGGTCGAACGCCTTCTCTACGATGGCCTGCGCCAGCAACAGGGCAGGCGCGCCGACGACGCCCGCCGCTGCTTCGCCGAGGCGACGCGCGCCGCCCCCGATTTCTACGTCCCCTGGCTCTTGCTCGGCAGCGTCGAGGCGGCTCCGGCTGACGCGCTGGCCGCCCTTCGCCAGGCCCAGGCGCGCAACCCCGAGTCGTGCAACGCCGCCTACCTGATCGGCGCCCAGCTGCAGGCGAGCGGCGCCGTCACGGAAGCGGTGCAAGAGCTCCTCCGCTGCCGCGCCCTGGCGCCCGCTTTCGGCGCCGCCCAGGCGCGCCTGGGCGAGATCGCCGAGGCCGCCGGCCGCACCGCCGAGGCCATCGCCTGGTACCAGGAGGCCGCCGCGCAGAACAGCAGCTTCGCGCTGCCCGTGGCGCGCCTGGCCCTCGCCGCCCTGGCGGAGGGCAAGCTCGACCGCGCCGTCGAGCTCCTCGCGCGCAGCCTGGACGGCGATCCCGATCTCTGGCTGTCGAACTTTCTCATCGGCCGCGCGTACGTCGAGCAGAAAGATTTCGCGCGGGCCCGCCAGCACCTGCGCCACGCGCTGGAATCGAACCCGGACGATCGCGGCGCGGTGCTGGCGCAGCTGGCGAAAGCAGAGATCGGCCTCGGCAACGTCGACGGCGCGCGCGCGGCGCTGGAGGAGGCCAAGCGCCTTCGCCGCTGACCGGACCGCGGTCCCGGTCGAAAACTACGACCGGTTCTTCTCGTCCCGGCCAGGCGCGCGGCGCGGCTCCGCCGCCCCGACCAGGCGCGAGTAGATGAGCTGGCCCAGGCTGTCGACCATCATCTTCTCCACCAGGCGCTCGAGCTCCCGCTGCTGCTCCGGGCTGTCGTACACGAAGCGGATGCCCATGCCGGGCTGGTGGCCGGCCGGAACCTCGGGCGGCGGCGGCTCGCCCTTGCGCACCACCCAGCGCACCTCGCCCCGCAGCGGCAGCGGTTCGGTGCGGGCGGGCACCAGCAGCCGGAACAGGAATATCGTCCCCACCGCCAGCGGTTTCTCGGTCGGGATGAACGTTCCTCCCTTCGAGATGTTCTTCGTGTAATCGTAGAAGAACGTGTTCAGCCGCTTGTACTCGACCTTGAGATCGATGGGCGCTCGTTGCTGTTGTCGCCGCTCGTTCTCGTCGGACATGGTGGTATTGCCGTGATGCTAAAGCGAGCGATCGCCACCGTCAAACTTCGGTTCGGCCGGCGCGCGCTGATCTGGGCCGGCCTGCTGGCGGCTTTCGCGGTCGTCCTGGACTTCGTCCCGCTCTTCGATCTGCTGGGGTTCGACTTCTCGTTCGCGCTGGGATTCGCCGCCGCGCTGGCCGGCGTCGACGTCGGGCATGGCGTCGTGGCGCGGGCGCGCCGCGAAGGCGCCTGGCTGCCCGGACAGCCGCCGCCCGTCGGGCGGCTGGTCGGGCGCGCGGCCAGCGATGGCCTGCTGCTGCTGGTCGCTCCGTTGCTTCTGTCGCTGGGCAACGCCATTCGCGTCAGCAACTGCAACGTCGCCGCCGGGCTGGCCTTCTACGCGCTGTTGCCGGTGGGGACGATGCTCTACGCCGCGCCGGCGGGCGCGCTGGCGGGGCTGGTGTTTCCGCGGCGCGGACGCCTGGCCGCCTTCGCGCTGCCGGCGCTGTCCGTGGTCTGGGCGCTCTGGCGCGCGTACTTCGATCCGGCGGTGTTCGCCTTCGATCCGTTCGGCGGCTACTTCCCGGGGCCGATCTACGACGAGGCGTTGCGGCCGCCGCTGCGCCTGCTGACGTTCCGGCTTGTGAACATCGTCTGGATCGCCGCCGCCGTGACCACCGCCGCCGCGATCGCCGGCCGCGGCAGCGATCCGCGCCGCTGGCCCCGCGGTCGCGTCGCGGGCGCGGCGCTGCTGCTGGCGGCGTCGGCGGCGCTGTTCTGCGCGCGCGGTCGCCTCGGCTTTCACGTTCGCCACGCCGACCTCGCGCGCGTGCTGTCCGAGGAGCTGCGGACACCGCACTTCGTCCTGCGCTACGCCTCCGCCGCCCGGACGAAGACCGACCTGGCGCTGGCCGCCGAGGATCTCGAGTTCCGTTACCAGCAGCTCCGGCAGACGCTGGGCGTGGAGCCGGCGGGCCCCATCACCGTCTACGAGTTCCCCTCCGCCGAGCTGAAGAAGGAGACGGTGGGCGCCGGCCAGACGCTGTACGCGAAGCCCTGGACGCGCGAGATCTTCCTGCAAGCCGATCGCTTCCCGTCGTCGCGCCTGCGCCACGAGATGGCGCACGTGTTCGCTGGCGCCTTCGGCGATCCGCTGCTGGGGATCGCCCTCGGCTGGCACTGGAAAGGCCCGCTGCCCTATCCGCGCATCGCCAGCGGCCTCATCGAAGGCGTGGCGGAGGCGGCCGACAGCGGCGATCCCGAAGGCCCCTCCACGATTCACCAGCAGGCGCAGGCCATGGTGGCCGACGGGAGGGCGCCGCCGCTGGCGACCATCGTGGGCGCCGGGTTCTCGACGGTCTCGGGGGCGCGGGCCTACGTGCTGGCCGGATCGTTCTGCACCTTCCTGCTGCAGACGCGCGGCGCCGAGAAGCTGCGCCAGCTCTATCGCTCGGCGGGCGACTTCAGCGACGTCTACCGCGCGCCGCTGCCGGAGCTGGAGCGAGAGTGGCGGGAGTTCCTCGCGCGCCAGCCGCTGTCGCCGCGCGATCGCGCGCGCGCCAAGGAGCAGTTTCGCCGTCCCGCCATCTTCAAGAAGGTGTGCGCGCGCGAGCTGGCCGCGCGCGTGGCCGACGCGCGCGCGCTGCTGCGGACGGCGCCCGAGAAGGCGGTGCGCTTGCTGCAGGCGACCTGCCG